>DATJYW010000481.1:0-11679 GCA_035499435.1 Candidatus Acidiferrales bacterium | reverse complement strand
CGGTTTCTCACCACCTACGAGCCGCTGCCGAACTCGAATTCCGCCTCGGGCAACTACCTGGATTCGACGCCCAATCGCAACACGGGCGACATCGGATCCGGGCGTGTCGATCGTCAGTTCGGCAGCCGCGGCACGCTCTCGGCGCACTACACCATCAACGACGAAAGTAACGTGGTGGCCGGGAGCTTCCCTCTGCTCCCGTTCAGCGAGCAGGTGCGCGCGCAGCAGGCCGCGGTCGGATACCTGGCCGGCGCGGCTGCCTGGACCAATGAAGCGCGCGCCTCCTTCACGCGGCTGAAGGTCTTCGGCCTGCCGGAGACGGCCTATCACGTGAACGTCGCCGAACAGCTTGGCCTGGCCAATCCCCCCACCGATCCCTTCAGCTACGGATTGCCCTACTTCAACGCACAGAACTACTCGATGGTGACCGATTCTCCGAGCCTGCCGCAGTCGCAGCGCGACAACCTCTGGCAGTTCGGCGACAACCTGGCGCTCGTGCGCGGCCGGCACACGCTGAAGTTTGGCGGCAGCTTCATTCACTACCAGTTGAACTACCTGCAGAGCAACCTGACGCGCGGCCAGTACAACTACACCGGCGTCTTCACCAGCCGGGACGGCACGGCCACGACCGACGGCGATCCGTTCGCCGATTTCCTGCTGGGCTTCCCGCAGACCTCGACGCGCACCGAAGGCTCGGGGCAGGGCTACCTGCGCCAGAACGTCTACGCCGCGTTCGCGCAGGACGATTGGCGCATCTCACCGCGGCTGACCGTCAACCTCGGCCTGCGCTACGAGTACGCGGCGCCGTACACCGAGGCGCGCGGCAACTTCCTCAACCTCGACTATTCCACCTTGCCAGCCCCGCCCCGGCTGATTCCTGTATCGAGCGCCACGCGCCCCGACCGCAACAACTTCGCGCCGCGTATCGGGCTGGCCTGGCAGGTGGCGCCCAAGACAGTCTTCCGCGCCGGCTACGGAATCTACTTCAGTCCGGAGATCGCGGTGGAATCGTACGATCTGCTGCTCAACCGCCTGCTCAACCAGATGAACGAGACGCAGGGCATCAACCCGCCGGTCCTGACCACGTACGACGCGTTCCCCAAGACCGCCTCCACCGGCTTTCCGAGCTACTACGGGATCGACCCCGGAGCGCGCACGCCTTACGTGCAGCAGTGGAACGCCGGCCTGCAGCGCGAGCTTCCCGGGCGGATTCTGCTGGAAGCCGCGTACATCGCCAGTAAGGGCACGGACCTCGGGCGCTACCGGCGCTTCAACACGCCCGCGCACGTGGAGACGGGCGAGGACCTCCCGCCGCGGCCCGGAGACTTGCAGTCGCTGCGCACGTTTCCCTTGCTGGGGCCGATCATTCAGCGGCAGCACATCGCCAACTCGATCTACCAGTCGCTCCAGGTGAAGGCCGAGAAGAGCCTCTCGTCGCGGCTCTCGCTGCTGGCGAGCTTCGTGTGGTCGAAATCCATCGACGACGCGGACAGCGTGATTCCCGGCCTCTTCGAGAGTGCGGGCGCGCAGGACGAGCGCAACCTCCGGCTGGAGCGGGGCCTGTCTTTCGACAACCCGGGACGGCGCATCACCGCGGCCTACGTCTGGCGGATGCCCGACGTGCATGCGGCCGGGCCCCTGCTGCGCAACTGGTCGCTGAGCGGCACCCTGACGCTCCAGGACGGCACGCCGATCAATCCGTTCTACTTCTCCCTGGACTTCGCCAATTCGGGAACGCCCAACCGCCCGAACATTGTGCCGGGACAGAGCGTCACGCTGCCGCGCGACCAGCGCACGGCGGATCACTTCTTCAATACCGCTGCCTTCAGCGCGCCGGCTCCCTACACATTCGGCGACGCCGGCCGCAACACCATCCCCGGGCCGGGCAACAACATCTTCGACTTTGCCCTGCAGCGCCGCTTCCGCTTGCGCGAACACTCGACGATTCAGTTCCGGGCGGAGACCTTCAACACGTTCAATCATCCCAATTGGGGTATTCCCGGCGGCTACCCGGATTTCGGCCCGTTCTTCGGCAAGATCTTCACTTCCGGGGAGCCGCGCCGGATGCAGTTCGCCTTGCGATACGATTTCTGATTGCCGAACCTCTGGCCGAACTGTCCCGGGCTGCCCGCCGGCGCTGCGTCGGCGCTCGCGGCGCTGCACCTGAGCGAGCCGCGCGCGGACCTGCTGGCGCGGCTGAGCGAGCGGGACGCGCACGATGCGCTTGCCTACTGCGATCGCTCGCAAATCACGCTGGCCGTGCACCGGGCAGCCCCGGACTTTCTTCCGGAGGAAATGACAAAGCGTGCGGAAAAGAACCTGGTGCGCCTGCGCGATCTGGAGCAGTTGTACGACTACCTGCGGAGATTGCTGAGCGGCGCGGGGCTGGATTTCGTCGCCCTGAAGGGCACCACACAGTGCGCACTCTCCGGCATGCGGCCTGCAGACCGCGTGCAGTACGACGTCGACCTCTACCTGCCCGCGCCCCAGGCGAAAGCTGCGTGCCGGCGGCTCCTTGCCGATGGATACAAACAGGTGGAGGGCATGGATGCTTTCCCCACCGACCATCTGCCCGCGCTGATCCCGCCGGCCAAATGGGAATGGCGCGGCGACTATTTCGCGGCCGACCTGCCGCTGGCCGTCGAGCTGCACTTTCAGTTTTGGGACGCGGGCGTGGAGAAGCTGCATGCTCCGGGCGGGGAAGAGTTCTGGAGCCGGAGAACCACGCGAGTCGTAGGCGGGCTCGAGATGCCCGTGCTCCGCGCGCCCGACGCGATCGGCTACGCTGCGTTGCACCTCCTCAAACACGTGCTGCGCGGCGACACGCGTCCGTTCCACGTATACGAGCTGGCCTTGTGTCTGCACAACTCGGCGGAGGACGCCGGTTTGTGGCGCGAATGGCAAGCCCTTCACGCGCCGGAGTTGCGCCGGCTGGAAGCCGTCGCGTTCCGGCTATCTGAGGCCTGGTTCGGAGGTGCGATGGCGCCTGCGGTGCGTCAAGAAATCGAGCGTTTGCCCACTGCGACCCTCGCGTGGTTCGACGACTTCTGGGCCGGCCCGGCGAGATCCCCGTTTGTTCCCAACAAAGTCGAGCTGTGGCTGCACCTCGGCCTGCTGAACTCTTCCCTCGACCGTTTGACCGTAGCGCGCCGCCGCCTGCTGCCGGGCAACTTGCCGCCGCGCGGATCCGGCGGCGGCCAGGGGCAGTACGCGCGGCGCGTGGCGCGGCGCTTGCGGCACCATGCGATCGCCTTGTTCACGACGGGCGGCAGCGGAGCCCGCTGGTGGCTGAGGACCAGTTCTTTCGGACCGCAATTCTGGGTCTTCCTCGCCGCCGCGGTGGTTTTCAACCTGGCTCTGTTCATCTTCTTTCTGCTGTACAACCTGTTTCTGGCGGACGCCGGTTTCGATGTGCGCGCTCTCGGCGAAATGAACGGCGCCGCGCGTCTGGGCAGTCTCGCCGGGACCCTGCCTGCGGCCTACATCACGCACCGGCTGGGTTTGCGCAAGGCTCTGCTCGGCGCCATCGCCGCTACGGCCGTGCTCACTCTCATGCGCGCCTTCGTGGTGGCTAGCGCTCCCGTTCTCGGGCTCGCCTTCACGGCTAGCGCCGTGTTCTCGCTTTGGGCCGTGGTGATGGCGCCGTCGATCGCGGCCGCAGTCGAGGACAAGCGGCGCACGGCTGCCTTCAGCGTGTTCTTTTCCACCATGTTCGCCACCGGCGTCGTGGGGAACTGGGTGGGCGGCCAACTGCCCGGCTTGCTCCACGGCAAGCGGCCGGCCCTGGTGTTGGCAGCCGCTCTGTGCGGTACCGCACTGCTGCCCGCGTGGCGTCTCAAGCTCGCTTCGGGTGCACCCCCAGGGACGAGAATTTACCCGCGCGGACCGTTCCTGCTTCGCTTTCTGGCGCCCTTCGCCATCTGGCACTTGGCTACCGGAGTCTTCAACCCGTTCAACAACATCTACCTCGCGCGGCTGCGATTCTCGGTAGCAGAGATCGGCACCATCTTTTCGGGTGCACAGGTGGTCCAGGTCTTTGCCGTGCTTGCCGCCCCGCTGGTAACGCGTCGCGCCGGGCTGGTCGGCGGCATCGCCTGCATGATGTGCGCGACCGCTCTGGCCCTGGCGGGTCTCTCCGCGGAGGCCCCGGGAGCGCGGGCGGCAGCCGCGTATGTTGCCTACATGTCCTGTCAATGGATGAGCGAGCCGGGGCTGAACGCGCTGCTGATGCAGAACATCGGGGAACGCGAGCGCGGCGGGGCGTCGGCATTGAATTATCTCGTGGCGTTTTCCGCGCAGACGGTGGCAGCGTTCGCGGCGGGCGCCCTGCTGGAGCAATTCGGATTCGGGCCGGTGCTGATGGGCGCCGCGGCTGCCGCCGGCGTGGCAGCGATCATGTTCCGCACGCTGTTGTAACGCGCAGACTTGTTAAAATGCAGATTTTTCATAGCCATCCCGAGGTATGCGCGCGTACAATCGTGCCGCAAACGTTTGAAAGCACGCGCCTGGCGCTATGGCATGCCATCTGCACAACATCCTTGCGTGGAGGTCTTGATCCAAAATGAAAAATCTTCGACAGTTCTGTTTGTGTTTATTCGGAGGTATCGTCTTAACCGGTACCGCCACTCGCGCCACTGCCGATGAATGGAACAAGAAGACCTACGTAACAACGTCACAATCCATCGAAGTGCCGGGGGCGATCCTGCCGCCCGGTAAGTACGTTTTCAAACTTCTCGATTCGCAATCCGATCGACATATTGTCCAGGTTCTGAACGATCGAGAAAATCACGTGTTCGCGACCGACTTCGCGATTCCGAAGCAGCGCATGGAACCGGCCGGCAAAACGATCCTCACGTTCTACGAGGTGCCGGGCGGCGGACCTGAACCTGTGCGTGCCTGGTTCTACCCAGGCGACACGATAGGGCAGGAGTTCGTATATTCACCCAAGCGAATGGCCGAGATTCGGGCAGCAATGCGCGGTAGTGAAACGACAGTTGCCGAGAATCGCACCCCGGAACCCGCTCCTGTAACGCAGCCGGCGGAACAGCCGGCCGCCGAGACACCGGCTCCTCCGCCTCCGGCGCCCGAGGCGACTGAGTCACAGCCTACGGAAGAGCAGCAGCCGGCGGAGACACCTGCTGCCGCGGCAGCACCCGCTCCAGCACCGGCTGAAACGCCGGCTCCAGAACCCGCAATGCCGCACACGGCTGGGAACACCATCGGAATCGGGTTGCTGGGCCTGACTTGTGTGGGCCTGGCTTCTTCGTTGCGAATCGCCAACCGGCGGATGGGGAGCAGTTCCTGACCATGCGCGTCCGCGTGCTCCTGAAACAAACGGAGTACAGCTTATGGATCGCCGGCGCTTTAGCGACAGGCTTTTGCGCCGGCGTCTTTCTCGAAGCGCACATCTTCCAAGCCGTACAGAACCGGCAACTCGAGGAGGAGTTGCGGATGCAGCGTCCACTGGCTCCGGCGCCGCGCAATGAACCTCGGCCGACGGGCAGCCTCGTGGGCCGTTTGGAGATTCCAAGGCTGAAATTCTCGGCGATGGTGCTCGAGGGCAGCGACAGCGGCACGCTGCGTGTCGCCGTAGGCCGAATCCCCGAAACAGCAGAGCCCGGACAAAGAAGCAACATCGTTCTGGCCGGCCATCGCGACACTTTCTTCCGCCCGCTGCGGGGAATCCGCGACGGGGACACAATCACGCTGGTGACGCCGTCGGGTCGTTATCAGTATGTCGTCGATTGGACTAAGGTTGTAAACCCGGCCGATACGAGTTCTTTGCTGCCGACACCCGGACCGGTGTTGACACTCGTCACCTGTTACCCGTTCCACTATGTGGGTCCGGCGCCCGAACGGTTCGTCGTCCGCGCGAGGCAGGTTGGCTTGGGCCCGTCAGCGTTGTCTTCAATTGACAGGGGATAAAACGATGTTTCGAAAGTTCGTGATTCCGATCATGGTGGTGGCGTTGGCAGGTTGCGGACGTCGGCAGAGTGCGCAGAAGAGCAGCACTGAGGCTCAGGCGCCGCCAGTGCAGACTGCGTCGGCGCCACAGGCGCCAAGCGGAACCGCGAGCCAAGGCGACGTCCCGTTGGTGACTCCTCGGCCCAGTCCGATCGTGTCCGCGGAGCCTGCGGACATTCCTTCGCCTGGGTCCAGGGCAGCCGTGCCGCCGGCAAAGCCGTCTGCCTTTCAGCCGCCGCGGCGCATGGAGCCGGAATATCGCCAGGAAACCATCGCAATACCGGCCGGCACGCGGATCCGGGTGCGGCTGGCCGAGACGCTGGATACGAAACGCACGCCCGCGGGAACGCGCTTTTCCGCTACGCTGGACGACCCGATCGTCATCGGCAGTACGGTCGTTGTGCCCAAAGGCACACCCTTTGAAGGCGCCGTTGTGGCATCGAAACACTCCGGCCGTTTTCGTGGACGCGCGGTGCTGGAAGTGACGCTGCGCTCCTTCCGTCTGCATGACACGACGTATCACATCGCAACCGCGCCGGACACGCGTGCCAGCGGCAGCCACAAAAAGCGCAACCTGGCGTTCATGGGCGGCGGTCCGGCGGCCGGAGCCGGAATCGGAGCATTAGCCGGCGGAGGGGTTGGAGCCTTGATCGGCGCCGGCGTAGGAGCCGCGGCGGGCACCACCACCGCGTTCATCACGGGCCGCAAGGATGTCAAGCTGCCGGCAGAAACCCCGCTAGAGTTTTCACTACGTTCCAGGGTGGAAGTCACGAAGGGATAACTCCTTTTCTTCCAAAGGATGGTCGTGCAAGGGAGGGAACGATGCGATTGACAGCGCGCCTGAGTCTTTCCTTAATTTTCTCGGTGGCCGCGGTGTCGCTGGCTTTCGAGGTCTACCAGACGCGCGCGCAATCGCAGGGGATGAGGCGGGACCTGGACAGGCATGCCTTGATACTCGCGGAGAGCTTGGGACGTGCGGCGGAACCGCTGGTCACGAACCACTCCTACGGCGAATTGCAGCGCCTGGTGGAGCGGTTCAAGGATCGCGAGACGGTGGCGGGAGTCGTGGTGTACTCGGCCGACGGCACGCCTCTGGCGGCGACTCCAGGTATGGACTCGTTGATCGAGCCGAATCCCCCGACCGTGGCGGAGGCGATTCGCAAGGGCTGGGCACGCTCCGCGTTCATACGTTCTCCCAGCGGGCCGCTGCACATTGTCGCCTTGCCCTTGAGGTCGGGCGGCGCGGTGATCGGCATCCTGGCCATTCTGCACGATGCCAGCTATATCGAGTCGCGAACGAGCGCCCTGTGGAAGCGGGAGTTGGAGGGAGTCGCGGTTCAGACGATCGTGATTGTGGCGATCGTGCTGCTCTCGGTGCGATTGAGTATCGGCAGGCCCATTCTGCACATGACCCAATGGCTGCGCGACCTGCGCACGGGGGCGGCGCCTTCCGCTCTTCCGCCGCCGGGGGATTTCGAGCCGCTGGCGAAGGAGGCAACCAAACTGGCCTCCAGCCTGACCGCGGCGCGCGCGGCCGCGGAAGAGGAAGCGCGCCTGCGCAACTCGGCGGAATCGACTTGGACTAACGAGCGCCTGCGCGTCTTTGTAGAGGACAGGTTGGGAGGTACACGCCTCTTTGCCGTGTCCAATCGCGAGCCGTACGAGCACCGGCACGGCAAGAGCGGCATTGAAAGCACGATGCCGGCTAGTGGCCTGGTGACCGGCCTGGAGCCGATCCTGCGCGCTTGCGACGGCGTCTGGGTGGCTCAGGGGACGGGCGACGCCGACCGCGAGACGGTGGACGCGCACGACCACGTGCGTGTGCCCCCGGACTCTCCGCATTACACCCTGCGCCGGGTCTGGCTGACTCCCGAAGAGGAGCGCGGCTTTTATTACGGCTTTGCCAACGAGGGCATCTGGCCGTTGTGCCACATCGCGCACACGCGGCCGATTTTTCGCGGCGACGACTGGCAACGCTACCAGCAGGTCAATCTGCGTTTCGCCAATGTGCTGCTCGATGAGATCGCTTCCGAGTTGAACCCGGTGGTTCTGGTGCAGGACTACCACTTCGCCCTGTTGCCCGCGATGATCAAGGAGCGGCGGCCCGATGCGCGCGTGGCTATCTTCTGGCACATTCCATGGCCCAACCCGGAGGCTTTCGGCATCTGCCCGTGGCAGCGAGAACTGCTCGAAGGCCTGTTAGGCGCCGATTTGATCGGATTCCACATTCAGGCCCACTGCAACAACTTTCTGGAAACCGTGGATGCCGCATTGGAGGCGCGTACCGAGTGGGAGCGCTTCGCGGTGACGCGCGGCGGACATCTGACGCTGGTGCGGCCGTTCCCCATCAGCGTTGCCATGAATGGCAAGGAACACGCCGCCGGGCCGGGCGAGCTGCCCCACATCGAGCGTGGCGAGCTGTTGGCGGCGCAAGGCGTACGCGGGGCGGCGTTCATGGGAGTCGGTGTCGACCGCATCGACTACACCAAGGGCATTCCGGAGCGCTTCCGCGGCATAGAGGCGTTCCTGGAGATGTGTCCGTCCTATCGCGGGCGCTTCACGTTCGTACAGATCGGCTCGCCCAGCCGGACCGAGATCGAGCGGTATCACGACCTGATCGAGGAAGTGGAGCAGGAGGCCGATCGAATCAACCGGCGCTTTCAGACCAGCGATTGGAGGCCGATCGTGCTGCTGAAGCGCCAGCACAGCCACCAGGAGATCCTGCCTTACTACCGAGCGGCCGACCTCTGCATGGTGACGTCGCTGCACGACGGAATGAACCTGGTGGCGAAGGAATTCGTCGCGTCGCGCGAGGACGATCAGGGCGTGCTGATCCTGAGCCGCTTCACCGGCGCGTGCCACGAGCTTTCGGACGCGCTGCTGGTGAACCCCTACGATACCGGGGCACTGGCGGGCTCGATTCGCCGCGCGCTGGAGATGCCGCCGCAGGAACGCGCGGCGCGCATGCGGCGCATGCGGGAAGTGGTCCGGGATCGGAATATCTATCGCTGGGCCGCGAACCTGATCGGCGAGCTGTGCGCGGTGCGCACGGAAAACGATCAACATCAACCCGCGTTGCGCATTCCAGCAGAGGTCGGGTGAATAGATATTAGGACGCGTGCGATCTCGTCGTGAAAGCGCGCGATGGTGAAGCGGCGCTCCCAGGTGTCGCGCGCGGCGCGGGAAATGGCACCGGCAAGAGCGCTGCCGGCGGTCAGCAGGCGGATGGATTCTCGGGCCATCTCTTCCGCGGAGTCCACGAGCAAGCCGTTGATGCCGTGCTCCACGACCTCTGGAATGCCGCCTGAGCGGAAGGCGATCACCGGCAGGCCGGCGGCGAAGGATTCGAGGATTACACGGGTGGTGGCTTCAAGGCGCGCGGATGGGACCAGAAGCAGGTCGAGGGATGCCATGGCGGAGTGGACGTCGGCAGTCCATCCGGCGAACTCGACCGGCAGGCCCGCAGCGGCACGGCGGACTCTGGCTTCGTAGCGTCCGGAGGCCGCGTTGTGGAAGAGGGCAGCGCCGTGAATGACGAAGCGCGCGCCGGGCAGGGCGCGATGGATGAGGGAGGCGGCGGCTACAAAGTCGAGCTGGCCTTTTTCTGGAGCGAGGCGGCCGATGCAGCCGATTCGGGGCGCGTTGCCGGTGGAGCGCTTGGGGGCCTGCGCCGGGCCGGCCACGCCGTTGTAGATCACGCGGATGCGCGCCGCATCGACGTAGCGCCTCCAGGGTTCGGCGACAAAGGCGCACGCCGCGATCACGCGGGCGTTCATCTTGCGGAGTGCGGCTCCCGTGAAGCGGCGCGTTATTCCGTGAGCGAGGTAGCTGTGCGAGTGAAAGACCACCGGATGGTCTAGACCGGCGAGTGCCGCGGCAGGCACCAGGCGCGGTCCGTTGAGGTAGATGATCTGGGCGCCCGCGCGCCGGGCGAGCGCGCGGATCTGATGCGCCAGCCGCGGCGTGCCGGCGACGAAACGGCCAAGATCGGCGGCGGACTTCTGGCCGGACGAGTACGGGCCGCAATCGATGCGCGCGGTCTCGATTCCCAATGCGCGGACGGCCGTGAACAGCGGACCATCGCCCGGCAAGCCGACCAGCGCGTGCCAGCCACGCTGCCTGATCGCCGGCAGAAATTCGAGCAGGACTTGCTGCGCTCCGCCGAGGTCGCTGAACTGATCGAGGAAGAGGATGGTCATGTGCGCGCGAGCGCCAGCACGAAGAAATAGACGGGCAGGACGCGCCAATAAGTGAGCAAATCGCCGGACAGCATTTGCACCATCTGGCCGGACCAGAAGCAGAGCATCCAGGTGCCGAGCAGCGAATCGCGCGCGCGGAGAGCGGTGCGCACGATGGCCACGTTCAGCCAGAGGAGCGCGGCGAGGCCGGCCACGCCCGTTTCCACCAGCAGGCTTAGGTACATGTTGTCTGCCACGACTGGAGCACCAAGGTAATCGGTGTACGGCAGTGTTTTGTAACCGATGCCGGTGAGCGCCTGCCAGGGATTGGCGGCGGTCCAATCGACCAGCGTGCGCCAGCTTGCCACCCGGCCGGAGAGCACGCCCTCCGTTGCGCTGAAGAAATACTCCGCCGAGGCAGAGAGCCGCAGCCAATAGGCCTCGACGAATACCGGGAAGACCAGCCATGTGGCCAATCCGGCGGCCGCCGCCAGCGCCGCCACGCGCCAGAGCGGAACGCGCCGGCGATTGCGCCAGGCCAGCACCGCGAGCGCGACGGTAAGGTTGAGCAGCGATGCACGCGAGTAGGAGAGCACCAGCGCCGCGAGCAGCACCGCCGCGCCCGGCACCAGCCACTTGCGAGCCACCGGCGATTGCTCGCGTGGGCGCGAGAGCGCCACCGTGGCCATCACCAGGAAGAACGCGCAGAAGTTGCCGAGCGTGCTGGCCTCGTAGAACAGGCCCTGCGCGCGCCGGTAGATTCCGGAATCGAGCCAGACGAACTGTGGGCCGTATCCGGCTGGCGCCGGAAACTGAAAGTAGAAATCCACGCAGGCAAAGAGCGCGGCGGCAACGGCGGCGGCGTAGAGCAGGCGCACGCTGCGCGCCGGGTCGATGCCGCGGCCGGGGCCGTGTGCGGTGTAGAAATACACGTATACGGAGATGCCGAACAGCAGTACGCGAGTGAGGCTGCCCGCGGCCGCGATTTCGCCGGAATAGACTGCCGCCGCACCGACGCTGGCGAGCAGTACGCCGAACAGCGCGATGAACGCGTGGTTGAGAGATCCAGGCCGGTAGTGCCACTCGCTGATCCATAGGATTCCTGCGAAGAGCCCGAGAGCGGCGAAGATGACGCTGGGGTGAGGCCCGGAATCGCCGATCGGGATAGGCAGGGGCGGAAGCAAGAGGGCAGAGGCCAGGAAGAGCCCCAGCCAGCGAGTGGAGGTGTGGAGAGTCCACCACACCAGCAGAACGGCTGCGGCAGGCAGGGCGAACAGTGGTTGAAAGGCGATGGCAGCGGCCCAGGCGCCGAAGGCTAGGGCGGCCCAGAGCGGCGCGGGGCGTTGGACTGGCGCCGCGGGGCTCATCCGACGCGTAATGCCGAGCGCCGAGAAGCGGCCCGCTGCTCCTGGAAGCTCATGTCGATGGTGAGGTAGAGAATTGGCAACACCAGCCCGGCGAGCAGCGCTCCCACCACATTCAGCGGGAGGTTGGGCGAAGACGGACGCTCAGGCACGATACCCGGGTCGATGATCTT
>DATJYW010000480.1:0-11161 GCA_035499435.1 Candidatus Acidiferrales bacterium | reverse complement strand
CTAAGTCCCCCCACTTCCAGGATCGATCGGCGACCATCTTCTCCGGGAATGAACGTGATCAGGGCAAAGTCAGTACCATGCGCCGGAGTATCCCCGTAGGGCCGTTCCTGGGATGGCATCCACGTGTCTGTAATCTGGAGTAGAAAGAATTCCTCACTTTGGTCGCGGGCATCAAACTTGAATCTCCGCTTCCAGTTCGGCGGCGCCTCCGAGATTTCTCCGACTCGGGGATTCGCTATGGGAGAGCCCAGCAGTATGACCAGGCACTTTGGGCCGTTCAGTACTCCTTCGGAAGACTTCGTTCCACGCACATCATTCTCCGGGATATCGAGTCGTTCCAGAGTTCGCCCCAGGGTGTACATCGCCACGGCTTCCCCACCGCCGGTAAGGGGTGCAAGGTGCTTGGGTATCTTGGGGAATTCATTCATTTCGTTCGGATAGACGATAATCGTGCCGCCCTCAGTTGCCTTTGACCAGAAGGCTTTCAACTGCAATTTGAGTTGCAGATTCTTGGCATCCACGTTATCCGGCGTGCCTGACGGACGGTTGCGTGGCATGGCATCACTCTGACACTTCGTGGTTAGCAAAGACTACCAGAGATCGAGGCGTTATCTCAACCAGCACCGAGCCGGCAGACGTCATGCGGCTGGGAATCCGGCTGCCGGGTCCCAGCCAGCGGGGTTCGGAAGAATCCAGTTGTTTCCACCAATCGCCTGGGGCGAGAGACAGGGTCAGGCGCGCGTGTGAACCGTCAAAACAGTACACGACGGCGACCTTTTTGCCGTGTGCCTCCCGGGACACGATCAACGAACCGCCGGACACTGTCACCTGGCAATCCGACGGATTCAACGCGGCAAACACGGGGCTCGATTTTCGCAGGCGGATGAGCGTCGAGTAGAACTCCAAGAGTACGGCCGAGCCGGCCGTTCGCGTCAAGGCCGACTGAAGGAACGTGGCTTCGTCCTGCGGATCGGGGCAAATCCCAGTGCGGGCGAATGCGGCAAATTCCTTACGCCGTCCGCTGCGGACCGCCTCGGCAAGCTTGGGGTCCTGAAAGTCGGTGAAGAAGAGGAAGGGCGCCGTCTCTCCGTATTCCTCTCCCATGAAGAGAAGAGGAACAAAGGGAGACAGGAGCACTACTCCCGCGCTGAGCTTCAGGCCGTCGATGGACACCAGGGACGTGAGCCGCTCACCCAGGAAGCGATTGCCGACCTGGTCGTGGTTCTGCGAACACACAACCAGCTGTTCTCCTGACTCGAGCCGCAATGGGGTGCCGAAGTTGCGCTTGCGGAACGCCGAATACTGTCCCGTGTAAACGAATCCCTCCGTAAATGCCTTGGCGAGCTGGTGCAGATCACCGTAGTCCCGGTAGTAGCCGTCTCTTTCGCCGGTTACCAGCGCGTGAAGGGAATGATGAAAATCATCGTTCCACTGGGCGTCGAAGCCCAGGCCGCCTTGGTCGGCGGGTCTCAGGACTCGTGAGTCGTTGGCGGCGCTCTCCGCAATGGCATATGTCTTGCGGCCGAGTTCCCGGCCGGCCTGCCGCACCGCGGCCGTCATTTCGGCCAGCGCGGGATTGGAAGAGCGGTCAGTAATGGCGTGGATCGCGTCAAAACGCAGGGCATCGATGTGAAAGTCGGCAATCCAGTAGCGCGCGTTCTCACGGAAGAACTGACGCACAGGGCCGCTTTCGGGCCCGTCAAAATCGATGGCGGGGCCCCAGGGTGTGCGGTAGCGGCCGGTAAAGTACGGGCCGAAGTCGGCAAGATAGTTCCCTTCGGGACCGAGGTGATTGTAGACCACATCCAGGACGACGGCGAGGCCGTGATGGTGAGCCGCGTCGACCAGTTTGCGGAGGCCGTCGGGACCTCCGTAGGTGTTTTGCGGCGCATAGAGGAAGACACCGTCGTAGCCCCAGTTTCGCTTTCCCGGAAACTGAGCGACGGGCATGAGCTCGATTGCGGTGATGCCCAACTGTTGCAGATACGTGAGGCGATCGATGGCGGCCTCGAAAGTCCCCTGTTCCGTCAGCAGGCCGGTATGGATTTCGTAGATGATGTAATCGGCGAGCTCGCGGCCGCGCCATTCCGTGTCGGTCCAGTGAAAATCGCTGGAGACGGCGGAAGGGCCGTAAACCCCTTCGGGTTGGAAAGGCGAGGCGGGATCGGGCCGCTCGAGCGTGTCATCCAGAAGGTAGCGATAGCGGATGCCGGGCGGAGCTTCGACTGTCACCTCGAAATACCCGGATTCCCGGGGCGCCAATTCCCAGATCTGCTCGGGCGAGGTGTACAAGCGCAGAGCGACGCGGCGGCGGCGCGGCGCCCAAACGCAGAAGCGCCAGCGGTTCGACCCGAGGTATTGAGGACCGGGCCTCAGAGACATGCGGGTTGGCGATCGTCCGGAGATCAAACCTCGGTGAATACGTACTCGTGTTGGCCGTCGCGAACGATCAAGGCGCGTTTGCCGGAGCGGTCGGCGACGACGAATTCGAAGCCCATGTTGGTCGGGTCGATGGTGATGAACGAGACCGTGCCGTCGTCGTTTTTGCGCGAGGCGACCTTGCTCTTCCATTCGCCGAAGTCAAAGGTGGTAGAGCCGCCGTCTTTGATCACCGCAATCTCGCCGAGGGCGGAACTCGAATAGCGGCGGGCGAGTTTGGCAGCCAGATCGGAACTCGCGGGGATGACCAGGCGCTCCCGATCCTTGGCGAGCTCTGCTTTGAAGTTGTGAGCGGAGGCATCGACATTTCCCACTGCTTCCGGCTTGCCGTCGAAGAGCACTTCGAGGAGGCGGCGCATCAGGGGGCGAAGCAGCATGCCGCCGGTATCGGCATTGGTCAACAGAACCGCGCCGATCCCGTAGTCCGGGAGAAGCATCAGGTCGCTCTTGTACCCAGCCAAAGAGCCGCCGTGATGGACGACGGTGACGCCCCAGGTTTTGTCGACCATCAGCCCCATGCCGTAGGTCTGGTTTTCGCCCATCGCGACCTGGGGCTGCCGTCGCATGAGGAGGTTCTGCTCGGAGACGAGCTGCTTGCCGTCGGGCAGCTTGCCGCGGGCGATTTCCAATTGCACGTACTTGACGAGGTCGTGGGCGGATGTCCAGACGCCGCCCGCTGGACGGTGAGGCATCACCGAATAGTTGAAAGCCATGTTGGCGACCTGGGGTTTGCCGTCGGCGTCGTCGCCGTGGGGCGAGGCATGGTTGGCTTTCAGGGCGCGGGCCATATCGAAGGTGGTGGAGTTCATGCCGAGCGGGTTGAAGACGAGGTCCTGCATGGCCTTGTCGTAGGCGGCGCCCAGCTCGCGATTGGGATCGTACAGGTGCGCGGACACGTAGCCGGCGGCGGACGCCATCAGATTGCTGTATTGGAAGACTTCGCCGAAGCGGCTGGTGGGCTGCATCGTGCCCAGCAGGGCCATGGAGGTTTCGGGCGTGGCGTTGTTGAATTCAAAGATCCACTCGAGGTCCTGGCGCGGAAGGCCGGTGCAGGCGCAGACAAGGTGCTTCACCAGAACCTGGCGCGTCACATCGGCATCGCCGAGCTTGAATTTCGGATAGGCTTCGATCACCGGCTCATCCCACCGGATTTTGCCCTGATCGACCAGGCGGGCGAGCAGGAGCGTGGTCATACCCTTGGTGTTGGAGGCCGCCATGAAGAGCGTATTGGCATCGACAGGCTCGGGCTTACCCAGCTCGCGCACACCAATTCCGCCTTCGTAGACTACGCGTCCGCCGTCCACCAGGGCGAGCGATGCGCCGGGGACGTCGAGCTTCTTCATCGAGGTTTCGACGAAGCTCTTCAGCTCGGCGACGCGGTCGGGGGTGAGGGGGAGCGCCTTGCGACCGGCGAAGGTTTCCTTGTTGTAACCCTTGGGGCGGAGGCTCCCGAGGATCAACCCGAATTGGGAACCGCGCTTTTCGAATGTGGGTTCCTTGCCGTCGAGGATGACCACGGTCCAGTTGTCTCCGGCGCGCCAGGCGAGCGCCCCGAGGACGGCGCGTTCGTTGGGCGATACTTCGTAGTCGAAGTTTTTCCGCTCGTCCCAGCCGTCGCGCGCGGGAGAGGGAGTCGTCAGTTTGACCGGGCGCTTGAAATCGGGACGATACGCGGACCAGGCTGCGAGCACGGCGGAAGCGGCGTCGGCCGCTTTCACGTCGACGATCACGAGATGAGAATCGGGCTCGGGCGGCGTGAGCACGATGATGTTCCCCTGACTACGCAGGGACCAATTGGCGGGCGCGGTGAACGTAGCGCCGGCTTGGGTGGAACGCTTGGATTCGGATGCAAGCTGCTCGGTGGACTGCGGCGCCGCCAACGCGGCGATCCTTACTAAGAGAGCACAGGAAAGGACGAGAACCGTCCATTTCAGGAGAGGGGCTGGGGTCTCACGAGACATGCGCAAACACCTCAGCGCGAGTATACCGCCTCGCGAAAGAGGCGGCTAAGGATAAAATAGAGTGTGGGTCCGAAATCATGCAGAACGGGAGTTTACGCCGCCGCCGTTCTTGCGTGGGTGGCACTTTTTCAGCTCCTTAGTGTGCCAGGGTCCATTCACTGAAGTCCTTGCCATTGGCGGCGGGATCCTAACGATTGGTCTTGTCGACGGGTACGACTGCGGAGAGGGACAACACGGTGCATGAACTGAATCTGCTGATCACCCTGGCAGCCGGCTTCATCGGCGCCACCGCGTTAGGATATTGCACGCAGCGGCTGGGCTGGTCTCCGATCGTCGGCTACCTGCTGGGGCAATCGGAATTCAGCGCGCGTGCGGGAGCGGAGGCGCTTCCCATGCGCAACGCGTTCGCGGTCATGTTCTTTCTATCGGTCGGCATGCTACTCGACCCACGCCAGCTCATCGCGTCGCCGTTACTCACTGTGGCGACCCTGGCCATCGTGATGGTCGGAAAACCGTTGGCGGCGATGAGCATTGTTGCCGTGCTGGGGTACAGCTCCCGCATCGGGCTGGGCGCGGCGATCGCGTTGGCGCAGGTGGGCGAATTCTCGTTCCTGTTGGGGACGCTGGGCGTACAGGTGGGGGCGCTTCCGCCGGGAGCGATGAATCCCCTGGTGGCGGCGGCGATTGTCTCGATTATGGCCAACCCGCTGTTATACCGGACTCTGGATAGCCTGGAATCGGCTTTGGCGCGGCGTCCCCGCTTGTGGCGGCTGCTGAATCGCGCCAGTCCGGAGCAACTCGACGAAGAATGCGCGCAGATCAGGAGCGACTAGCGCGTTCCGTCAAAAGGTATTACCAATTACATCCCTCTACCGCAGCGAGAGCGTGCCAAAGCGGTCGCCCATCCGGGCCTGAATCCGGGCTTCGTTGGAGCGGGTCAAGAGGCCCTTGGCGTCGGTGAGGTGGGCGAACATCCGGGCTCGGGCTTCCTCCGGGTCGCCCTTGCGGATCGCGGTGTAGATGCGGGTGTGCAGCTTGATGGTATGATCGAGGCCGACCATCCGCGAGGTGATCTCCATGAGATTGTGCAGCGACTGGTGCACGATGGAGAACATGATGCTGCACACGCGGTTATCGGCCATCTGAAAGATGGTTCGATGAAAGCGAAGATCCTCCTCGATCAGGCCGGCGTGGCCGGCGCCGCTCTCCTTCATGCTGACCAGCGATTGGCGCAGGATGGCCAGATACTCCGGGGTAGCGCGGGAGGCGGCCCTGGCGGCGAGCTCGGGCTCCACAATAAGGCGTGCCTCCATCAACTCTCCGAACGAGATTCCATCCAGCAGGATGAGGAATTCCATGGGCTCCGCGAGAATGCTGGGGGCGGCGCCGTTGAGGTACGTGCCGTCGCCGACGCGCTGGGAGACGACGCCCATGATTTCCAGCATTTTGAGGACCTGGCGCAGCGAGCCGCGGCTGACTTTCAGGCTGGAGGCCATTTCGCGCTCCGCCGGCAGGCGCGCTCCGGGCACCAGCGTGCCCTCGGAGATGAGCTGCTTGAAGGTGGCAAGCAGCTTGGCGGTCAGGTCTTTCTTGCGGGTCCGATAGGGCATCCTGAAATTTCAATATAGCTCAGAATCAGGAAGCGCGACTGTTGTTTTCGATGAGAATTGGTAGTACCATTTCTAGACCGAAAGGAGCACCGAAAACCGTGACGCTTTTCAGGCTCTCCGCTATGATGCTGCTCTGCGCAGCGGCGATGCTGGCCCAGGTCCAGGCCGGACGCATCGTCGGAACCGTCTACGATCCAAACAAAGCGGTCGTACCAAACGCCGCCGTCGTGATCACCAACACCGGCACCAACGAGGCTCGGACATTGGTGACGAACAGCGCCGGCGAATTCGTTCTGACGCCGGTGAATCCCGGCTTCTACCGGGTGGACATCAGCGCCAAGGGATTCGGCGCGGCGGTGGTCAACCGGGTGGAAGTGATCGTAGGCCAATCCGCTCGCGTGGACGTGGACCTCAGGCTGGGCGACGTTTCGACCAAGGTCGAGGTCACGGCGGCGAGTCCGCTGCTGAATACCGAGTCGGGCACGTTGGGGCAGGAGGTGACGAACAAGCAGATCGTCGACCTTCCCTTGAACGGCCGGAGTTACTACGAACTGGCGCGATTGACGCCGGGAGCCACGCTCCTGCCGGGCAGCGGCAACCTGCTGCGCATCCGCGCGAATTACCAGTCCGGCACGTCGATCAGCGGCGTCGCAGGGAACCAGACGTCGTTCTATCTCGACGGCGTGGATACTACCGACCATCACCAGGGCGGAACGCTGATCCAGACGTCGATCGACGCGCTGCAGGAATTCCAGATCCAGCAGAGCGAGTACAGCGCCGAGTTCCGCAATGCCGGCGGGGTGCTCAATGGCACTACCAAAAGCGGGACCAACGAGTATCACGGCGTCTTGTTCGAGTTTCTGCGCAACGACAAGCTGGATTCGCGGAACTTCTTCGCGCTGCAGCGCGACGTGCTGAAGCGGAACCAGTTTGGAGGCGCCATCGGCGGCCCACTGCGGATTCCGAAGGTTTACAACGGCCGGAACAGGACGTTTTTCTTCCTCAATTACGAGGGGATGCGGCAGCGTGCGGGTACGGTGTTCAACAGTATCGTGCCTACGCCGGCGCAGAAGGCCGGGGACTTCAGTGCGCCGGGGCTGAATCCCATTTACGACCCGACCAATGCGGCGCCGTTTCCGGGCAACCGCATTCCCACGGCGCGCCTGTCGCCGCAGGCGCAGTTCTTCGCCGCCTACCTGGCGGATCCGAATTCCGGCAACCGCGCGATCTTCGCGCCTTCGACCGCCCTGGATCAGGACCAGGCCACGGTTCGCGTGGACCAGACGATCACCAGCAAGCATCGCGCGTTCGTGCGCTACAGCTTCATCAACTACCAGGAGAACGATCCCAACGCGTTTCCGGCGCTGGGTTATGCTTCGCTGAACACGCGGGGGCACAACGTGGTCGCGGCGCTGAACAGCAACCTGAAGCCGTCGCTCATCAACGAATTCAGGTTCAACTACCTGCCCAATGCGATCGACCTCCAGGCATTTTTGCAGGGCACGGATTTCTATTCGAAGGCGGGAGTCCCCGGCTTCGAGGACACCGGGCATCGTCCGGGCGTGGCGGGCTCGTTCCCGGATTTCGGGTGGAGCGGCTACGCTTCGCTGGCGGGCTCGACGTTCGATCAGCGGCCCAAGACGCAAGACCTCAAGGTATGGGAGTACAGCGACAACCTGACCTGGGTGAAGAACCGCCACATCTTCAAATTCGGCGGTCAGATCCGACACTGGGTGCCGCTGTTCACCGACAGCGGCGTGTACGAGGGGCAGTGGACCTTCAATGGCAGCATCACGCAGAACCCCGCCAAGCCGGCGGGCACGGGCGACGCGTTCGCCGATTACATGCTCGGGATTCCCTACTCGGTGGGGCGCAACTTCCCGGCGGACTGGTTCGGCGGCTATGCCACGTACTGGCACTTGTACGCGCAGGACGACGTGAAGGTGAACGAGCGGCTCACGCTGAATATCGGGCTGCGCTACGAGTATTCGCCGTGGCTGAACGGATATAAGGGGCAGGTGGGGACGATCCTGCCCAATTCGCCGAAACCGATTGCGGTGCAGGCCATCGACCTGAGCGCGCAGTTCGCGGCGCCCACGGCGAACGCGCTGCTGGGCAACCTGGTCCAGACCTGCAGCCAGGCGGGGATCGCAGCGAACTGCACGGCAACGGACAAGGCCCAGTGGGCGCCGCGCTTCGGATTCGCGTGGCGGCCGTTCGACAACAAGACCGTCCTGCGCGGCGGATACGGGATTTTCTACGAGGTGGAAAGCAGCGGCAACCGGGTGAACCACAACATGGTTCCCTATACGCTGAGCGAGACCGTGTTCAACGACGGGCTGCGCACGATGGCGACGTTCTTTGTGGGGCGTCCGATCGGAGGGTCGGCCACGGCGGCGAGCCTGACGGGCGGGTATCCGAACATGCCCATGGGTTACGACCAGCACTGGAGCTTCGGTGTGCAGCGCGAACTGCCGCACGATTCCGTGATGGAAGTGAATTACGTCGCGAACAAGGGCACCAACCTGTACGACGCCAACCCGATCAACAATCCGCCGGCCGGTCCCGGGGCGATTCAGGCAAGGAGACCTCTGCCGACCTTCGGCTCGATTACTTACAACGGGCAGGATGCCTCCTCCAGGTACCACGCGCTGCAGGCGAAATTCCAGAAGCGCTTCAGCGGCGGGCTGTGGTACCTGGTTTCCTACACGTGGTCGAAGAGCATCACGACTTCGAATGTCCCGGCGGTGGGCGGCAATTACGCATATGAGCGCGCCCTCACGGGATTCGACATACCGCAGAACCTGACGGCGAGCGTCGGTTACGAGCTGCCGGTCGGCAAGGGCAAGAAGCTGCTGGGGAGCGCCAATCGGGCGGTGGATGCGGCGCTGGGCGGCTGGCAGCTTCAGGGGATCGTGGTGTTGCGCAGCGGCCGCCCGTACACGCCGACGATCTCCCGCGACGCGGCCAACACCGGGATCGGCGGGCAGCGGCCGATTCGCATCGGCTCGGGCAAGCTCGACAATCCGACGATCGCCAACTGGTTCGACAAGACGGCGTTCATGCTGCCTGCGACCTACACCTACGGCAACTCCGGCGGAGACATCCTGCGCGAGGATCGTTTCAAAAACCTGGACCTTTCGCTGTTCAAGCAATTCACGTTCACCGAGCGGGTGCGGCTGCAGTTCCGGGCGGAGGCATTCAACCTGACCAACAGTCCGAGTTTCTCGGCGCCGGGCACGAATATCGACACGGCGTCGGGCGGCGTGGTGACGTCCACCATCAGCACACCGCGCAACATTCAGTTCGGACTGAAACTGATCTTCTGATATGCGCTACCTGGCGGTATTGATTCTGGCGGCCGGCCATACTCCGGCGCGGGCACAGGGTATCTATCAAGATCCCGCACAGCCTATCGAAGCGCGCATCGCGGACCTGATCTCGCAAATGAGCCTGGAAGAGAAGGCGGCGCAGTTGAACCATCTTTCGTCGCGCAACGACCGCCTGCACATCCCCGCGTGGGGAGGCTGGAACCAGACGTTGCACGGGGTATGGTCGAAGCAGCCGACCACGCTTTTCCCGACCGCGATCGGCATGGCCGCCACGTGGGATCCCGCGCTGATCAAGACGATCACGGATTCGATGTCCGACGAGGCCCGCGCTCTTTATAACATCGGCGCCGACGGGCCGCGTTCGAAGCACGGACTCGTGTACCGCTCGCCGGTGATCAACATCAGCCGCGATCCGCGATGGGGACGCATCCAGGAGTGCTTCGGCGAAGATCCTTACCTGGCGGGGCGGATCACGGTCGCCTACGTCCAGGGACTGCAAGGCAGCCATGCGAAATACCTGAAGGTGGCGGCTACGCTGAAGCATTTCGCGGTGAACAATGTGGAGACGGACCGGCACAGCCTTTCGGCGCAGGTGCCGGAGCGGATCCTGATGGAATACTGGCTGCCTCACTGGAAGGCCGGAATCATCGAGGGCCGGGCGCAATCCGTGATGGCATCCTACAACCAGTTGAACGGCGTCCCGAATATCGCCAACAAATACCTGCTGACCGACATTCTGCGCGGGTTGTGGCACTTCGACGGCTTTGTGGTGTCGGACCTGGGCGGGATCGGCAGCAGCCTGGTGCAAGGGGCGAAGATCACGGACAAGGTGGAAGTCGCCGCGGCGCGTGCGATCGAGGCCGGGTGCGATCTGGACGATAACTTCTACGAGGCGTCCCTACCGGGCGCGGTGCGCAGCGGCCTGGTTTCCGAGGCCGTGGTGAACCAGGCGTTGACGCGGGTGCTGCGCGTGGCATTCCGATTGGGCGCGTTCGATCCGCCGGAGATGGTGCCATTCTCGAAAATCGGCGGGGATGTGATTGCATCGCAGCCGCACCGGGAGCTGGCGTTGAAGACCGCGCAGGAATCGATTGTGCTGCTGAAGAACCAGGGCGGATTCCTGCCGCTGGAGAAGGGCAAGCTGAAGTCGGTGGCGGTAATCGGGCCGCAGGCGGACCATTTCGAGACGGGGAATTATTTCGGCGCGAAACCGGCGATCGTCAGCCCGGTGGAAGGCATCCGCGCGAAACTGGGCCCGGACGTGAAAGTCGAGTATGCGGCGGGGTGCGATATTCTGGAGCCGGCCAAAGCGGGCGAGATCGAGCAGGCAGCGGACCTGGCGCGAAAATCGGATGCCGCCATTCTGTTCCTGGGCACGAACCTGAGAGTGGAGGCAGAGGGGCGCGACCGCAAGAGTCTCGATCTGCCCGGATCGCAGGAGCAGCTGCTGGAAGCGGTGTACAAGGCCAATCCAAAGACGATTGCGGTGATCATGAGCGGCGGGCCGGTGTCGGTCAAATGGGCGAGCGAGAATGTCCCGGCGATTCTGGCGGCGTGGTATCCGGGCGAGGAGGCGGGCACGGCGCTGGCCGGTGTGCTTTTCGGCGACTACAATCCGGCGGGGCGGCTGCCGTACACGGTCTACGATTCGCTCGACCAGATACCGCCGCAGGACGAATACGACGTCACCAAGGGCTTCACGTACCTGTATTTCACGGGCAAGCCGCAGTTCGCTTTCGGACACGGCCTGAGTTTCACCACGTTCCGCTACGACGGGCTGAAGATCTCTCCGGCGCGCATGAATGCCGACGGTACGGCG
>DATJYW010000479.1:0-5304 GCA_035499435.1 Candidatus Acidiferrales bacterium | reverse complement strand
CAGCGCGCCGCGCGAACCTGCGATCTGGCTGGATTCGGAGTTGTGGCCGAAGTCGATCGCGACCTGATGGAGTGGGACTACGGCCAGTACGAGGGCCTACGCTCAGCCGAGATCCTGGCGGATCGCCCGGAATGGGATCTGTTCCGCGATGGCTGCCCGGGCGGTGAGTCGCCGGAGCAAGTGGCCGCTAGGGCCGACCGCGTGATCGAGCGCATTCGTGCCATCGCGGGAGACGTCATGCTTTTTTCCAGCGGGCACTTCATTCGTGTGATAGCCGCCCGCTGGCTGGCGTTGGGACCGGGCCTGGCGGGCAGATACTTTCTGCTCAGCACGGCAAGTCTCAGCGCGTTGAGTTACGAGCACAGTTTTGCGCGCCCCGTAATTCGGCTGTGGAATGACGATCACCACGTGGCCGACTAAAGCCTTAACAAGGAGACCCTAGTGAGCACGAAAGAATCGACGTACGCTGGATCCGCGGCTGTCGCACAGCCCGCCACAGAAGCGAATGTATCCGGACTGCTTCAGCAATATGGGTGCGGCCCCATTCCCTTCGCCGGCACCGAAAACGCGTTTTACGAACGTCATCTGATCTTCGACCGCGTGATCGATCCCAAGGTGGCTACCGCGCGCGAACGGTTTGAGGCGTTCTCACGATCCATCCGCGATGTTCTGGCGCAGCGGTGGGTGCTGACCAGGAGCACGTACGAACGCGAGAATCCCAAACGCGTTTACTATCTTTCCCTGGAGTTCCTCATTGGGCGATCGCTGGCGAACAACCTCACCAACCTGCTGCTCGACCCGCTCGTGCGGCACGCCGCGCAGGAACATGGCCTCGACCTGCCGGCACTGATCGAAGAAGAGCCGGATGCCGGGCTCGGGAACGGGGGGCTGGGGCGGCTTGCGGCGTGCTTCCTCGATTCGATGGCAACGATGCAGATTCCGGCCACCGGTTACGGGCTGCGATATGAGTACGGGATGTTTCGGCAGTCCATCGTGAACGGTTGGCAGAAGGAGAACCCCGACAACTGGCTGCGCGTTACAGACCCATGGGAGGTCGCGCGGCCGCATGAGAGAGTGGAGGTGCGGCTCAACTGCACCTTCCAACTCAGGAACGGCTGCTTTCAGGTGATACCGGGCCGGCCATCGTGTCTCTTTGGCATCCCCTATGATCGGCCGGTGGTGGGTTACGGCGGCAAGACCATCAACACACTTCGTCTTTGGGCTGCGGCGGCGCCGGACTCTTTCGATTTTCAGGAATTCGGCACAGGTGATTTCGTGGGCGCGTTGAGTGAGACGCTCGAAGCGGAGTCACTGACTCGCGTACTCTATCCGGACGATTCCACGACGATCGGGCAGGGACTGCGGTTTGTGCAGGAATACTTCCTGGTGGCGTGTTCGGTGGCGGACCTGGTGCGGCGGTTCCGGCGATTCAACGTCGATTGGGACTTGCTGCCTGAGAAGGTGGCGATCCAACTGAACGACACGCACCCATCGATAACGGTGGCGGAGTTGATGCGGGTCCTTTTGGACGATGCACACCTCGGCTGGGATGAAGCCTGGGACCTGACCCGAAGGACGCTGGCATATACCAACCACACGCTGCTGCCGGAAGCGTTAGAGAAGTGGCCGGCTGGATGGTTCGAGATCATGCTGCCGCGACACCTGGAGATCATTTACGAGGTCAACCGTCGGCTGCTGGATGATGTGCGGCGCCGGTATCCGGGCGACGAAGGACGCGTGCAGCGGGTGAGTCTGGTGGAAGAGGGAGTGCTACGCAAGATTCGCATGGCCAACCTGGCGATTGTGGGGTCGCACAGCACCAACGGAGTAGCGGCGGTCCATTCGAAGCTGTTGCAGACGACGACTGTCAAGGATCTGGCAGAGATCTTCCCCGAGCGCTTCAGCAACAAGACCAACGGAGTGACGCCGCGGCGCTGGTTGCTGGAGGCGAATCCCGGTCTGGCTCGTACGATCACGGAGGTGATCGGCGACCGGTGGATTACGGACCTGAGCCAGTTGAGCAACCTGAAGCCGCTCGCGGGGGATGCGGCCGTGCGCGAAGCATTCGCCGCCGCCCAACGCGAGACCAAAGTACGCTTCGCGGATTGGCTGAAGTCAACGACCGGGCAAGCGGTGGATCCGGATTCGATTTTCGATTGCCAGGTGAAACGCATCCACGAATACAAGCGCCAACTGCTGAACGCGCTTCGGATAGTGGTCAGTTACAACCAGCTGCGGCAGAATCCGGATCTGGCCGTGCCGCCGCGGACCTTCTTTTTCGCGGGCAAGGCCGCGCCCGCGTACCGGCTGGCCAAGCTGATTATCAAGTTCATCAACAACATCGCCGAGACGATCGATGGCGATCCTGCTGTGAGAGGCCGGCTGAAAGTGGTCTTCTTGCCCGAGTACAACGTGTCTCTGGCGGAACGGCTGATTCCAGCCGCGGATGTTTCGAACCAGATCTCCACTGCCGGATACGAAGCCAGCGGGACCAGCAACATGAAGTTCATGATGAACGGAGCGCTGACCGTGGGCACGCGCGACGGGGCCACCATCGAGATGGCCGAGGAGGCGGGCGAGGAGAACATGTTCCTGTTCGGCCTCACGGTGGAACAAGTGGAAGGCAGCCGCGGCTGGTACAGCCCTTATTGGCACTATGACCACGATCCAGAGACCAGGGCCGCGCTCGACCTGATCTTCTCCGATCACTTCAGCCGTAACGAGCCGGGCATCTTCGCCCCTTTGCGCGATGTTCTCCTGACGCACGGCGATCACTACATGCACCTCGCGGACCTGACGTCGTACTGCGGCGCGCAGGATCGGCTCGGCGCGCTATACGGCAATGCCGGCGAGTGGTCGCACAAGGCAATCTTGAACGTGGCGAGTTCGGGGAAGTTCTCGAGTGACCGCACCATCGCGGAATATGCCAACGAAATCTGGAAGGTGAGGCCATGCCCGGTTCGGTAGAGATGCAATCGTCGTTGGGCGAGCCCGAACTTTCACCGCTGGCAGGCAAGCCGGCGCCCAAGGAGCTGCTCATCGATGTGGCGCGCCTGGAGCGCGAGTACTTCGAGCGCCATCCCGGCCTGGATGACCGCAATCAGCTCGTCAGCTTCGGCACCAGCGGGCACCGAGGTTCGCCGTTCCACGGTAGCTTCACCGAGTCGCACATTCTGGCCATCACGCAGGCAATCTGCGACTACCGCAAACAGCGCGGCACCGACGGCCCACTCTACATGGGCAAGGATACCCACGCGCTCTCGGAGCCCGCGGAGCGAACCGCGCTCGAAGTGCTCGCGGCGAACGGTGTGGAGACCGTCATCCAGGAAGGCAATGGCGTCACTCCCACGCCGGTCATTTCGCGCGCCATCCTGGTCTATAACCGCGGCCGCCGCGAAGATCTCGCTGATGGCATCGTCATCACGCCATCGCACAATCCGCCGGAGGATGGCGGATTCAAGTACAATCCGACGCACGGCGGTCCTGCCGATACCGAGGTCACGCAGTGGGTCGAAGCACGTGCGAATAAGCTCCTGCGAGCTGGAAACGCGGGTGTCAAGCGCATTCCCTTCGCCGAAGCGCTCGGCGCTTCCACCACGCACCAGCAGGACCTGATGCTGCCATACGTTCGCGATCTCAAGAACTTGGTGGATATGGACGCGATTCGTGGAGCGCGGCTGAAACTCGCCGTGGATCCTCTGGGCGGAGCGGCGCGGCCATACTGGGAGCCGATCAATTCCATCTATGGCCTGGACATCGAGGTGGTGAACCGGGCGATCGACCCGACGTTCTCGTTCATGACGGTGGATCACGACGGCAAGATCCGCATGGACTGTTCCAGCCCGTATGCGATGGCCAGGCTGGTCGGGCTGAAGGATCGATACCAGCTCGCGTTCGCGAACGATCCCGATTCGGACCGGCACGGAATCGTCACGCCGGGTGCAGGTCTGATGAACCCGAATCATTATCTCGCGGTGGCGATCCGGTACCTGTTGACGCAACGGCCCGAGTGGTCGCGGAATTCGGCTGTGGGTAAGACGCTGGTGAGCAGCAGCATGATCGACCGCGTGGTTCAGAAGCTCGGCCGCGAGTTGCGTGAGGTGCCCGTCGGTTTCAAGTGGTTCGTGGCCGGGCTTGTCGACGGGTCGTACTGCTTCGGCGGCGAGGAGAGTGCCGGAGCAAGTTTCCTCCGCCGCGACGGCTCGGTATGGACCACCGACAAAGACGGGCCGATCATGGACTTGCTTGCCGCTGAAATCACCGCCCGCACGGGCCGGGACCCGGGCGAGCACTACCGCGAATTAACGGCCGAGTTCGGCGACCCGTGTTACACACGCATCGACGCGCCGGCCACTGTCGAGCAGAAAGCGAGACTCCAGAAACTCTCGCCTGACGCGGTTCCGGAATCCGAGTTGGGGGGCGAGCCGATCCTCGCCAAACTGACCAAGGCGCCGGGCAACGACGCTCCCATCGGCGGATTGAAGGTGGTCGCATCGAGCGGGTGGTTCGCGGCGCGGCCCTCGGGCACGGAAGATATCTACAAGATTTACGCAGAGAGCTTCCAAGGCCGCGGTCATCTCAACCTGCTCCTGAGCGAGGCGCGAGAGATCGTCAGCAACGCGCTGGGGTCGGGCGAATGAAGATTCCCCCGTTTCCATCGGACTACCGCGCGTCCGGGTTGCTGCTGCACGCGACATCTTTGCCTTCGCCATATGGGATCGGCGACCTCGGATCGCCGGCATTCTCCTGGGTCAACCGCCTTCACGACGCGGGACAGCAATGGTGGCAGTCGCTGCCGGTCGGTCCGACGGGGTACGGGAACTCGCCGTATCAGTCGCTTTCGTCGTTCGCGGGCAACAGCCTGCTGATCAGTCCTGAGGGCCTGATACTCGATGGGCTGCTGAAGCCGGCCGAGTGCGAGAAGCGCTTCGCCTCGGGTGCGGTCGATTTCGAAGCGGTAATTGCGTTCAAGCGGCGGCTTCTGGAGACCGCATGGGCAAGGTTTCACCGCGGCGAGCGTAGAGATCTGCGTCCGGCATATCAGGAGTTCTGCTTCGCGCACGCGAGCTGGCTGGAGGACTACGCGTTGTTCCGCGCGTTGAAGGCAAGGTATAACGGGGCGCAGTATCTTGCATGGCCAGATGAGCTGGTTCAGCGCCAGACGGGCGCGCTCTTGCAGGCGAAACGTGAACTGGCGGACGAAGTGGATCGCGTCTGCTTTTCGCAGTTTCTTCTTTTCCGTCAGGCCGATCAACTCAAGGAGCACGCACATTCCAAAGGCATCGGGCTGATCGGCGACCTGCC
>DATJYW010000478.1:0-48372 GCA_035499435.1 Candidatus Acidiferrales bacterium | reverse complement strand
ACAGCGAGGAAGAAGCGATCCAGCGCGCGAATGCCACGCCCTACGGCCTGAGCGCCAGCATCTGGACGCGGAATGCAAGACGCGGTGCAAAGCTGGCCCGGGCCATCCGCGCGGGGAGCGTGAACGTGAACGAGGGGTACGCCGCGGCGTGGGGCTCGGTAGACTCGTCGATCGGCGGGATGAAGGAATCGGGCGTTGGGGCGCGTCACGGCGCCGAGGGCATTCTGAAATTCACCGAACCGCAGACGATCGCGGTGCAGCGATTGCTTCCGATCGCGCCCTCTCACGGGATGTCGCAGGTGTTCTTCGCCCGCTGGATGACGCGGCTGGTGAAAATCCTGAGGCGGGTTCCGTGGCTGGGGTAGCCGGCCTGAACTAGCCCCTTGATGCCGCTTTCGCGAACCGCGTGAGCTTGTTCAGGCCGTCGATGAATGCCCTGGCGCTGGCCTCGATCACGTCGGTGGAGGCCGCCCGTCCCAGGACCTTCCGGTCGTCCTGTACCAGTTGCACGGTCACTTCGCCCATGGCTTCCGTGCCGCTGGTGACGGCGCGAATCTCGTAACGCTCCAGGCGGGCGGCGGTATTGGTTACGCCGGAGATGGCTTTGCACACCGCGTCCACCGGGCCGTCTCCAATGGCCGCGCCCTCGCGGGTGGAATCGCCGATCCGGAGTCGGACGGTGGCGGTCGGGATGGCCGAGGTGCCGCTGTAGATATGCAGGTACTCCAGGGCGTACTGCTCCGGACCGACATGGATCTCGTCGTGCATGATCGCGACCAGGTCCTCGTCAAATACTTCCTGCTTCTTGTCGGCGACCACCAGGAATTTCTGGTAGGCCTGGTTGAGCTCGGCCTCTCCGAGAGCGTAGCCGAGTTTTTTGAGGCGGTCGCGCAGTCCGTGGCGACCGGTACGCGCCGTCAACACGACGCGGCTTTCGCCGAGCCCCACATCTTGCGGGCGCATGATCTCGTAGGTCTCGCGCTCCTTGAGAACGCCGTCCACGTGAATGCCGGAGCTGTGCGAGAAAGCGTTGGCGCCCACCACTGCCTTGTTTGGCGGCACCTGGATTCCCAGCATATCGGCGACCAGACGGCTGGTGCGGTGCAACTCGCGGGCGTCGACGCCGGTGTGGACCTTGAAATAGTCGGCGCGAGTGCGCAGCGCCATCACGATTTCCTCGAGTGCCGCGTTCCCCGCCCGCTCGCCGATTCCGTTGATTGTGCCCTCCACCTGGCGTGCGCCGTTCATGACGCCGGAAAGCGTATTGATGACCGCCATGCCGAGATCGTCGTGGCAGTGAACGCTGATCGTGGCGCGGCCGATGTTGGGCACGGATTCGCGGATGCGGCGAATCAGTGCTCCGTACTGCTCGGGCACGGTGTAGCCGGTGGTATCGGGGATATTCAATACCGTGGCGCCGGCGTCGACCACCGCGTGCAGCATCTCGATCAGATACCCTGGATCGGCCCGTCCGGCGTCCTCGGCGTAGAATTCGACATCGTCGGCGTGCTGCCGTGCGAGTTTCACGGCGTCCGTGGCCATGCGCAGAATCTTGACCTTCTTCTCGGCCAGAGTGCGGCCGTACCGGTCGTCCTGGAATTTTCCCGTGATGTGGATGTTGGAGGCCCCGATGCCGGTGTGGATGCGGGGGCGCTGGGCCTTGGCGAGGGCCTTCCCGCAGGCCTCGATATCCACGGGAACGGCCCGGGAGAGCGCACAGACCGTGGGACCCTCGATCTCCCGGCTCACGAGCTGAACGGCCTCGAAATCCTCGGGCGACGACGCCGGATAGCCGGCTTCAATCACGTCGACGCGCAATTGAGCCAACTGGCGGGCGATCATGAGCTTCTCGCGGCTCCCGAGCCGCGTGCCGGCGGCCTGTTCGCCATCGCGTAGCGTGGTGTCGAAGACCGCTACTTTTTGGGAATCGGACTTCATGTGAGGTCTCCAACCGATTGTAGAACGTCCTCAGGTCTTCGCTACGGCCGCGACGACGGGTCCGCGAGCCGGTGCGCGATAATCCGGTAAATCGACGGATTGAAGGCCAGCCCCAGGTGCGTGCCGGTGACTTCGAAGTCGTTATCGGGATTCTCCGTCAGGCAGAAGCGCCAGTCGACCAGGCCGTCCGTGCGGGTGTAGATGGCAGTCTCCGCAACACCCGATGGCATGTTCTTGCGCAGGTGATCCAGGAAGGAACAGGTGCAGCGGGACGTGTAGCAGTCCGGCAGCACCTTCTTTTCGTGATTGTGGAGAATCTGGCTGCGCACCAGGTTGACCATCTCCTGGACGCGCGGATGCATTGCTGTGCCGCGAAACGGAGCGGCCAGCGTAATGACGGAAGCGATCTCCTCCGCCCGGCTGCCCGCCACCGATCGGGCGATGATGCCGCCCAGGCTGTGGCCGATCAGATGAAGCTTCCCGCTGGTTTCGCGGTGCGCCTGATCGATGGTTTCGTTCAACCGGCGGCTGATCAGCAGGTTGGGGCAATCGGCATTCATGCCGATGCCGGAGTAGTACGGCCGGTAACCAATCCGTTTTAGCCAGGCGTACATCTCCATCAGGTAGATGTCGCTGGCCAGGAAACCGGGGATCAGCACCACGCCGGAGCCATTCCCATGCGGTATGCCGAGTCCGTAGTAGACCGGCGTCGCATGAAGAAGCAGTAGCTCTACTCCTACCAGCGCTTCCTGCCACATAGATAGACCAGGTGCTGTATCTGGCTCGTGCGTGAGCGTGCGCTTCCGGGTCCGGCTCAATCCTTGCCCCCCTGGGTCGGCTTTCGACGGCCCGGTGCAGGGCCAAGTCCCAACTATTGTCTAATAGCGGCAAGCAGATTGCCACTGTTCATTTTTCAACAGCGGCCAAACCACATGGGGCAGTGCTTCAGCCTGCGCGGGACTTCAGTCCGGCTGGCTCGGTTGGGAGGCCACGCCGTCCGCTGCACTGGAACTCTCCCGGGCGGTCATCTCACTAGGCCGGAACCGGAACCGGCGCCGGCTTGTGGCGCTTGGGAGCGGGTCCCTTGGCCTTGCCCGATTTCGGCTCCGCGGCTGCCGCCATCCGGGCGGGCTTCGCCATCACATCCAACAGCGCCTTCTGCGCCGCCACGAAGCTATCCACGGTATTGCGCGTGATATCGGTCAGTTTGACCGCGGGGAAGGGATTCAGCTTGCGTGCCGTCTCCTGTCCCACCTTGATGTTGACGCTGACCTGCTGCGCCGCAACATCGAGCAGCTTCTTCTGGGCGTCGATAAAGGCTTCGGCGCCTTGGCGCGCCAGGTCGGTCAGCGCTGTCTTGTGGGCATGCTTGCCGTTTTGACGGTGCCCCGCGGCGTTCGAGGTCTCGTCGGCAATCACGTCCAGAAACTTCTTCTGGCTGCGGATAAAGTTTTCCATGGCTTCGCGAGCCAGTTCGGCGACGCTCTTGCCGTCGAAGGGCTTGCCCTCTTTGGCGGCATCGGTCCAGAGATCGGTCTGTTTGGCGGCGATGGTCAGGAAATGCTGGTGCATGTCGATGAAGGTGTCGATTCCGCGACGCATCACCTCGGACATGGCGGCGACCGGCGCTCCCACCGCCCTCTCCTTTACGCCCGTCATCACGATCTCGTTCTGGCGCTGGGCCAGTTGGAGGAGGATTCGCTGGGCGGCAATGAAGTTGGAAATCCCCTCGCCGGCGATTTCGGTCAGCGCGGCGGCGGGTGCGGAACGTGCTTGCGACAGCCGTTCCCGAATGGTATCTACGGCGTGGGAGTTCTGCTTGACGACCAGATCCAGCAGGATCCGTTGGGTGGCAAAAAAGCTTTCGGTCCCTTGCCGCACCCATTCCGTGAGCATCGAGACCATGGAGGTATCCCGGGCCGGAGGTTCCGGCTTGGCTTTGGGTGGCATATTAAGGCTCCTTTTGCTGCATTGCAGCATCTGAGAAAACTATAGATCTTAAATATTTTTGTGTCAAGATAGAAGCAGCAGATTCCGTAGTGCAGCAACGCCGGAGATGTCCATGCCCGAGTCCGAAGTCCTTCTGATCAAGCGATATCCCAACCGCAGGCTGTACAACGCGTCGGCCGGTAAGTACGTCAACCTCGCCGATGTGGCGGCGGAGGTGCGCCAGGGACGCGACATCAAGGTGGTGGATGCCAGGAGCGGCGAGGACCTCACGCGCGTAGTCCTGACCCAGGTCATCGTGGAGGACGCAAAAGAGCAGCCCTCCGGCCTGCCGCTGGAATTGCTGCGGCAACTGATTGTGGCGTCGGACAAGGCTGGCCGCGAGTTTCTCATGTGGTACCTGAGCTCGGCGTTCGACGCATACCGGAAGGTGCAGGACACGGTACAGAGCCGGCTGAGTGAAGTGAGGTCGGCCGCGCTCTCGCCGCTGAACCTGATGAAGAACCTGTTGGCCGGGCCGGCTTCGAGCCACGAAGCGGAGCTGGCGCAACTGCGGGAGCGCGTGGCGGAACTGGAAGCGCGGCTCGAGAAATCGCCCGCTCGGCGAAAAGCCCGAAAAAGGACCCAAGGGTGAATCGGCGGGAAATCGGCGGATGGATCAAGCGGCTGGTGCCGATCGAAATTCTGGTGCCGGAAAGCGCCCTGCGCTGGCAGCCGCTCGTCGAGGACTCGATCCAATACATCTTCTGCCACCTCGCCGAAGAACGCCTGGCGGAGAAGATCGGCGAGCAGATGCGCCTCCCGCCGGACACCCCTGCCGAGACTCGCCTGATTCGCCTGATTTCCAGGATGCCGGGACTGCAGAAGATGGGCCAGGTGGTCGCGCGCAACCGCCGGATCCCGCCCAAACTGCGTGAGGCCCTTTCCGAGCTGGAAAACGGCATGTCGGACGTGACCGCGCCCGAGATTCTCGCCATCGTCGAGGCGCGGCTGGGTGAAAGCCTACGGGAATATCAGGTCAGGATCGCACCGGAGATCCTCTCCGAAGCCAGCGTCAGCGCCGTGATGCGGTTCACCTGGTGCATGCCCGGGCGCGAGCGTGAAGAGGGCGTGTTCAAAGTCATGAAGCCCTACGTTCCGGCGTGCTTCTCCGAGGACATGATGCTTCTCGAAGAGCTGGGCGAATACCTGGCCGGGAAGACCCGCAAGTACGGCTTTGCGGTGCGCCAGGTGAAGGAGACCCTGCAGGAGGTCCGCCTCCTGCTCGAGCACGAGCTGGATTTCGCGCGGGAGCAATCGACGCTGGGCGAAGCGGCGCGCATGTACCGCTCCAGCTTCGGAATCCGCGTGCCGCGTTTGATTCAGCCCCTCTGCGCCCGTGGCATCACCGCCATGAGCGCGGAATGCGGCGTGAAAGTGACGGACGCGTTCCGGAGCTCTCCTGTCCGGCGGGAGCGTATCGCCGAGCAGATCGTCGAGGCGCTGATTGCCGTGCCTTTCTTTTCGTGGGAGAACGCGGCGGTCTTCCACGCCGACCCGCACGCGGGTAACCTTCTCTACGACGAACCCAACCGCGAGCTCGTCGTGCTGGACTGGGCGCTCGCCGAACGCCTGGACCGCGAGTCGCGCCGCCAGCTTGTGCTCCTGGCCCTGATGACCATCATGCGCAACCGCAATGGCGTGTGCGCCGCCATCGAAGCCCTCAGCCGCCGCGATCCGCAGCCGGAACGGGCGGAACTGATCCGGATGCACGTCACCCGCCTGTTCGAACGGTTCAAGGGCGGCAATTCGCCGGGTGTGCTGGACGCCATGATGCTGCTGGACGAGATTGCCCTCGATGGCGTGCGCTTTCCCGCGGCCCTGTTCCTGTTCCGCAAGGTGCTGTTCACGCTGGATGGCGTGCTGCACGACGTGGCCGGACACGAGGTGCAGATCGACCAGGTGATCATCCGCGAATTCCTGGCGCGCGCCGTTGCGAGCCTCGGCCTGTTCCATGCCCCCCTCAAAGGCCGGGACTTCATCACCATTCAGCGCGACGTGCTGTATCTTCCCTTCCGCCGTCTGGCCCGATTCTGAAGCCTCCATGGCGCTATACTGAGTGCGACCGGAATTTAAGACCGTTATATACTGGTTACGGCTGGAGGTGGCTATAGATGGCAGAAAAGGTCTCTTGCCTCAGCCAGGAACGCGCCGGATACCTGGAAGGAGTGGTATCGCAGGCCAGAAACGCGGCCGCCGTTTTCACTCAATACACCCAGCAGGACGTCGATCGAATCGTCAAGCCCATGGTGTTGGCCGGCCTGGCGCAGGCACAGCACCTGGCGCGGCTGGCGATTGAAGAGACACGCATCGGGGTACTGGAAGACAAAATTATCAAGAACATGGTCGCCACGGAGTTCGTCTACAACTACGTCCGCGACAAACCAACCGTAGGTGTCATCGCCGAATTTCCGGAGCGCGGCATTACCGAGATCGCGGACCCGATCGGCGTGATTTTCTCGATTACGCCGATTACCAACCCGACGTCGACCGTGCTGTTCAAGTGCATCATGGCCATCAAAACGCGGAATGCCGCGATCTTCGGCCCGCACCCGAAGGCCTGGCGCTGCTGTCGGGAGGCCGTCCGGATCATGTACGAGGCGGCGATCGCCAATGGCGCCCCCGAAGGCGTGTTCACGTGCCTCGAAGAGCCCACCATCGAGGACAACGTGTACCTGATGCACCACAAGGATGTCCGGCTCATCGACGCGACCGGAGGGCGCGGCGCGGTCAAGGCCGCGTACAGTTCCGGCAAACCTGCCCTGGGCGTCGGACCCGGGAACACCCCCGTGTACCTGGAAAAGACCGCGGATGTGGCCATGGCGGTGGTCGACATCATCACCTCCAAGACCTTCGACAACGGCACGATCTGCGCTTCGGAGCAGACCGTGGTCATCGACGGCGAGATTTACGACCGCGTGTTGGAGGAATTCGCGGTGCTGGGCGCCCATATCTGCAAGGATGGCGAAGCGAATCTCTTGGCGCGCGCGTTGGTCGACCCGCAGACCGGCTACGCGCAGCCGATGGCGGTGGGTCAGAAGGCCACGGACATCGCGCGCGCGGTCGGGCTCAAGGTCAAGCCCGACACCAAGCTCCTGATCGCGCCGATCGCGGGCGTCGGGCGCGAATATCCCCTGTCGGTGGAGAAACTGTTCCCGGTGCTGGCGGTGTATCGGGCAAAGTCCGCCGATGAAGCGCTCCGCGTGTGCATCGACGTGAACCACGCGGGTGGGCTGGGACATACGGCCGTGGTCTTCTCGCGAAACGAGGACGTGATCCGGAAGTTCGGGGAGGTAATCGACGCGGGCCGCGTCATTGTCAACTCGCCGGGATCGATCGGCGCTCTGGGCGGCGTCTATAACGACATGGTGCCGACCTTCTCATTCGGATGCGGAACCGGCGGCGGCAACAGCACCACCGATAACGTGAATGTCTACCATTACCTGAACATCAAGCGCGTGGCCCGGAGGACGCAAGCGCATATGTGGTATCGCGTGCCGAATCAGATCTACTTCAACCGCAACGCCGTGGAGAATCTGCGGCAGTTTCCCTCGCGCTCGACCCTGATCGTCACCACCCCGGTGCTGGAGCAGATGGGCCACGTGGACATCGTTCGGCGCTGGATGGCTCCACAGACCGTGGCTCGCGTTCTCGCCATTCCGGACGCGGAGCCCGAGCTCAAGGTCGTCATGCAGGGCGTGGAGGCGCTCAAGCTTCACGAAGCCGACCAGATTGTCGCATTGGGCGGCGGATCGGTGATCGACGCGGCGAAGATCATGAAGCTGATGTACGAAGCGCCCGAAGCGGACCTCGCCGAGCTCGCTGCACCCTTCCTGGACATTCGCAAACGCGTGGTCCGCTTTCCGGACGGAAAAGCCAATCGGGTCCGCCTGATCGCCGCACCCACCACCAGCGGCACGGGCAGCGAAGTGACTCCTTTCGCCGTGTTGACCGACAAATCCAGCGGGCGCAAAATCACATTGGCCGACTACTCGCTCAGTCCGGACGTGGCGATCGTCGATCCGCAGTTCGTGATGAGCATGCCGAAGGGGTTGACCGCCGATACCGGAATCGACTGCCTGACGCATGCCTTGGAAGCGGGGGTCTCGATCTATGCGTCGCCATATACCGACTCCAACGCCATGCAGGCCATCCGGCTGGTCTTCCGATACCTGCCGGCTGCCTTCGAACGCCCCGATGACGAAGAGGCGCGCAGCATGATGCACAATGCCGCCTGCATTGCAGCGATGGCTTTCTCCAACGCGTCCGTGGGCGTCAATCATGCGCTGGCGCACGCTTTTGGAGCGCGATTCGGGGTGGCGCACGGTCGGGCCAACGCGCTCATGCTGCCGCACGTGATTGCCTTCAACGCGTCGGTGCCCACTAAGTTCATGCCTTCGCCGAACCAGAGGGCCTATGTCGCGCACAAGAAGTACGCGTTGACCGCCGAATTGCTCGGATTGGGCGGCGAAACCATCGAGGAGAAGGTCGCCAACCTGATCGCCGCGGTGGAGGGGCTGCTCGACCGGTTGGCGTTCCCGAGTTCGATCGCCGGCCTGGGGATTTCTAGGGACGAGTTCGAACGCGCGATGCCGGATCTGACCAGGAATGCGTTCGACGATCCCAGTTGGCGTTCGAATCCGCGCATGCCCTTGGTGTCTGAGCTGGCGGAATTGTTCTGGAGCGCTTATGAAGGCCGCGGCCGGACGAAAATCGCCCGGGCGTCCTAAGGAGAGTTCGATGGGTCAGGCGCGATTGAAAATGGAAGGGGATCTGGTCCACGCGCTCCGAAGCGCGCTGGACAACCTGGAGAAGGTGGATGGCGAGTTGGTACTGGATTTCACCACGGTACGGCGCATCGAGCCCTCCGCCTTGAATGCCATGGAGGAAATAGCCGCCCGGGCCGGCGAACGGCACGTGCGGGTTGCGTTGGAAGCAGTGGATGTGAGTATCTATAGAGTGCTGAAGTTGACTAAGTTGGCGTCCCGGTTCACATAACAATAAGGAGGAACACCCCGTGCTCCCAAGTGTTTCAATTAGCCGCCGTGTAGCGGTCCCGCTGCTACTTATTCTGCTGGCCCTAAGTGCACAGGGCCAACAAAGCTATGTTACCCGCTTCGATGCGTTTGCGGGTTACGCCTACCTCAACAGCCCGCACGTGTCGCTGGCGGAAAACGGATTCCAGACCCAGTTTGGGGTCCGGCCGTGGACCTGGATGTCAATCGGGTTTGATTACAGCTTGTCGCAGGGCGATCTCACCCTTACACCCAACCTGTTGTTGCCGTCCATTCAGCAAACGCTGGGAGCAGTACTAGCCCAACTCGCGGCCGCCGGAAAGCTGCCTCCGGGGTACTCCCTCGTCGTCCCGGCCAGCTCTACCACGCAAACGTTCGCCGGCGGACCTCAATTTGCATTCCGGCACTGGAAACCGATCACTCTCTTCATCCGCCCCTCCTGCGGAATCATCAAGGAAACCGCCACGCCGCACCCGGGCGACCCGATTGCCACCCTGATCACCCAGCAATTGGCGCCTTCCGGGGAAAAGCGCGACAACGTGATTTTCTACGGCTTTGGAGGAGGCATCGACCTGCTCTTCTCAAAGCACTTTGCCGCACGCATCCAGGCGGATTTCGTGCACGACCACCTCTTCAGCGACCTTCTCACGGACTCGCGCAATACCGTCCGCTTCTCGATCGGCCCATGCTTCAATTTCGGGAAGAATATCGTCAAGAAGTAGCTTCGGAATTTGATGGAATCAAGCTCATTGCGCGCTCGGCCATCGCGGTGATCGTCAGGCTCGGATTCACTCCGAGATTCGCCGCGATCACCGACCCGTCGCAGACGTAGAGATTCTTGTAGCCGAATACGCGATGACGATCGTCTACGACACCTTCATCGGGCGAGCGGCCGATGGGACATCCGCCCAGAATGTGCGCGGTGGCGGGTATGTCGAACAGGATTTCGGTCACCATGCTCATGGCGGTTCCGCCGATCAGCCCGGCGGTCTTGCCGGCGAACTCGTTGGCCTGGGGAATGAAAGTCGCCACGCGCCGGCCGCGGCTGTACAGCGATTTGCGGAACGGCCAGTACCAGGGCCGGCCGGAGCGCATCTCGATGTGGCCCTCGGTGGACTGCATGCAGAGCATGATCAGCGTTTCCTGCGCGAAGCCGAAGGGATGCAGGCACCGGATGGTGCGCAGCGGGTGCCGTAGCAGGGCTCCGGCGAGAACGCCCAGCCATACCAGGATGCGAGTCCAACCGGGGCGTCCGCCGGCCAGCGGAGTTGCCAGCAATCCCAGGGAGTCGGAGCCGGCGGGGTAGCGGGTGGCTTCGATGTGTGTGTGTTCGTCGATGTATACGCCGGAACCGATTGCGACCCCCTTCGAGAGATCCTCGATGCAGCCGGGAACCCGTACCCCGATCAGCGACTCGGCGTTGGTGCGCACCCGGTCTCCGAGTCGATCGCTGAGGGCGGGCAGGCTGCGGCGATCCTTCAGGTGGAAGAGCAGGTCCATGGTGCCGAGAGCGGAAGCGGCGAAGATTACCGCCCTGGCGGTGAAGCGGCGCGGATCGCGGCGCAGCCACGCCATGGAGTTTACGGTACGAACCTCGTAGCCCTCACTGCCGTCGCCGGAGCCGTTCAGCGGGGCCACGTCCACCACTCGCGTTTCCTCGAACACTCGGGCGCCGCGCTTCTCCGCGAGGTAAAGGTAGTTCTTGTCGAGCGTGTTCTTGGCGTTGTAGCGGCAGCCCATCATGCACCCGCCGCACCCGATACAGGTGGCGCGCTCCGGTCCTTCTCCGCCGAAATAGGGGTCTCGATGGATGACCCCGCCGGGATCGCCCTCCGGGCCCTCGAACAGGGCAACCCGGGTCGGGTAAAACGTATCGCCGATACCGAAGGCATGAGCCGCGCGCTTGAGAATGCGATCGGACGGACCGAAGACGTGGTTCTCGGTGACGCCGAGCATGCGTTCGGCGGTGCCGTAGTGTCGCGGCATCTCCGACTTCCAATCGGCCAGACCGGCCCACGACCCGCATTCCCAGACGCCGTCCTTGGGGCGGAGTAGCGTCCCCCCATACGTGATCGAGCCGCCGCCGACCGCGCAGCCGTGCAGGATGGCGACGTGCCGGAACCACTGAATGCTGAAAAACCCGCGCAGGCCCAGCGACGGGCGCCAGAACCAACGCCACAGGAGCCAATTGTTCTTCGGCAGGGTCTCGGGTGTCCAGCGCCGGCCCATCTCCATCACCGCGACGCGATAACCCTTTTCCGCGAGACGAAGCGCACACACACTGCCGCCGAATCCGGAGCCGATCACGATGTAATCGAAATCGTGGGCGGGCATGAGATCACCGCGAGGCGGAAGCGGGGCAGACGGCACTGCGATACGGCTCCCCGCAGTCCGGCAGTCCCGCCGGAGGGCGGGCGAACTCGAGGCTGGGCTTCGACTGCGATTCCCGCATCTGTTCGAGAGTCTTCCTCAGCGACTTTTCGGGATTGATCCCGGCCAGCGATCCCAGCGTCCGCATGAACGACCCGAACTCGCCGCTCAACGTGATGGTTTCGCCCTGCACATAGAGACCCTTGTCCGTTTCGGCAAATCGCCAGTAAGAGTTCAGGCGAACCAGGTAATGATGCTGCTTGCCGATCTCGCGGACCCTGGTGGAAAGCGACCGGCAGCGCCAGCGGTGCTGGTCCACACGCTCCCACACAACATCGCTGTCGGTCTCGATCACGGCCGGTTCTTTCAGGGTCATGGTGAAGCCGAAGCGGTCTTCCCCGGAACGGCAAAGCAACTTCGACGCGGAAACGATCTCGCTGAAGTACTGCGCGCGGTGATCGTAGTCCTGCAGCATGCGGACCGTACGGTCCAGCGTGGTGCCCGGAATGAAGACCGTGCCGATCCAATCGTAAAGCATTCCCCCAGGAACTTTGTGCGGATTCGCGCCGCTGCCCGGAGAGGTCAGAATCTTGCTGCCACGGACCAATTGATCCTGGAGCGAGGTATCGGAATCGACCGTCAGGAATCGTTCCGCGGTTCGCATTCTGTTTTCCGCCGAATCGACGTAGCACTGAAAGGCCTGCAAGGTTTCCGGCGGGGGGGACTGGGCGGGCAGGGCGGCTGCCCCAAGCAGCAGGACCAGCGATAATTGCATACCAAAAGCTCCGATTTAGTGTACCCCCGAAATGCGGGGAACAGGCCGTGAAATCCGACCCTCGACTTCGGCGGAGTTTTTCATTAGCCTGGGATTTCCGGATTCTGATATGCAGAAGCTCGATTCCGTGGAAGAAGCTAAGGCCCTGCTCAACGAGGCCAAGGACTGGGGTGTCTGGCGATGGCTCACTGAAAAGAAACGCGTTCGGGCGGCAGCCGACGTGGCATGGGCCGACTTGGAGAAGGTGGAGAAAGAAATCAAGAGCTCATGGGGCGACGAACTGAGAAAGGCCTATCGCGAACTCCAGGCTGGCTCCAATCTGGACGGTAACGCACCAAGCAGGCGCGTGTACGAAAAGGCCGTAGAGGAGGCGAAGGACGTCGCGGCAGAGCTTAAAGAATTCGCGGCGAAGCTGAAGAATGCCGACGACGAGGCGTTCCAGGCGCGCATGTCCGCCGAAGAAACCTTCGATGAGGCCGAGCGGCGATTGAGCGTGCCGCTGGCGCGCCAGGGCTCGGAGCGGGCCATCGAAGCCTACGAGCTCCGCGAGAAATTCATCCGGAGGGCCGAAGCCGCCCGCCGGAAATAGCGCGGCAATCTACAGCGTGTACCGTCCGGCCGCGATCGCGGCGCGCGCGATCTGCCGCCCGATCGAGATCGTGTCCGCGGGCTCGTACTTCGAAAGGCGGCGCACGATCGACATCTGGGTGCGCAGCATGTCCCCCTCGGCGGCTCCGGCAATGGCTTTCCGCACCGACGCCTCGATGATCTGCATCGCCTTCGCGGCGTAGTAGCGGGTCATGGCGATCGCCTGCTTTGCCGCGCTTTCGCCCCGGGAGGCGGAGAGCTTTTCCGCACGCAGGATGCAGGACTCCATCGCGTAAACCTCCATGATGCAGTCGGCCAAAGCTCCCATGATCTCCTGTTGATCCGCCAGGGCCTGCATGTAGCGTTGCGATGCCACGCCCGCCGCGAACAATGTCAGCTTGCGGGCGCTGGCCAGCATCTGGTGTTCTGCGGCCAACGGCCCTTCGCGCTCTTCCGCCGGCGATGGTCCGGACATCACCTCGTCCATCAACTGTTTGATGGCCTGCAGCAGCGGTAGTTGCCCGGTCATGGCCCGCTTCATCAGAAAGCCCGTGATGATGAGGCGGTTGATTTCGTTCGTGCCCTCGAAGATGCGGTTGATGCGCGAATCGCGATAGGCGCGTTCGGCCGGGTACTCCTCGACATAGCCGTAGCCGCCGTAGATCTGCACGGCGTGGTCCACCACCATGTCGAGCATCTCGGAGCCCCACACCTTCAGAATGGAACACTCCACGGCGTACTCTTCGATGCGCTTCTGAATTTCCCTGGAGGCGCCGTCTGCGCGCGTATCCACATCGGCCAGGGCCGCGTCGATCATGCCGATGGTGCGGTACACCAGCGATTCGCCCGCGTAAATGCCCGTGGCGCATTCGGCCAGTTTTTCCTGGATCAGGCCGAACTCCGAAATGGACTTGCCGAACGCCTTGCGCTCTTTGGCGTAGCTGATTGCGTCGTTCAAGCTGTTCTTGGCGCCGCCCACCGCCGCAGCGCCGAGTTTGAACCGCCCGATGTTCAGGATGTTGAAGGCGATGTGATGCCCCTTGCCGGCCTCGCCGAGCAGGTTTTCGACGGGAATCCTGCAATCGCTGAGAATCAGCGGGCACGTCGAGGATCCGCGAATACCCAGCTTGTGCTCTTCCGCGCCGATCGAGAGCCCGGGAGTGCCCCGCTCCACCAGAAAGGCCGAGAACTTCTCGCCGTCCACTTTGGCGAATACGGTAAACAGGTCCGCGAAACCCGAGTTGCTGATCCACATCTTCTCGCCGTTGAGGACCCAGCTCTTGCCGTCGGCCGAGAGGCTGGCGCGGGCGCGGCAATTGAGTGCGTCGGAGCCGGAGGAGGATTCGGAGAGCGCATACGCCGCGATCCACTCGCCTGTCGCCAGCTTCGGCAGATATTTCTGCTTCTGCTCCGCCGTGCCGTACCAGACGATCGGCAGCGTGCCGATACCGACGTGCGCGCTGAAGGCCACCGAAAAGCTGCCCAGCTTGCTGATGGATTCGGCGATCACCGCGGAAGTGACCTTGTCCATTTCCATGCCGCCGTAGGCCTCGGGCACATCCACGCTCATCAAACCGAGTTCGCCCGTCTTGCGGAGCAGGTTGCGGGTAACCTCGAAGTTCTTGGCCTCGATCTCGGCGGCCGCCGGCAAGACTTCGTTCGTGACGAAATCGATCGCGGTCTTGGCGATTTGCCGGTGCTCTTCGGAGAAGTCTTCCGGCGTGAAGATGTCCTCCGCCTGGCGCTCTTCCAGGAGAAAGCTGCCGCCCTTGAAGGGCCGGGTTTTTGCTGGTACGTTTACTGTTGCCATTTAGACTCCTTCAATTCAGGTTTTCAAAAATACCGGCGGCGCCCATTCCGCCGCCCACACACATGGTGACCATTCCATACCGGGCGTTCCGGCGTTTCAATTCGCTCAGGATCGTTGCCGTGAGCTTGGCGCCGGTGCATCCCAGCGGATGTCCCAGGGCGATCGCCCCGCCGTTCACATTGATCTTCGCCACGTCCAGGCCAAGCGTCTTGACGACGGCCAATGCCTGAGCGGCGAAGGCTTCATTGAGCTCGATGAGATCGATCTGCTCCAGCTTCAGACCCGCGAGCTTGAGTGCTTTGGGAATCGCGTAGACCGGGCCGAGTCCCATCTCCTCCGGCTGGCAGCCGGCATACGCGTATGCCACGAACCGCGCCAGCGGCCGGACACCCAGCGACCGGGCGCGCTCCTCCGACATGAGGACTGCCGCCGCCGCGCCATCGGATGTCTGCGAAGAATTTCCCGCGGTGACTGTGCCGTGGGCGTGAAACGCCGGACGCAGTTTGGCCAGAGCCTCGAGCGATGTGTCGGCACGCGGCCCCTCGTCCGACTTGAACTGCACCTCCCTCCGCTTCAGCTTCGCCCCCCCGTTGGGATGCGCGAAGGCCACGGCCAGCGGCACGATCTCCTCGTCGAACCTGCCTGCGTTTTGCGCCGCCAGCGCCTTCTGATGACTGGACAGCGCGAAGCGATCGGCCTCTTCGCGGGTGATGCCGTAGTGCCGCGCCACGCGCTCGGCCGTGAGGCCCATGGAAAGGTAGGACTCCGGGTAGTGCTGCTCGATCCATGGATTGATCGAGACCTTGTGCCCGCCCATCGGGATCAGCGACATCGACTCCGTGCCGCCTGCCACAATCACGTCGGCCCCGCCGGCCGCGATGCGCTCGGCGGCCAGCGCGATCGATTGCAGCCCGGACGCGCAGAACCGGTTCACCGTCATCGCCCCGGCCTCGACCGGCAGGCCCGCCCGCAACGACGCGATTCGCGCCACGTTCATGCCCTGCTCCGCTTCGGGCATGGCGCAGCCGATGATCACATCTTCGATTTCCTTCTTGTCGAGTGTCGGAATCCGCTCGAGCGCGCCCTGAATGGCCGCGGCCGCCATATCGTCCGGGCGCGTCGCGCGCAGGGCACCCTTCGGAGCCTTGCCCACCGCCGTACGCACCGCGCTAACCACCACTGTATTTCTCATTTTCAATTCCTCAAAGGCTTGCCGGTTTTCAAAGTGAACGCGATGCGCTCCTGCGTCTTCCGTTCTCCGCACAGCGAGAGAAAGGCTTCCCGCTCCAGGTCCAGGAAGTACTGCTCGCTGACCGGGACGCCGGGGGTCGCTTCCCCTCCGCACAGCACGTGGGCGATCTTGTTCGCGACTTTCATGTCGTGATCGCTGATGTACTCCCCTTCGCGCATCATGCGGACGCCGATACGGAACGTGGCGAGCAGGCTCTGGCCAGGCGCCGGGATGTCGGTACGCGGCACCGGCGGCGCATACCCGGCGGCCGCGATATCGCGCGCGAACTGTTTGGCGTCGTTCAGCAGGCGCTCGCGATTCATGGTGATGCGATCGCCGGGCTCGAGGAAGTCCAGCCGGCGCGCCTCCAGGGCCGAGGTCGAAACCTTGGCCATCGCGATGCTTTCGAAGTGCCGCCGAAGTGCGGTTTCCTGAAGAGCGCCCGCCACGTCAATGGCGCGCAGAACCATCTCCTTGCAGCCGCCTCCGGCCGGCAACAGCCCGACACCTGCTTCCACCAGCCCCATGTACAGCTCGGCATGCGCCTGGCGGCGGACCGCGTGAAGCGCGATCTCCGCGCCGCCTCCGAAGCAGAAGCCGAACGGGGCGACCACCACTGGGCGCGGGCAGAACCGGATCGACGCGGTCATCCGCTGGAACGCCCGCACGGCGAGATCGACCTCATCCCACTCGCCTTCCTGTGCGCTTAGAAGGAGCTGCATCAGGTTGGCGCCCACCGAGAAGTTGCCGCCGTCCCCCGTGACCACGAAGGCTTCGAAGTCGCGGACTGCCTGGCCGTCGGGCCGTAGTGTCTCCGTCACCATCCGGACAATGTCTTCGCCGATGGCGTCCTTCTTCGAATGCAGCTCCAGGCAGCCGACGCCTTCTCCCAGGTCGATCAGCGAAGCGCCGGGATTTGCGCGGACTACGCCATTCGAGGCCCGGAATGTCGCGACGCGCGCAATGCCCTCCGGCGCCGCGATAAGCCGGTACGACCCGCTGGCCGGATCGAAGAATTCCCGTCCGTTGTTCCGATACCAGCTCGTTCCGCCGGCGGCTTCCAAGCGCATTGCAACATCGCTGACGCGCGTGCCCATCTGACGCATGCGCTCCAGGGTGCCCGGGAACCCAGCCGCGTCCCAGAGCTCGAAAGGACCCATTTCCCAGTTGAAACCCGCGCGCATAGCGCGGTCGACATCGGCCGCGCTGTCGGCGATTTCCGGCAGACAATTGGCGGCATAGTTCCACAGCCCGGTCAACAAGCGCCAGTGGAACCGCACGCCCTTGTCTTTGCGCGGGTCGCCGGAGAGCAACTGCGCGAGCCGGTCGGACAGGCGTTCGGCATTCTTAGCCATCTCGACCGAAGGCAGCTTCGGCTTCGACGCGGGCGCGTATTCCACCGTCTTCCAGTTCAAGGCGTAGCGAACCTCGTTGCCTTGTGCGTCCTTTTCCTTGCGGTAGAAACCCTGCCTGCTCTTGTCGCCGAGCCAGCGCCGCTCCAGCATGGTTTCGACAAACGGAGGGAGCACAAGGCTGGCCTGCGGGAAATTCCGGGCCACGTGCGCCAGGATGTCGATCCCCACCAGGTCCGCGAGGCGGAACGTGCCGGTGCGCGGCCATCCCAAAGCGGTGCCGGTGAGCAGGTCCACTTCTTCGATCGTGAGATCTTCCTCCTGCATCAGCCGGACCGTCTCCAGCATGACGAACACGCCGATCCGGTTGGCGATGAAATTCGGCGTGTCGCGTGCGAAAACCACCTCTTTCCCGAGCCGCTGGTCGCAGAAATGGCTGATGGCGGCGACCGCGCCTGGGTCGGCGCCGGGCGGCGCGATAATCTCCACCAGGCGCATATAGCGCGGCGGATTGAAAAAGTGCGTTCCGAACCACCGACGCTTCAGATGCTCGGGCAACACCGCCGCAATCGAAGCCACCGGTAGCCCGCTGGTGTTGGTGGTCAGAATCGCTTCCGCTTTCAGGTGTGGGACCACTTTTTCGAGCAGGCCCTGCTTGATTCGAAGGTTCTCAGTAACGGCTTCGATGACCCAATCGCAATCCCCCAGCAGCTTCAGGTCGTCGTCGAAGTTGCCGGCCGTGATTTTCGATACCAAAGAGGGGTCGTAGAATGCCGCCGGCTTGCCTTTCTTGAGCCCTTCGATCGCCTGAGCCGCGATTGCGCTTCGCGCGGAACCTTCCGCCGGAATATCCAGCAGCACGACCGGCAGACCGGCATTTGCCAGGTGTGCCGCAATTCGCGACCCCATCGTGCCGGCGCCAAGTACCGCGGCCCTTCGAATCAGCGTTGGACGCGCGGTGGACTGTTCGCCGCGTTCGAGCGGCAATAACACGGAACTAGTGCCCATTGGATTGACTCCTTTGTCGGCGCGCGATTCCCTGCGTCAGGGTTCGCGCGAATTGCGATGCGATCTCCTCCGGGGAGAGCGGGCCCTCCGGCTCGTACCATTGGCAAATCCAGTTGAGGGCCCCCGCAATCGAAAATGCCGCCAGCTTGGCATCGCACGCGGTGATGGAACCGTCGTCGATGCCGTCCTGAATAAAGCTGCGCAGCCTGCGATCGATCTTGCGCTTGTACTTGCGGACCTCGATCCGTGCGTCCTCGGACAGGTCGCCCTCATCCAGCCGCATGACGCATCGGCCGAAGTTGATGGTCATGACATTGGCGTAGGAATAAATGAACGCCGAGACTTTCTCCACACCGGTGCCGCCGTGCGATGCAATTTCGTTGAGCGTCTCTTCGATCAGAGCGCTGCCCAGCCGGTAGCACTCCAGCAGAATCTGCTCCTTGTTCTGAAAATAGTGATAGAGCGCAGGCTTGGTAATTTTGAGGCGTTCTGCAACATCATTCATCGATGCCCGGCCGTAGCTTTTTTCGATAAATAGTTGGGCGGCGGTGGTGAGTACGGCTTCGCGCTTGGTGGCAGGATCCCTCCGCCGGTTCGCGAATGCTTTGTCGTGCGGAGGAGTGTCGAAGCCTCTGGCCATGAGGATAGTCGCCCCATCTTGACAGACTCGGCGGCAACTGATATCTTACCCATCGGTAAGTTTCCGCGCAACAAAAAAGTGCGCGGGGTCGACCGCGCCGGTGGTTGGCGGGAATCCGTGCCGGCCGCCACAGTTGCCTACGGAAGGCGAAGGCATACAGCCTGCCTGACGGGAGCCGGCGATGCAACCTCACTTGACGGACGAAGATTTGCCCCTCCAGCGCTTATATCGCTGGGAAAGGGAATCCGCGGGCCGTATCTTCCTCACGCAGCCGTGGGGCGGGGGAAAGGTTCGCGACTGGACCTGGGCTCAGGCAGCGCGCGAGGTGCGCGGTATGGCCGCTCACCTCCGGCAGCAGAACTGGGAACCCGGGACTCGCATCGCCATCCTGTCGAAGAATTGTGCCTGGTGGATCATGGCCGACCTGGCGATCTGGATGGCCGGCCATGTGACGGTACCGGTCTACCCGTCGCTCAAACCTCACACGGTGCGCAAAATCCTGGAGCACAGCGAGTGCAAGGCCTGTTTTTTCGGAGCCACCGACGATCCCGAGGTCCCGCGCCTCGGGATTCCCGCCGGCGTGCACCGCATCGCCTTGCCGCCGGCTCTGGAAGCCGGTGATGCCAATTGGGAGAACGTAGTGCGCGACACGGCGCCGATCGAGGGGACTCCCACACGACCGGCGGACGATCTGGCGACCATCATCTATACGTCGGGAACAACCGGGACTCCCAAGGGCGTCATGCACCGGTTCGCCGCCCTCTCATCCGACGCGCTGTCGCTGCGCTGCACCGTGAACGCCACCTCGGCGGATCGCTTTGTCTCCTACCTGCCGCTGGCGCACATCGTCGAGCGCAGTGGACTGGAGGTGACCGCCTTACTCCTGGGCTCGCGAATTTTCTTCGTCGAGGCGATCAATACCTTCCTCGACGATTTGAAACGCGCGAGGGCCACCATATTCCTTTCTGTGCCGCGGCTGTTGTTGAAATTCCAACAGAGCGTGTTCCAGAAAGTACCCAAAGAGAAACTGGAAAAGCGCCTGCACTTGCCGCTGATCGGTCACGTCGTGAAGAGAAAGGTGCTGTCGGCCTTGGGATTGAATACGGTCAGGCTGGCCGCAAGCGGTGCCGCTCCTCTGCCCACGGACGTTCTGTTGTGGTACCGCAGCCTGGGCCTCGGTTTGGCTGAAGGCTACGGCATGACCGAAACGCTGATTACCCACCTGCCGAAGCCCGATCAGGTTCGCCCGGGGTGCGTCGGACCGCCGCTCGCAGGCGTGGAGACGCGCCTGACCGAAACCGGTGAATTGCTGGTCAAAAGCCCGATGAACATGATCGGCTACTACAAAGAGCCCGAGGCTACGAGCACGGCATTCGATGACGATGGGTTCTTCCGCACGGGGGACTTGGCCAGCATGGATGCGGATGGCCAGATGCGAATCATCGGCCGCGTCAAAGAGCAGTTCAAGACCAGCAAAGGGAAGTACGTCGCTCCGGCGCCCATCGAGAGCCGCCTGTCCGAACATCCGGCGGTGGACAGCTGCTGCCTCATGGGCGCAGGACTGCCCAGCCCCTTCGCTCTTGTCTTGCTCAGCCCAGAGGCGCGAGCGCAGTGCGGCGATCCGCAGGGCCGCAGGACCCTCGAAGCATCGCTGGAGGCGCAGCTGGCATCGGTGAATGCCGGACTGGAATCGCACGAACGCATCGCCTTCCTCACGGTGGTGGAAGGGCCCTGGACCATCGAAAACGAGCTCATCACGCCGACCCTCAAGATCCGGCGAAGCAAGCTCGAGCAGCAGTATCTGGGCCGCATAGACGCTTGGCGCAGCCGCAACCGGCCGGTGGTCTGGGACGCCGATCCGGGCCAGTGACCCCGCGAAACCCCCAACAGTAGCGTTAAAGTTAACGCCTTTACCGTTGACATCTGGGGAAGCCGCGAATAAACTATCTCCGATACATCAGTTCTGGGCAGGACTGTAGCTCGCACCGGGAGGGGACCCCGTAGACCGCCCTGGTCGTTATTTGGAGGTGCATTCCATGTTGAACCGAATCAACCGCCGTCTTTGGCATGACGTTCTGATCGCCGCACTGACCAGTGGGCTGCTGTCCGCCCAAATGACCGTGACCGGCACCATCTCCGGCACCGTAACCGACCCTTCGGGACAGGCGATCGCCGGCGCCAAGGTCACCGCCACCAGCACCACTACTTCCGAGCCGCGCGCCTCGACAGCCAATGAAGTCGGCGCGTTCAACCTGGTGGCGCTCCAGCCCGGCACCTATAACATTCGCGTGGAGCACCCGGGATTCAAGACCTATGAGCGAAAAGGCGTGGTGGTGAGCGCCAATGAGCGCGTGGCGCTCGGCGACGTCGCCTTGCAGATTGGCGACGTTGCCGAAACGGTCAGTGTGACCGCCGAAGCCGCGCAGGTTCAAACCGACAGCTCGGAGCATTCGGCCGCCCTCACCACCAACCAGGTCACGAACCTGACTGCCCGCGGACGCGAAGTGGTGTCGATGCTGCGAACCATACCGGGCGTGCAGTACCAGGCCGACCAGGATTCCACCGGCGGCAGTTACGGCACCGGCACGCCCAATATCGCCGGCTCGTTTTCGGGTACCAACATCCTCGCGGTGGATGGCGTCGTCAGCAACGACCAGGGCACGCCCAACGTGTTCTCCAGCGTCACCACCCTGGACGCGGTCGGCGAGGTGAAAGTGCTGCTGAACAGCTACCAGGCCGAATACGCCGGCAATGGCGGACCGATCGTGCAGGTGGTCACCCGCGGCGGCACCAGGGAGTTCCACGGCAGCGCCTATGAGTACATCCGCAACGATTGGCTCAACGCCAACGACTTCTTCAACAACCGCAATAGTGTGCGCCGGCCGCGCTACCGCTACAACACTTTCGGGGGGAGCATCGGCGGGCCCGTATACATCCCCGGGCACTGGAATCAGAATCGGACGAAACTGTTCTTCTTTTACAACATCGAGCAGGCGCTGATCTCGACCCCCGGAGCGCTGAACAGCTACACGATGCCCACTGCGCTCGAGCGGCAAGGCGATTTCTCGCAAACCCTCGACCTTAACGGCAAACTGATTCCGATTACCGACACGCAAACCGGCGCTCCCTTCCCGGGCAATGTAATTCCCCAGAATCGACTCAACCCCAACGGCCAGGCGTTGCTGAACGTTCTCCCGCAGCCTAATTTCCTCAATCGCGCAATCACCGGCGGGAATTACAATTACCAGATTCAGGAAGTGCAGAAGGATCCGAAGCGCAGCCAACTCTTGCGGCTGGATTACGTGCTCTCCGACAAAGATCGCTTCTTCATCCGCGGCAAGACCTGGATCGCGCAGCAGGAAGGTTACGCGGTGGCGGCGGGCGCCACGCCCGTGGGCTTTTTCGCGCAGTGCTACTGCTTTACCGAGGAAGGTCTGGCCTTGGGTGACACGCACATCTTCAGTCCCACGGTGGTGATGCAGATCGATACCGGCATCCGCCACAACCGCGAAGCCTGGTACCCCTACGGCGATAACGAGATCAATAAGGTGCTGCGCTCCAAGATCGGTTACAACCTGAGCCAGTGGTATCCCAGCGCGAATGTCTCGGGATACATTCCACGGTACTCGTTCGGCGGCGTTCAAAATCCTCCCAACGTAAGCTATGACAACCGCTTCCTCACCGGCGGCACGGATTTCACGTTCAATTTCAGCGACAACGTAGCCGTCACTCGCGGCTCGCACAACATGAAGTTCGGCTTCGATATCTATCGCATTCGCGAGTATGAGGGCGAGCAGAGCATCTTTTCCGGAACATTCGACTTTGGCAAGAACACGCTGAACCCGCTGGATTCGAATTATGCCTTCTCCAACGCCGCGCTGGGCGTCTTCAACAGCTACACCGAATCCAACATCCGGTATGGCGCCAACATGCGGCAAAGCCTGGTGGAATGGTTTGCGCAGGATAGCTGGAAAGTCACGCGCCGCCTCACTCTCGATTACGGTGTCCGCTGGACTTGGGCCGGCGAGATGTGGCCGCATCGGACCGGCGAGCAATCTGTGTTCATGCGTAACCTGTATGTGCCCGGAACTTCGCCCCCGCTCTACGCGCCGGTAACCATTGGCGGTGTGAAGTACGCGCAGAACCCGCTGACCGGGGAACTGCAGCCCGGGGCGTACGTGGGACTGTTCGTGCCGGGAGTCGGGAATCCCGCGCCCGGCGGAGCGACATCCGGCGACAAGAACGTGCCCACCGGATTCGTCAACAACCCCGGCGTTCTCTGGGGACCGCGCCTGGGCTTCGCCTTCGACGTGTTCGGCAACGGCAAGACCGCCATCCGCGGCGGGGCGGCGATTCTGTACAATCCGCGCCTGAGTAAGTGGAGCAACATGGTGAACAATCCCCCGGCGATCCTCACTCCAATCACTTATTACGGAGATATGAAGACCTTCCTTCAGACCAGCGGCGTGCTTTCTCCCAGTAATACGCAAGGGTTCAACATCAATAACAAGACGCCCGACAACTACAACATCACTTTCGGCGTTCAGCAGGATATCGGCCATGCCATTCTGGTCGACGCCTCGTATGTCGGTGTGCTCGGACAACACATCCCCCAGACCCTGGCGATCAACACCGTCCCCTACGGCACCCATTTCCTGCCGCAATACACCGGCGGCGTGACCGATAACTTCTTCCGCCCGTATCCCGGATACAACAATGTCTCCTGGACGGACAATGCGTACAATTCGAACTACCACGCCCTGCTGCTCGCCATCAACCGGCGCTTTTCGCACGGCCTGCAATTCGGATTCAGCTACACTTTCTCCAAGTTCATGGACTACACCGGAATTCCGATCTACCAGCCCTTGCGCACCTGGAGTTATGGCTTCGACCCCTCCGACCAGACCCACAACGCCGTTTTGAACTTCACCTACGACCTGCCGAAAGCTAGCCAACTGTTCAACGGGAACAAAGTCGTGAAGTGGGTGTTCGACGACTGGAACGCGAACGGCATCCTGCAGTGGGTCAGCGGCACTCCGGCAACCATCAGCTTCAGTACCGTCCAGGGTACCGATCTTACTGGCGGGGGCGACGGCCAGCGCGTCAACGTCGTGGGCAATCCGAATGCCAACGGGTCCACGTTCTACGCGTGGTTCAACCCCGCGGCCTTTGCCGTCCCCGGCAAAGGCGACCCGGGCAATGCCGCAAAGAACAGCGTACGCAACCCCGGAGTGGCGAATACCGACCTCGCACTGTCCAAGCGGTTCCCGATTAAGAGCGAGCGCCGCTTCATCCAGCTCCGCTGGGAAGCCTACAACGCGTTCAACCATACGCAGTACTCCGGCATCAACACCGCGGCACGCTACGACCTCACCACCGGCGCGCAAACCAATGCCTTGTTCGGACAGGTCACTTCCACCCGTGCCCCGCGCATCATGCAGGGCTCGCTTCGCTTCACCTTCTGAGGGGTAGAATGGGCGGGTAACCGCCTCCCTATGGCCAGCGGGACCCTACTTCAGCGTGCTGCCTCCGCCCGGACGCAACCGCTGCGGACCGCGTTGGTCCCAATCGCGGTACTGGCCGCATTCGCGGCGCTGCCCTGGGTGCGCGCCAATCCGCGGCTCGCGGGCACCATGTGGGGCGCGGTAGCCGTACTGCTGGTCTTCCTGTTGCTTCTGTGGCGCAGCGCCGTGCGCCGCGGCCGCACTCTGATTTACGACGTGACGCCCCGGCCCGTTCACTACGTGCAGATGGCCATGCACGCCAGCATCTATCTCTACTGGGGCTGGTACTGGCGCGAAGTCTACCACTATGTGCCGCTGATTGTGGCGCAGATCGCGTACGTCTACGCGCTGGACATGATGGTCTGCTGGTCCCGCCGCGATAAGTGGATCCTGGGGTTCGGACCGGTTCCCATCGTCCTCAGCACCAACCTGTTTCTATGGTTCAAAGACGACTGGTTCTTTCTTCAGTTCCTGCTGGTCTCCATCGGAGTATTGTGCAAGGAGTTCCTCACCTGGAACCGGGACGGTCGCCGGGTACACATTTTCAATCCCTCGGCCATCGGGCTGGCGCTCTTTTCGCTGGCATTGATTGCCACGCACAGCACCCACATATCCTGGGCGGAGGAAGTGGCGGTCACGCTCAACCGCCCTCCCAATATCTACATCGAGATCTTCGTCCTGGGCCTGATCGTGCAGAGCCTCTTTTCCGTGACGCTGGTCACCCTCTCCGCGGCGGCCGTGCTGTACCTGCTGAACGTCGTTTACACGCGCGCCACCGGGGTCTATTACTTTGTGGACACCAATATTCCCGCCGCCGTGTTTCTTGGTTTGCACCTGCTGGTCACGGATCCTGCGACCTCACCGCGAAAGGCTCAGGGCAAAATTGTCTTCGGCGCCCTGTACGGCGCCTGCGTTTTCGGCCTCTACGCGATTCTGTCCTGGCTGGGCGCGCCCACCTTTTATGACAAGCTGCTCTGCGTGCCGCCCCTGAACCTGACCGTCAGGATGCTGGATCGGCTGAGCCTCAAAATACCCGGGCTGCAATGGAGTCCGCGCCGGGCCAACTTCGCCCATATGGCCGTGTGGATAGCGCTGTTCCTGCTGATGGCCGGCACTGGATTTATCGGCGGCCGCCATCCCGGCGCGGACAGCGAGTTCTGGCACCGCGCCTGTGAGGATGGCCGGCGCAATGGCTGCGAGACCTGGGTTCAGGCCCTGTCGGTGTCATGCGCTCATGGTTCGGGCCGGGGCTGCATGAATCTTGGCATGCTGCGCGACGAGGGCCGGGTTACTCCGCGCGATCTTGCCGAAGCAGGCAAAGACTTCGCTCGCGCGTGCGATGGTTCCGTCCTGGGTTCGTGCGCTGCCCTGGTGGCGCTGGTCCAACGCAACGGTGCGCTGGTGTTCCAGCCGGCTTGCGACAGCGGCGATGGCGAGAGTTGCTTCGTGCTGGCGTCGCTCTACCACGCGGGAGGCGGTGTTCCGAGAGACTACGGACGCGCGGTCTCGCTGTTCCGGAAATCCTGTGAGGACGGCTGGCCGCGGGGGTGCGGTGGGCTCGGCGAATGCTACAAAGCCGGCCGCGGAGTGACTGCGGATCCGCTGCAGGCCGCGGCGTTCTTCGAGCGCGCCTGCCGGGGCGGAATCGCGGCGAGTTGCTTTGCCGCCGGCGAGATTTATCGCAACGCCAGGAATGAAGCGCTCGCAACACGTCGGTTTCAGCAGGCATGCGATCTCAGCGTGCATGCCGCAATCGCAGGCACCGCCTATTTCGCCGCCTCCGCGCCTGCTCCTTCCCCGGCGTCACTGCCTTTCTGCGCCGCGCCCGCACAATAGATCGGGCTCCGGGTGCTTTAATAAATAGAAGCAAATGATCATCGATCTCACGGGACTGAAAGTCCTCGTACTCGCCGATATCGAAGCCGCCATACAGAAGGGCGCCACCGAAGTGCTAACCCTGGGGGACGCCGTCCTCACGCCCTCGGCCAGGGAAACGCTGCAGGTTCGCGGTATCGCTGTCCGTACCGGGCTGGCCGCTGCGCCTTCTTCCGCGGATGGCCGCATGGCTGCGAGCGATCCCCGAATCGCGGCCCTCTTCGATTCGCCGGAAGCTCGCGCCGTCAAGGAAGAGATTTGTGCCGTGGGCAAGAAGCTCTGGCTGCGCTCGTACGTGGATGGGAATGGCGGCAATATCTCTTGCCGGATCGGCCCGAACGAGGTCATCTGCACCCCGACACTCTGCAGTAAGTACGACCTGACTCCGGACAAGCTCTGCCTGGTGGACCTGGCCGGAAAGCAACTCGCCGGCGGCCGCCCCCGGACCAGCGAGATTCTCCTCCATCTGGAGATCTACAAGGAAGTGCCCGACGCGAAGGCCGTGGTCCACTGCCATCCGCCGCACGCCACGGCTTACGCGATCAGCGGCAAGGTGCCGCCCACCTGCATCATTCCCGAGTACGAGGTTTTCATCGGCAAGGTGGCCCTTTCCCCCTACGAAACTCCCGGCACCAGCGAGTTCGCGCGCACAGTCATCCCCTTCGTCAGGACACACAACAGCGTGCTCCTGGCGAACCACGGGATCGTCTGCTGGGGCGACACCGTCACTCACGCCGAGTGGTATGCCGAGGTGCTGGATACCTACTGCTGGACTCTGCTGTGCGCCCAACAGATCGGCGGGCCGACCTTCATCGCCGACGCCAAGGCCGCCGACCTGCTCGCAATCAAGCAGAAGCTGGGCTTGCCCGACCCTCGCCATGAAGACAAGGAATGCCAGATCTGCGACGTGCCCGATACTCCGAACACCATCGCCATCGCCCCCCGTCCATGTCTCCCCGGTAAAGCCGACGTAAGCGCCGCGGAGATGGAGCGCCTCGTGCAGGAAGTGACCGAGCAGGTCATGGCCGCGCTCGCCAAAACGAAATAGAGTCAGGAACTCGGCGCAGCCCGGAAACCTGCCCCACCCCGGGCCAGCCTCCGCCGCAACCATACTTGTGCGTAGCGCAGGTCATGGCGCACGATGTGAACCGATTGTCCCAACTCTTGCGCCGTCTCCTCCGCTGTAAGTCCGCCAAAGTACCGCATCTCGACTAACTTCGCGAGCGTTTCGTTCTCCTCGGCCAACTCGCGCATGGCGGAATCGAGTTCTATCAAGTCGAGCAACTCGACTCCCTCTCCCGCCTGGACTTCCAGGCTGGTCGTCCGCGGCGCACCGCTGGCCGGAACCGCCGAGCGCTTGAGGCTGGCGCGGGCGCGCGCATAATCCACCAGGACCTGACGCATCGCCCGCGACGCCACCGCAAGGAAATGCACCTCGTCGACAAACTGGCGTTCGGTCCCATCCAGCAGCTTCAGATACGCTTCGTGGGCCAGGGCAGTAGGCTGCAGGGTGTGATCGTGGCGCTCCCCGCGCATGTGGCGGGCGGCGATGTGGCGCAGTTCGTTGTAGAGCGTCGGGGTAAGTTCGCTCAGGGCGGATTCGTCACCCGTCCGGAGCCGTGCAAAGAGCTGTTGCACCGCTGCGCTCATAGGCACCAATCGTATCATCGGATCTCGGCCAGTGCCTGCAGCGGGCGCCGGCAGTACGTTTTCGACCAGTCCGACACTCTGCGGCGAACCCTTTTTCGCAGTTTCGTGAGCCATTTCAAGCTCTGACTTCGCGTTTACGCTATAGGGAGACTACCCATGGGTGAGGACGTCAGGGCCTTGTTCCACGAGTTTGCCGGATTGAACACCACCCGGCGCGAGGATTCGTATGCCAGACGCGGGGTGTCGGCTTCGGTGCGCGCCGAGCTGGAGTCTCTCCTGGCATTCGACGTTTCAACCGATCCGATCACGGCCGTGGTCCAGGGTGCTGCGGAACAGTTCCTGCTGGACGACGCGCCTGTATCCGGCGAACGCCGGTGCGGACCCTACCGCCTACTGCGCCTGCTGGGTAACGGCGGCATGGGCGCGGTGTTCCTGGCCGAGCGCGCCGATGGCGAGGTGGAACAGAAACTCGCCATCAAGTTCGTTCGCGCCGATCAGGATCTGCCGTCCTTCCATCACCGTTTTCTGCGCGAGCGGCAGATCCTGGCCTCGCTGAATCATCCGGGAATCGCTCGCTTGCTCGATGCCGGCCATAGCGCCGGCCAACCTTATCTCGCGATGGAATACGTGGAAGGCACGCGCATCGACCGGTATTGCGACGGGCTCGACGCGCGGCAGGTGGTAGAGCTTTTCATCCAGGTCTGTGAAGCCGTCTCTTATGCGCACCGCAACCTGATCGTACACCGCGACCTCAAGCCCTCCAACATCCTGGTCGACGCAGCCGGCAGACCCAAGCTGCTCGACTTCGGCATCGCCAGGCTTCTGGACGTGACAGAGGAGACGCACACCTGGGACCGCGCCGCGACACCGGAGTACGCGAGTCCGGAGCAGCTGCGCGGCGACCCGCAGGCCACCACCACCGATATCTACTCTCTCGGCGCGGTGCTGTACCGGCTGCTGACCGGCCTCAGCCCGCGCGAATTCACAACGGCAACCCGCGAGATTCCCAAGGACCTCGCTGCCATCGTCGGCAAGGCTATGCGCGAGGAGCCCGGTGAGCGCTACGGCTCCGTCGATCTCCTGATCGCAGACTTGCGCGCGTACCTGGAGTGCCGGCCCGTTCAGGCACGCCGCGGCAGCACCTGGTATCGCGCCCGGAAATTTGCGCGGCGGCACGGCATTCCCCTGGTGGCGGCCGCACTGGCAGCCGCCGGGATCGTCGGTGGACTGCTCGTCGCGAATCGCTCGCGCGCCGTCGCGGAGCGGAGATTTCAGGAGGTACGCCGGCTCTCCAGGCAGTTCCTCGATCTGGATGCCGATATCCGGGTCCTCCCGGGCTCCACCAAAGCGCGCAAGAGAATCGTTTCCGCGTCGCTGGATTATCTCCAGCGCCTGGCAGCCGGCGCCGGACGCCAGGACCTGGACCTCAAGCTCGAAATCGCAGAGGCCTACCTGAAGGTGGCCCGGGTTCAGGGCGTTCCGATCAATGCCAACCTGGGGCAGTTCGTCGAAGCGGGCCAGAGCCTGGCGAAGGCGGATGTGCTGGTGGAATCGGTGCTGGCGGCGCCTCGATTTTCCGCGCGCCGGCGCGCCCTGCTCGTGTCGGCGGAAATTGCGAGGGACTCGATGATTCTGGCTCAGGCCGCGAATCGAAGGTCGCAGGCGCTGGCGCTCAGCGATAAGTCGGCCGGCCGGCTGGAAGCGCTGCTCGCGATGCCGGGATATTCCGCGGACGAGGCCACCGCCGCCGCCGCCGTCTACGTGAACCTCGCGCAAGGTAACTCGAACCTCCACCGCGTGGAACAAGGAGCGCTTTACGCCCGCCGTGCAGTAGAGATCTGCCGCGCCAACGAACGCGAGCGGCTTCAGTTGGGGAAAGCGCTCGGGATGCTCGCGAACACCGCCCGTTTTTCCGGAGACCTGGATGGCTCCCTTGCGGCGATTCGCGAGTCCAGGACGCTGGCTGAAAACCTCGCGCATCCCGACGATACCGAGAGCATGCTTCATCTTTCGGCGGCCCTCTGGCGCGAGGGCCTGATCCTCGGGGAGCTCAACAGCATCAGCCTGCGTCGGCCCGGTGATGCCGAACCACTCCTGCAACGAGCCTTGGACATCGATGAGGCTCTCGCGCGCAAAGATCCTGATGACTATACCAGCCGCTCGTATGTCTCCATGGCGGGACGGGAGCTCGGCGATATCTTGAGGGAAAAGGACCCGGCGCGCGCCCTGGCCGTCTACGATCTGAGCCGGCAGCGGCTGGCAGAGATCAAAGAGAATGCCCACGCTCGCCGCGATGAGGTTTGGCTGCTGGCGGGCTCGTCCTACGCCCTCCGCAAGCTGGGGCGCACGGTCGAAGCGCAGCAGAGGATCGACGCGGCCCTCGAGAACCTTCGCGGCCTGAAGGAGTACCCGGCCGCCAAGGTCGAGCCCGGCGGCGAGTCCGATGCTGCCGTCAGGGCCCTGGCCGATCACTACGCGGCCACCGGCCGGTTAGACGCTGCAATTCGAACCTACGAAGAGCTGCTGGAAGAAGTGATGGCGTCCAACCCCCAACCTCTGGACGATCTGCGGCACGCCAACGCGCTGGCCCGTCTCTACGGTGATCTCGCAAAACTTCAGCTCCGCTCTGGCCGCGCCCCAGAGGCCAATGCGCTTGGCGAGCGGCGGCTCGAGCTCTGGCGCCATTGGAATCGCAAGCTGCCGGGCAACGCGTTCGTGATGCGGGAATTGAATTCGCTTTGAGGGCAGAGCCGCGCCCAAGAGAATTCCTGCGAATTTTCTCCCTCCTCTTCGCTTCCTGATTAGACGCTGAAACCACAGCGAAGAGGAGATTTGGAATGAGATGGCAACCTGATCCAACGTTCTACCCGTCGCCGGCGATGGCGATGGAAGCGCCGGCTGAAAAGCTGGCATATGTCGCGATGCTGAATACATCGAACGGCCGGCCGGACGCGATGGCCGTGATCGATGTCGACGCCGCATCCAGGTCCTACGGCAGGATGGTGGGCCGCTTCGACATGCCCCACACAGGCGATGAGCTCCACCATTTCGGCTGGAATGCATGCAGCTCGTGCCTGTGCCCGTATTCACCTCACCCCCACATGGAGCGACGCTACCTGGTCGTGCCGGGGCTGCGATCGTCGCGCATTTACATCCTCGACACCAAGCCCGACCCGCGCAATCCGAAACTGGTCAAAACCATCGAACCGGAGACCATCATGAAACGGACCGGTTACAGCCGTCTGCACACGGTTCACTGCGGACCGGAAGGCATTTACGTGAACGCCATGGGCTCGCCCCAGGGAGAAGGGCCGGGCGGCGTGTTCGTGCTCGACGGCGACACCTTCGACGTGCGCGGGCGCTGGGAGGTAGACCGCGGCCCGCAATACCTGGCGTACGACTTCGCCTGGCACTTGGGCCACGACTCCATGCTCACCAGCGAGTGGGGGACGCCCAACATGTTCGAAGGCGGGCTCGTCCCCGAGCTCCTGCTGAGCGGCAAGTACGGCCACCAGATCCACGTGTGGGACCTTCAGAAACGCATGCACAAACAGGTGCTGGACCTCGGAGCCGAGCAGCAGCTCGTCTTCGAATTGCGCCCGGCCAGAAATCCCACCAACGCCCACGGCTTTGCCGGCGTAGTGATTTCGACTAAAGACCTGTCCTCTTCCATCTGGCTCTGGTATAAGGACGGCCGCGGGGAGAATGCGCAGTGGAAAGTGCGTAAGGCGATCGAAATTCCGGCCGAGTCGGCGAACCCGGAATTGCTGCCGCCGATGTTGAAGGGCTTCGGCGCCGTGCCTCCCCTTGTAACCGACGTCAACCTTTCGCTCGACGACCGCTATCTGTATGTTTCGTGCTGGGGTTCCGGCGAGTTTCGGCAATACGATGTGAGTGACCCGTTCAACCCCAAACTGAATAGCACAATCCAGATCGGCGGCATGGTGCGGCGCGTCGGGCATCCCTCAAAACCGGGTACGCCGCTGAATGGCGGTCCGCAGATGGTCGAAGTGAGCCGCGACGGGCGACGCGTGTACGTCACCAATTCGCTCTACGCGGCAGTCGACGCACAGTTCTATCCCGATGGCATCGAGGGCTGGATGATGAAGGTGGACGTCGACCCGAACACGGGAAAGATGCAGGTGGACCGGCGCTTCTTTCCGGAGTTCGACGGCATGCGCCCGCATCAGACGCGGCTGGAAGGAGGAGATGCTTCCTCCGATTCCTACTGCTACGCGTGAGGATCTCGCGCCATGAACACGAATTTGAGTTGGTGGCTTGCTTTAGCGGGATTGGGTGCCTTTCACGGCCTCAATCCCGGCATGGGCTGGTTGTTCGCGGTCGCGCTCGGCATGCAGGAAGGCAGGCGCAGCGCGGTGTGGCGGGCGATGATCCCTTTGGCTCTTGGCCACGCCCTGGCGATTGCGGTGGCGATCGCCGTTGCCATGATGGCCGGTACGGCGCTCACCCCGCGCATGCTGCGTTGGCCGGTGGCCGTGCTGCTGGTCGGCCTGGGCGTGCGGCAGTTGTATCGGCATCTTCATCCGCGATGGGCGGCCATGCGGGTAGGCATGCGCGGCCTGACGCTCTGGTCCTTCCTCATGGCCTCCGCCCATGGGGCCGGCTTGATGGTTCTGCCGGTGTTTCTCTCCATGACGGCGGCCGCGGAAGGCCCTTCCTGCCACGCACGCGGCGCATCCACGCACGTGGCCGCGGGCGCGGCAGCCACGCTGATTCACGGCGCGGGATACCTTGTGGTGACGGCGCTGGCAGCCTGGATCGTGGTGGACCGCTTCGGTCTGGGCCTGCTGCGTAAGGCCTGGGTCAACCTGGACGTGATCTGGGCCGGAGCGCTCATCGTTACCGGCTGCCTGACGCTCCTCGTGTGAATGTACCTGCACGGTGTGGGGCAGCGTCCCGCTGGCTCGGTTCGCATGTTCAAGCCGCGGGGCCTTTCCACCGCGGTCATCTCGCTAAATGCTCACCACCGGGCATGGCGATTCCCGCACGATCGCATAGGCATTGGTCGGCAGGTGGCCGTGCGCGCGCGGACTGCTGCCGCGGCCAATCACCAGCACATCGGCCTTCGTCTCCTCGGCCTCGGATCGCACGGCAACCGGAGTATCGCCCGCTTCGATCTTCACGTCGGCGGTGATTCCCATCTCCTGCATCAGGTACTCGATCCGCTCGCGCGCCCCCTTCGCCAGTTGGATGGCCCAATCCGGGTCGAAGTAGAAACCGCCCATGCGCGTCGAGGAGGACGGGATGGCATGCAGCACCGTCATTTTGGCAGCAAAGTCGCGCGCGAAGTGCCATGCCCAGCAGAGGACTTCGCGGCTGTGGAGGCCCAGGTCCACCGCGCACGCGATGTGCCGAAAGCGGATCACTCCGTAGTCCGGCGCCCGTTCCATGTGAGGGCCCGTGCACACCGGGCAAATCGCGTCGTGCAGCACCTTGGCGGTCACCGAGCCCAGCAGGAAGCGCCGGAACGGCCCGTAGCCGTGGGTCGGCATGACAATCAGGTCGCAATGCTCGGTCTTGGCATACTCGGCGATGACACGGGCCGGATCGCCTTCCAGCACAACCCGGCGCACGCCCGCTCCATTCGGCACCGCGCAGGGTATCGCGGCCAGATCCGTGGTGCGCAGCGTGAACAGCTCGCGCGCCAGGTCCGAGGCGCTGGAATATGCCATGGCCTCGAGCGAACTGAAACTCGCCATGGGCGGAATCACCACGTGCAGCAGGACGATTTCGCTCCGGAAATGCGCGGCCAATGCCTCCGCATACTGCACTGCTCCCGCGCACCTCGGCGAGAATTCCACTGGAACGAGGATTCTGGACAGCTTGACCATAAAGCACCTCACACGCTCCGCACAGCGCAGGTGGCGACGGCAAAGATCACCGCGCCCGTGACACGAACACGGCGAAAATGAGGAACACTAGGGTCAGAACTCGAAACAGTGGCCGGCGGTAGGCAGCGCCAGTCATGGCATCACACCTCCTGCGCCTGTGGGCGGAACGATCTCCGGCTCAATTATACGCCGGAAAATCGGATAGTGGAATCGGTTTTAGGCTGCCGAGGCCCCGAAGACAACTTCAACTATTTCACCGAAATGGTTACGTCTTTCCGGCTGCTCCCGCTTCCAATACTGAGGACCACCGGAACGTCGCCCGTAGGAGCGTTGTTGGGAATCCAAACGCTTACCTGGACCTCGCCCGTGTAAATCAGAACCGCCGGCGCCACCAGCGTCGCCTCCACTCCGCCGATCGTGACCTTCACCGGAAGGACGACGTTCTTCAAACTGGACAGCACTTCGCCATCCTGTCCCGCCGGATTCACCTGGCCCTGGCCGGTGGCCCAGAATGTGATCCAGCCGCCGCGCGCGATCGGCGCCGACGAAGTGTTGAAGGTCACCCGATCGTCGTTGACCGCCCACGCCTGCCCCGCGCCGTACTGGCGCGTGAAGATTCCCGGCGATGCGTCCGTCACCGCAAGCGGAAAGTTGTCTGATGTCTTCCCGTTGTACTGCACTGCGACGTCGGCCTTGCCGGCCACGCCGTAAGGTACCAGCGCGTTCACCTGGTTCGCAGACGTGAAGGTCAGGAATGCCTCGATTCCGTTAAACGTCACGCGGGTGCCCCCCAGCCCCTTCTGGCTGCCCTGCGCCACCTGGTAGGTGGCCGGGCCGAGACTCGTCCCGTAGATGGAGACAAACTGGCCCGGAGCCACCGGCCCCGATTGCCCGCTGGCGGCGTTGGTCACGCCGGTCACCTGCATGGCGTCGAGTTGGAAGAGAAGGCTGTCGGCGTACGCCGTCAGGTTGTCAGTCGCCGGTCCCAGTTTGTGGAAGTACAGGTTGACCTGTGCCGCCCGCGCGCCCGCCGGAACCGTGGCGTTAGTCGATTCCTGCCAAAGACCACGCTGGCCCTTGTTCACAGGCCCGATCCGCGCGGCGCCTCCCATGGCATTCCCCGAAGCGTCGTAAAACGTCACGCTCATGTCGGCGTTGTCCGGATAGCCGGTGTCGCCGCCGAACCACCCGGAGAGCGTATACGAGACCTTGCCCGCATCCACAAGCTTGCCCGCGGTCGTGAAGTCGATGCCCTGGTAGGCGCGGCACTGGGCATGGCTGGTCGGACAGTTGAAGAAATAGGTGCCCCGATCGCTGGGCCCAGGGTCTGTTTTCGTGGGCATCTTGTAATCGCCATACTTTGCCACGGCGAGTCCGGTGTCGGCATTCCATCCCGGCACGGGGTAGCCGTTATCGCTCTGCGGATTCGTCTCGCCATCGCCGTTAACCAGCAGGTTCACGCCCAACTGTGCGTCCGTCGTCAGAACCAGGGAAATGTTGTCGGCGGCGAATCCGTTGTAACCCGAGCTCGATGTGCCCAGATTCACCGTAACCTTCGCCTTGCGCACGTTGGCCGGGAGAAATCCGGTCGCAATCCGCAGCATTAGTCCCGCCGGCACATTCACGTCCGCCGTGGATGGACCGGCTGCGGTCGACACCAGCAGATTGTTCCCGGAAGCATCCTGGAATTCGGCCTTGAGGCTGATCGTGTTGATCGCGTCGTACGAACCGCCGATGAAGCCTAGGTACCCGGAGAGATAAAACTTGACCTGTCCGGCGTCGATGTTCGCCGCGGCGGCGCTCAGGTCGACGGTCTGCACCGCCGTCGCCAGCTTACTGCCGGGCCCGCCGTAGAAAAACTTGGAACCATGGCTTACCGGGATGTAATCGGAGGCGCTCAGGAAGCTGCCGCCGCCGTAGCTGCCTGCGGAAAACCCGCCCGTAATGGTCCAGTTTGGAATATTCGCAACCTGAGGATCGGTGGCATTCTGTGCCGCGGCTGGGCAGGATTCGGCGTCGCCATTGGCTACCAGGTTGCGATTCAAAGCTTGAGAGTGTAGCCAAAACGCGCTCAGCAGCGGGGCCAGCACCCGGAAAACACGGCAAATACGATGCATGCAATTCGTATTTTAGCCATAGAAAAGGATAAACAGGTCTAAATACCAAAATACCTGGTACTATCGCTACTGCTTTTGGCCCTGCCCCTGGGGAATGTCCGGAATCGCACTGGGCGGGCGGGCAACAACACCCTTGGCAGCCTCGTCCATCGAGACGTTGTTGTTGTACAGGATCTGTCCCGTCGCGCGGTCCAGTTCCACACGCGCCTTGGCGTAAGCCGCCTGCGCCGCCACCGTGTTGCTCTGGGCGGTTACCAGGTCGCGCTCCGCCAGAATCACGTTGTACGTAGTGGAGGCGCCAAGTTGCAGCTTCTTCTGCTCGGCGTCCAGCGTCTGCTGCTGCAGAACCTCCGCCTTCAGCGCCGCGCCCAGCGAGGCGCGCGCATTCGATACGCCGATCAACGCGTTCTGCACGTCCACCCGCACCTGGTTTTCTAGGCGCTGCAGCGCCAGTTCCTGCTGCCGCAGCGTGAGCTGGTCCGTGGCAACCTGCGCCTGCGCGGCACGGTTGCGGATGGGAATGTTGAGGTTCAGGCCGATCGAGTAGTTCGGGAAATTCCTGGAGAATAATTGGGAAAGTACCGTGCCATAGCCCCCGATAAAAAAGGCCGTGTTCGAATGCGGCGACCCCGGCAGCGCGGGCAGAGGATTCGGTTCGCCCGCCAGCGCGCCGTTGCTGGCGCTCGCCACCAGGTCGAGGGCCGGCAGCAGCGCGTTCCTGGACCCTTTCACCGTCAGTTCCTGGTTATGGAGCTGAATCCGGCTCTGTGCCAGCTCCGGCCGCGAGGAGAGGGCCAGCGCGGTGAGATCCTGCAGAGGCCGGATCGGCTCCACGTCCGGCACCTGAATACGGTCGGTGGGAATGATGTGCGCCGAAGCAATCGCCGGGTCGGCCACGCCGGTGCGGCTCAGCGCAGTCTTCAAAATGGTCTCCTGCTGATCGACACGCAACTGTGCGGCCAGTACCGCCTGTTCGCCCGAAGCGATCTCGGCCTGTGCGCGTACTACCTCGATGGATGCCAGCGTGCCCACCTCCACCTGCTTCCGATTGTTCTCCAGAAGCTGCTGCGAGGCGCCCAGGGCGTTCTTCGCTACCTGCACCGCGTCGCGAAAAGAGACCAGGTCCCAGTAAAGCTCCATCACCGCGGCGACCGTCGTCTCCACCTGAAGCTTGAGCGTGAGGTCGGAGACCTCGCGGTTGTTTTTGGCGATCCGGATCTGGCGGCCATTGATCGCGCTGCCGAATCCCTGAAGCAGGTGCTGGGAAAAGCTGATCGCCAGCGACGAAGTGGTGGACGGGTTGAAATCGCTCCGCGGACTGTTGCTGGTTACCGTGCTGTTGTTCAATCCCAAGCCGATCGTGGTTCCCGTGAGGAAGCCTTTGGCAATCCCGAAATTAGCCACGTTCTGCGTCTGGATCAGCGAGTTGCTGCCGGTCACGAACGCGCTCGATTGCGGAGTCGTAACGTGTCCCCAGCTCACACCGGTGGTGAAGTACGGATCGAGGGTCGGAAGTGACGGACCGGATGTCTGCAGCACCGTGCCGCCCACAGCGGTAGCCGATGCCTGGCTGGTGGTCGCGCCCACACTCTGCGTGGACCCCGGCGCCGCGCCCGTGCTCGAAACCGTGGCGCTCGAAGGTCCGGCGATGACGCTCGTGGAAACGCCGCGCGCGAATCCGCCCGCCTCGGCAAGCTGGATCGCCGCGTCGGACAACAGCGGGGTGTACCGCTGCAGCGCGATATCCAGGTTGTTCTCCAGAGCCAGGGCAATAGTGTCCTGCAGAGAAAGATAAAGGTTGCCTGCGCGCAACAGCGATTCGATGCGCGTCGAGTTCTTCAGGTCGTTAGCCGGCTTCTCGCCCGTGCGATATGGGGCGGATACCCGCGACAAGGGATTCTGGGCCGGGGCCGGCACGACCAGCATCGACACGCACAGGATTGCCAGACAAGATTTCAGATTCATGGGTCTATCTCCCCAAAAGCAACGGCACACGAGGGCGCTTCGCTCGGCGATTGGTGTTAACTCCAATGGTATAGTAGCCGTTGGTGACGCCGCAAGCCGAAGCTGTGCTCGAACTTTTTCGCGCGACCGGCGCTTACCTCCAAGGCCACTTCCGGCTGACCAGCGGCCTCCACAGCGGCGAGTATCTCCAATGCGCCCTGGTGCTGCGGCATCCCGCCGCCGCTGAGAAACTAGGGCGTCTGCTGGCGGAAGAAATCCGCAAAATTGCGCCATCGCCGCCCGGCCTGGTCGTGTCTCCCGCCTTGGGCGGCCTCATCATCGGCCACGAAGTGGCGCGCGCGCTCGGCACCCCTTTCCTCTTCACCGAGCGCGATCCCGATACACGCAAAATGGTCCTGCGCCGCGGATTCACCGTCAATCCGGGCGACACCGCGGTGGTCGTGGAAGACGTGATCACCACCGGAGGCAGCACGCAGGACGTGGTCGAAGTGCTGAAACAGTCCGGCGCTTCTGTACTCGCCGCCGGGTCCATCATCGATCGCAGCGGAGGCCGGGCCGAAGTCGGCGTTCCCCGCGTGGCCTTGGCCACCTTGCAGGTCGCCGCCCATTACCCCGACGATTGCCCCCTGTGCCGGCAGGGCATTCCGGCGGTGAAGCCTGGCTCGCGCCCCGCCTGATGCGCCGCATCCGCATTCATCTCTCCTACGACGGCGGCCCCTTTCACGGGTGGCAGGTTCAGCCCGGCCTGCCCACCATCCAGGGCACGCTCGAAGAAATCCTCTCTGGAATGGAAGGCCTTCCGGTCCACGTCGCCGGAAGCGGCCGCACTGACGCCGGGGTGCATGCGCTCGCTCAGGTCGCGGCGTTCTCTATCGAAAACCCCATTCCGCTTCTCAACCTGAAACGTGCCATCAACCGCCTGCTCCCGCCGGCGATCCGTATCCTCTCCGCCGAAGAGGTCTATCCCGATTTTCATCCGCGCTTCGATGCCATAGCCAAGACCTACGAGTACCGCATCGTCCGCTGCGAATCCTGCAGCCCTTTTGACTGGCCCTATGTTCATCACCATCCCTACCCGCTCGATGAAGACCGCATGATCCGCATGGCGTCGATCTTCACGGGCCAGCACGATTTCACAGCGTTCGCTGCCAGCGACGAGCGCGACGCCGAAGGCCAGTCCAAGGTGCGCACGATCTTTTCTTCCACGCTGGAGCGCACCCCCGGACGCCTCGTCTACCGGGTGCGCGGCTCCGGATTCCTTAAGCACATGGTGCGGAACATCGTCGGCACGCTGATCGAAGCCGGCCGCGGCAACGTCCCCGAGGTTTCCGCGCTCCCATCGAAGAGCGGCCCCACGGTGCCGGCCAAAGGACTCTTTCTGCTCAACGTGGAATACCCCTCGGAACCCACGCTACAATTAAAGTAATGAAGTTCTGTCTGTGCCTGCTGGCCTTCGCCTCCACTGTGGCGGCGGCCGACAAGATCCAGTCCGAGACTCTGCGCGGCAAACTGATCATTCAGACGGGACAGCCCGCGGCCGTGGAAACCCCCGACCATCGGCGCATCGTCCTCGATGGCGATCAGCCCACCCGCAAGGTCCTCCAGGACGAGCGCATCAACGGCTTCGAGATGGAAGCCCGCGGGCACTTCACCGCCCCGGACCGCTTCACCATCGACCCCCAGCACACCCGTGCGCTCCTGGTCCGCGACCACGGCCATCTCAAAATGGTCACCTACTGGTGCGATGTCTGCGGCATCCGCGCCTACACGCCCGGGCCTTGCGTTTGTTGCCAGAAAGAAACTACCCTGGACCTTCGCGACCCGAACGACATCCAATGAGCGCAAACTACACTGCCGCCGAGCAGGCGGTCGATGGAATCGCTACCATCCAGCTCGCCGATACGGCACGCCAGACCACCCTCTCGATTCTGCCCGGCGTGGGAAATACGGCCTACCAGTGGCTGGTGCGCGGACGCAATTTTCTCTACTTCCCCTACAAGAGCCCCGCCGAATTCGCACAGCGCCCGCGCTTCTGCGCGGTGCCGTTCCTGGCGCCTTGGGCCAACCGCATCGACGGCGATGTCTACTGGGCCAACGGCAAGCGCTACCGCCTGAACCCGGACCTCGGCAATCTCCGCCGCGACGGCAACCAGAAGCCCATTCACGGCCTGCTCAGCACCAGCAATCTCTGGAAGGTAGTCGAAGCCAAAGCCGACGATACGTCCGCGTGGGCCACCAGCCGGCTCGAATTCTGGCGCCACGCCGACCTGGTCGCACAGTTCCCCTTCCCCCACACCCTCACCATGACGTACCGCCTCCGCGACGGCGCGGTCGAAGTGGAAACCGCGATCGAAAACCTCGGCGCCGCGCCCATGCCCGTCGGCATCGGATACCATCCGTATTTCCGCCTCTACGATGCCCCGCGCGACGAGTGGCATGTCCACCTGGCCGCCCGCGACCACTTCGTCCTGAACCAGGAGCTCATCCCCACCGGCCAGCGCAAGCCGATCGAGTTCGCCGATCCTTACTCGCTGAGCGCAGGCCCCCTGGACGACGTCTTCGGCAATCTGATCCGCGACCCCGATGGCCGCGCCCGCTTCCACGTCGAGGCCGGCCGGGACCGCATCACCGTGGCATACGGTCCCAAGTATACGATTGCGGTAGTTTATGCCCCGAAAGGCCAGGACTTCATCTGCTTCGAGCCGATGGCCGCGGTGACCAACGCCTTCAACCTCGCCCACGACGGCAAATACACTGAGCTCCAGTCGATCGACCCCGGCGCCACCTGGCGCGAGAGCTTCTGGATTTCAGTAGGGTAGGCCTCCTGGCCTGCCCACGCGCGCGCAGCGCGCCTACCTGAAGTTTTCCACCAGCATCAAATTAGTCTGGCTCTGGTCGACCCGGGCATAAAGAACATACTTCCCGTCGGGCGAAACCGAGAACGTCGATCCGCCCCCGAAATCGAATCCCCGCTGGTTCTTCATCCGAAACGCCACCGAGCTCTTCTTCGTCGCGAAATCGTAGAATGACACCACTGTCGAGCGCGAGCTCCGCTCCCACTCCACGTAGTACACGCCTTTCTTCGTAGGCTGAATGGTCGTCGTCCACATCAGGTCGTGATCGGGAACAATAGTCTCCTCGGGTTCCGCGCCGCCCTGCACCGGCACGCGGTAGAAACTGCGCCGCGAGCGGAAGAAGATCCACTTCCCGTCGGCGGACTCAATCGGCTGCCCGGCTCCCATGTCCTTGGTGATCGTCTCGGGATTGGCGCCTTGCATTGTAGCCTTCCAGAGCTGCCCGCGAGACTGGAAATAGATCCGCTTCCCGTCGTTCGAAATCGATGCGTTGCCCGCGTTCAGCAACACCCGCGCCGGCTTGCTCCCGATCTGTGCCGCCATGGTGAAGACTTCCTGTCCGTGATCGCTGGAGGCGTCGAAGATCAGCGTCTTGTTGTCCGGCCCCCATCGCAGCCGCCCAATCCGCGGACCATTCAGATGCGTGAGCTGCACCCGATCGTGGCCCTCGGCATCGCTCAGGTAGATCTCGTCGCTGCCGCTCTGATCCCCCACGTTGACAATCTTCGTCCCGTCGGGTGAATACACCGGCGACGTCTCCCGCCCCGTAGAGCGAATGATGGGACGCTCTTCGACGCTACCCTCGGTCAAGCCCAGCTTCGCGCGCCAGATCGCGGAGACGGTCGGGCTGTCGGTGTAAGCCAGCCGGTTGCGCCCCACCGCCGGAAAGTACGCCTGGTGCCCGGCGACGGTCAGCTCCCGCGGGCTGCCTCCGTACGCGGGCACGCGCCACAGGCTCCAGCCGCGCGCCCGGTCGGCGGAATAGATCAGGTCCTGTCCGTCGCGCGTCCAGGTGATCCCGCGGACGCCTTTGTCGTCGAACGTCAGCCGGCGCGGATTCTCTCCGCTGATGTCGCACAGGAAGACATCGCTGCCGTTCTGGGAATGGCGCACGAACGCGACCGTGCTGCCGGAAGGAGAAATCGCCGGGTTGTTGTCGCCCTCGGTACCCTCCGCGGCTTTGGTGATGGGCTGAAGCTTCCCGCCCGAAGCCGCTACCGCGGCGATCACGGACGGCTTGTCCTCCGTGAATTGCACCACCGCAAGCGACGCACCATCCGGCGCCCAAGCCACCGCTGGCGACGGCCGATCCGCATCGGGCGATGGGCCCGACTCCGCCACCAGCCTCTCGTCGCCGCCGTCGGCCGGCATCACGATGTATTTGGTTTGCCCCTCTTCCACCCGGAGAAATGCCAGAGTGGCGCCGTCGGGCGAAAAGACCGGCGCCACGTCGCTCGCATCCCCCTTCGTCAACTGTTTCGGCGCGCCCGAAGGCAATTCGCGCACGAAAATGTGATACCCCCCGATCTTCGCTCCCTCGCGTGCGCTGTAGGACAGCCGTTTCCCGTCGGGCGAGAACGACGGGTACGCTTCCGCCCCTTCCCCGGTCGAGATCTGCACGCGCTTCTGGTCGACCTTCGGTCCGCTCGCCAGGCGGCCCATGAGAGTGACCACGGCGCCCACGGAACATAGGGCCAGGGCGAGCATCACCGTAGGGCGGCGAAAGAGCGAACCTTTGGGCATAGTTGTACCGATTATCGCAAGGGAATACGCAAACGCAGTGGGGCAGGTTCCCGACCTGCCCCGTTTTGGAGCGTCTTACTGCAGTTCCGCTGAAATACTCGCCGCACCCATCGCCGCCGACATCTTCACCGGCTTCCGCGAGTCCTTGGCGACCCACAGCGTCATCTGGTCCGCAGCGCCCTCGGCGGAAGTGATTTCCACCCGATATGTATCGAACGTCCCGGCAGGCACCGTCACCTTTTCCACCGCCGCCACCTTCAACTGGTGCAGCGTCGGCTTCATGCGCTGGATGTCCAGGTTCCGGAACGTCGCTGTGTAGCCTTCCGCCAGCGGCAGGCAGGCGATCGCCAGGCGTCCGCCGGTTCCGTCCGCGAACAGCGGGCCGCCGGCATCGGCTTCGATCGGCCGCTCCTGTCCGCCCATGTTGATCGAGCCGGTCACCTTCGCGCCCTTCATTTCCAGGTTGATCGCCGCCGGACCCTGTTTGATCTGCCGCCTCACCGAAGCCAGCGTCTGCTTGTCCAGGGTCTGGATGTCCACCGCATCGCCCGCCGGAGTGGACATCACGTGATGGATCACCCAGCCTTCGCTGCTGTCCTTGATCTCCACCGTGACCGTCGCGTCGATCAGGCGGTCGCCCGCCTTGATTTTGGCGGTCCACTTCGAGGTCCCGGGAGTCAGCGGCGCAACCACCTTCGGCAGCTCCGAGTTCGCAGCTACAGGCGCCTTCACCACCACCGTCTTCGGGTCCACCGTGATTTCCTTCAGGCGCGCGCCAGTTTCAGCCGTCATCTCTTCCTGGCACCGGCCGCCTAGGTGCTTCGCCAAAAATTTCTCGGCAGCCGCATACATCGCGAGGTTGTTGATGGGCCGCGCGAAGCCGTGGCCTTCATCCGGCGCAACCAGATATTCCACCGGGAACCCGCGATCGCGCAGCGCTACCACGATCTGGTCGGCCTCCCGCTTATTGACGCGCGGATCGTTAGCGCCCTGCACCACCAGCAGCGGCGTCTTGATTTTGGTGGCCGAGTTCAGCGGCGATTGGCGATCGAGTTGCGCCTTGCCTTCCGGAGTCCGTGGGTCGCCCATGCGCTTGTAGAACATCGCGCGGATAGGCTCCCAGTAAGGCGGGATCGCCTCCAGCAGCGTGATCAGGTTCGAAGGCCCGACGATGTCCACGGCCGCGGCGTACTGATCCGGCGTGAACGTGACGCCGGCCAGCGTCGCATATCCGCCGTACGAACCGCCCATGATGCCGATGCGCTTCGGGTCGGCGATGCCTTTCGCAACCAGGTATTTCGCTCCCCACGTCACATCGTCCTGCATCTTCTGGCCCCACTCGAGATTCCCGGCATCCAGAAACTTCTTGCCGTAGCCCGTGGACCCGCGGAAGTTCGGCTGCAGCACCGCATACCCGCGGTTGGCCAGGAACTGCGGCATGCCGCTGTACCCCCACCCGTCGCGCCCCCATGGACCGCCGTGCGGCACCACAATCGCTGGCAGGTTCTTCGCCTCGACACCCTTGGGCAGCGTGAGATAAGCCGGGATCTCCAGCCCGTCCGACGATTCGTACCGCACCGGCTTCATCTCGGCCAGGTATGCGCGCGTCAGCTTTTCGCGGCTCCGGTATTGCAGCGTGAGTTTCTTGGTCGTTCGGTCGAACAGCCACACCTCTCCCGGCTCGGTATCGCTGTAGGCCGTAGCCAGCCACAGCCGCTCGTCGAGGGTGCTCGACGCGCGGCCGATCTCTTTGCCCGGTAACTGCTTCTGAATTGTCCGGTAATCGGCTTCCCAGCTCTTGTCCTTCCAGTAGTAGCGGAGTTTCTCGTCGTTGTAGACCGTGGCCACAACCTCGTGGCTCACCTCGGAAATAATCCCGCCCGAGATGTCTACCCGCTTTAAGGGGTCGGACTCCACCAGGGTCGTCTGACCCGTTTGCGGATCGAGCAGTGCCAGGCCGATCAGGTTCGGCTCGCCTTTGTTGGTGATCAGGTAGACCTGCTTGTCTTCCTTTTCGAACCCCATCGCCGCGCACGTTTCGAAAACCGTGCAGCTATAGATGTTCTTCATGCCGCCGGAATCGACCCGCAGAATCTCGGTGTCCCCGTTCTCCGCCGACCGCGTCGCCAGCCGGAGTTGATCCTTGTTGTCGAACACCCATCCGGTGATGCGCCCGGGATTTTGCCGCAGCAGCTTCCGCTGGCCGCTGGCAATATTGATTTCATACAGGTCGTGCCAGGCCTTGTCGCGGTCGTTCAGGCCAACGTAGATCAGGCCCGGGGTGCTCTTCGGCACCGCGTAGATGACCGCGCGCACTCCCTTCGCCTCGGTCAGGTTGCGTGCCGCGGGTACCTGTGCCCCCGGTGCCGCCGGGTCCGCGGGATTGACCGCATACACATTGTAGTTTTCGTCTCCGCCCGCATCCTGAACGAAGAGGACGTACCGGCTGTCCCGGCTCCAGAAGTAGCCCGGAATCGGGCGCTTCGTCTCGGCGGTGATCACCCGCGCCTTATCGAACGGCTCCTCCGCGCGCTTGACCCAGATATTGCGGGTCTGGTTCCACGGCTTGAGGAACGCGATGTATTTCCCGTCGGGAGAGAGTTGAGCACCCGCAATCTCGGGATCGCCGAAAAACAATTCGCGATCGATGATCGGAGGACGTTGGGCGTACAGCGACGCGCCGAAACACAGTGCCGCCATGACAACGTTACGACGTAGTAACACGAGGTCTCCTTATTTTTAAGAGTCTCGTGTCTTAAATCCGCGTTGTCAAGCCGGTACAAGCCGGTAGTTTCCTGGCGGCGCGTTCATACCTGCAGTTTCTCGGATCAACAACCCTCGACTCTTTCGCTCGTCCACCTCCAATTCGTGAGCAGGAGAAGTGCATATAATGGGGTAGTACGGATGGCATTAAATAGTGCACCTTGTGGGTTTTGCTCTGAGTGCACTGGGGATTACCATGAGAACTACCAAACCATCAAAAAAGAGAGCCCGTTTGCCCGCCGTTGCCACAGCATTTAAGCGAGTGGTTGTGCATTTTCCCACGCCGCTGCTGGACCGCACGGAACGGGTAGTCGCCGAACTCGACACAAATCGAAGCGAATTGATCCGTGTGGCCGTTGAACAATATCTGGAGGTTCTCCAACGCGCCGAAATCGAAAAGGCACTGGCCGAAGGCTACGTCGCAAACGCGCAAAAGCACCGCCAATCCTGCGCCGACTGGATGCAGGCGGAATCTGATCTGCCCTGATGCCTGGAACTTGTCGGCGGGGCATGGTTCTTGCGGTAAACTTGGATCCCGTGGTCGGCAGCGAGCCGAATAAGATTAGGCCCTGCGTGGTCATTCAAAACGACATCGGAAATCAATACTCGCCGCTTACCATCGTGGCGGCGATCTCCGGTGCCGAGCATAGCGCAAAGCGCTATCCCGTAGATGTTCCCGTCCCGAGAGGTGAAGGTGGCTTGCTGAAGGATAGTGTCGTTCAATGCAACCTGATCCGTGTCGTTGACGAAAAGCGGTTGGTAAAGACGCTCGGCTACCTGTCCAAAGCTACGATGGAGAAAGTGGACCAGGCGTTGCGAATCAGCCTCTCGTTGTGACCGGCACTGAATCACGATTAGGACACTACCCCACGCCGAGCCGGTGCAGCTTCATCAGGTTGGTCGTCCCCGGCCGTCCCACCGGCTGCCCCGCCACGAACACCACCAACTCGCCCTTCTTGAGATAGCCGCCTTCCCCGAGGATCCGGTCCATCTGTGCCAGCATCTCGTCCGTGTTCGACACGTCGGGCGCCAGCACCGGCACCACGCCGTAACTGATGCTGAGCTGCCGCGCGGTGTTATCGTGCGGCGTGACCGCATACACCGGAACCGGCGGCCGGCATCGCGAGATCAGCCGGGCGCTCGACCCGCGAGACGTGAATACCACGATCGCCGCCGCCCGCGACTCGCGCGCCGCATGGTACGCCGCATCCGCCAGAATCTCCGCGTTCGAGGGCGACGGCAGCTTCGGCGGCTCCAGAAATCCCTTCCGCCGGATCGACTCCTCGCTCTCCGCGGCAATCCGCGCCATGAACGCCACGGCTTCCGCCGGGTACTTCCCCACGCTCGTCTCCGCGCTCAGCATCACCGCGTCCGTCCCGTCGTATATCGCGTTGGCCACGTCGCTGACCTCGGCTCGTGTCGGCGTCGGGTTCTCGATCATGCTCTCCAGCATCTGGGTCGCTGTGATCACGAAGCGGCCCTTTCTGCGCGCCCGCCGGATGATCGACTTCTGAATGCGCGGCACACGCTCCAGCGAGGTCTCGACGCCCAGGTCGCCGCGAGCCACCATGATTCCATCCGCAACATCCAGAATGGTCTCGATGTTCTCCCACCCCTCCGGCTTTTCGATCTTGGCAACGATCGTTATGGGGCGCCCCCCGAGCCGGTCGCGCAGGCCGCGCACGTCGTCCCCCGTGCGGACGAAGCTGAGCGCGATCAGGTCGACCCCGGAATTCAGTCCGAAGTGCAGGTCCGCCAGGTCCTTTTCGGTGAGCGAAGGGATGCTCACCTGCACACCCGGCAGGTTGATGCCCTTGTGATCTCCCAGCGCTCCGCCGCGAACCACCTCGGTGCGCACGCTGGTGCCATTGCTCTCCAGGGCCCGCAGCTCCACCGCGCCATCGGCCAGCAGGATGCGGTCGCCCGCTTTGACGTCCCGCGCAAAACGGGAGTAGCCGGTGCACGCCCGCTCGGCAGTCCCCAGCACCTGTTCGGTGGTGATAGTGAACGTCGAACCCTCCGCCACCACGCATCCGCCGTTCTCGAACCGCCCCAGCCGGATCTTCGGACCCTGGAGGTCCAGCAGGATTCCCGCATGAAACTTGGCCTCCCGGGCGGCCTGCCGCACAGCGGCGATTCGCGCCGCATGCTGGTCCTGTTCTCCGTGGGAAGCGTTCAGCCGGAAAACATCCACTCCCGCAGCCAGAAGCCGGTGAAGCACACCGGGAACGTCGGTAGCGGGTCCTAATGTCGCAACGATCTTGGTGTTTGGCATCCCTCCGGCTATTGTGCCAGACCGGCGGGCCTGAAAAGCGACGGCGGCTTCTTGGCGGACCCGAGCAACTGTCGGACTTGCGCCTGTATTTTCTCGAAGCCTTCATGCCGTCCGTATGCGCGGACTGGAAGTTCCCCAATCGTTTGAACGATGCCCTCAACCCGCTCGTCGCCCGGCCGTAGACGCTCGATGTAACGCGCCAGCGCGGCCGGATCCCACCCGGCGGCCGACATGCTCCGCGCCGCGAGCCCGTCCGCCTGGAGCTCAAACCTGCGTCGCCTTTCCAGGAAGCCGCGCGGCACCGCGGATCCGGTCCAGCCGCCCATGAAAACCAAAGTCGCATTCGCGGCCGCCTGTGTGCCTTGGCGCGAAGCCACGTGGGCAATCGCGTGCGCCAGCATCCCCGTAAACTCGTCTTCGTCTTTCGCCGCCAGAATTAGCGACGCCGGAACGAACACGAAGCCTCCGGGAAATGCCGCAGGCTCGTGCATCGCGCTTGGGTCGTCCGCTACGAGCGCGAAGGTGTAAGTAAACGGCGGACCGCCTGCAGCCGCCACGAGCCGCTGCCCGCTCGCGTCCACGTACGCCAGAACCGCAGGAGCGTCCAGCGTCTGCGTGTTCCGCCGGAATTCCGCCGCCACCTGCCGGCCCAGCGCGACTTCCTTTTCGATGCTGTAGGAGTCGACACCCGCGCCCGGCTGGGCGACGGCGGCGCTCGCAAACAGCAACACCCCAAACACGAGCTTGGCGGCCATGATCCGATTGTATGCCCGACGGTTGTGGAGGGCGGGCTTCAGGTGTATACAAGATAAGAAGAGGTTAATCTGCGAATCGAGTGCCCTTTCCTGTTCGTTTGTGGCCTGGCGCTCCCTGCCGCTACTCCGCCTCCCGTAATTCTCGTCGACGGCTGGTACTTTAAGTCACCCTTGTCCAAAACAGGTTCTTGCAGTCTGAAATAGAGAGAGTGCCCTCCTATAATTGACGTTGGCGAGCCTTTCTTTGCCGGGAGTCTCGCCAAACGCTGCCCACAGGAGGGCAATCCAATCGTACAAGTCGCGAG
>DATJYW010000477.1:0-24654 GCA_035499435.1 Candidatus Acidiferrales bacterium | reverse complement strand
TGCCAGCCGAACTCTTCGAAATCCAGCGGGCTGAAATAGCCGCAACTGTCTGCCGGGACGACCTCCACACCTTCGTGTTTGGCCCTGGGACGCAGCCTGCGCGCAAATTCTCCCATGGCGAGAAACTGTTCGTCGGTCAGGCGCAGTTCCGGGCTGTCCTGGCTCCGCCCGGTCGGGAACAATGGCTGAAGCTGCCACTTCCAGGCCCGGATCGAGCGAACCAGCCGGTAGGTCTCCTCGAGCATTTCGATATTCAAGCCCGTGACCGAGGTGATGACGCTCAGGTCGAGGCCGTTCTCGACACAGCACGCCGCACCGCGGAGGGTCCTCTGAAAAGCACCCGGAACGCCGCGGAGGGCGTCGTGCGCCTCCTCCAAGCCGTCCAGGCTGACCGCCACGGATTTCAGGGCGCAGGCCTTCATGCGGGTGACGGTTTCTTGCGAAAGGGAGAGGCCGTTGGTCACCACTCCCGTCTTGATTTCCAGGTCGCGAAGGCGCGCCGCGATGTCCTCCCAAAACGGGCTCAGCAGGGGCTCGCCGCCGGTAAAGATCACCTCCTGCACCAGAAGCGCCGGAAACTGATCGCAGATAGCGAGAGACTCCTCGAGGGTGAGCTCGCGTCCTCGGGGCGCCCCCGCGGACGACGCGCAGTGGCGGCACCGGAGATTGCAGGCCAGGGTCAGTTCCCAGCCGACGACGAACGGAAAGCTTTCGAAAGCCACTGGCACCTCCTGGCCTGCAAACGGCGGAGCCGGTTCGGCCTATCTCCCGGCGGCCCGATAAGCGGTCTGCAGCGCGATGTAATCGCCGGCCCGCATGGTTGGCTGGCGGCCGGCGGCGACGTCCTCGGCGATGTTGATCACCGCCCCGGCAATGCCCGCGGCCGGCGCCACACCCTTTTCCATGTACTGTTGCACCTGGGCGGTCACGAACTTGTTGAAACCATCGTCCTTGCCAACGGCGACGCGATCAAACCCGTTCTCGAGCTCAGGATGCTGCCTGAAAATATCGATGATCAGGTAGGCAACCCGCCACCACCAAGGCTCGTTTTTCAGAGCCAGAATCTTGTAATGCAGTTGGAGTATATCCGGCATAGGAATCCTCTTAGCGAATGAATCGCCGTCTTGGAATACGCCGCTGCCGGCCTGCAACCCGCGTGCTCAGCCGGCAACGGCGGATTCTTCCCCGTCCTCCGCGCGGGTCGGAATCACGTGTTGCGAAGCCGATGCTCAAACGCCGTACTTGCGCACCACGGCTTCAATCTGGGCAAGAAGATCGCTCTCCAGAGCGAGATAATGGGCCGGCTCCGGGATGCCCGGGCCTACGCGTTTGAAGAGATTGCCGATCTCGCGCAGCGCAAGCTCGGCCCGTCCGGCGCGGAAGTGGGCCGGTTCCATGACCTCGGGCCGGACGCGCAATGCCTGGCGGGTGGCCGCGATGCGTTCGGCCAGTTGCAGCTCTGGATAGACCTCGTCGATGGCCGAGATGAGAATTTTTTCCTCCGCGGCGATCGTGACCGAAGGCACAAACCAGTGGGCCGGTTCCTGGACCTCGGGGCGGACGCGAGCCGCGCCGCCGATTCGCTCGACCATCTCTTCGCGGAGGTAGTGAACCGGCTCCAGCCAATCCTTGCGGAGCTTGAGCTTCAGGGCGTCGTACCAGATCAGGTACAACTGGTACTTGCCGGCTGCGATATCCTGCCATTTGTGGGCGGCTGGAGCTCTGACAGCCTCCATCAGGGCCCTGTCGAAAACGCTGCCCTGGATCGCCTCGGGCACGTTCCACTGCGCCGGCCTGCCGGCTTCCCCGAGCTCCAATGTCGCCGGAATGGTGGTCGACACGACGAAGCCGATCTGCCGGGAGGCCTGATCGAAGGCCTGGTCGATCCCATCCTGGAGCTGCGCGCGAACGAGTTTGTAGATTGCGATCAGGTCTTCGTATTGCTTCACGATTCCGGGATGCGCGGGCTCGCCCCACGGGAAGCCGCGGGTCATAATTCTTTCGTTCATAATTGGCTCCTCCAAGCTTCAGTTAGAGTGTGCGGCTAAGATGTGCCGGACACCGGTTGTTCACAACGTTCGCCAGGGTCTCGACTGAGCCGGGCTTTGAATACCTCGTAGGGAATGGGCACCGGGGTGAGGCCAAGAGGATCGAATGGATTCATCCGGCCCGCACCCTGAGATTCCCGCGGGGGTGCGAAACCGCGAGCGGTGTACACCGGCAGGTCCGGAATCTCGACCGGGCCGGATTTGCGGCGGGCATAAGCGGATTCGAGCCAGTGCAAAATGCGCTCGCCCCGGGAAAGTAGTTCCGTGCTGCGCTCATCGACGCGCTCGCGCAGTTCTCCGGCGAAGGCGCGCAGGCGAACCTGGTCCGACGGATCGGCCGCGGCCACAAAGTCGTAGATGCGGCAGATACATTCGTACGTGTCGAGATTGGTCAGTTTGATAAAGTTACGCACGGCGGCGCGCAGCGACTGGGTGAGCGCCTCCGGATGGAAGCGGCGCAACAGTTGAAAATAGAAATCCACCTGCATGTTGAAGTAATGCAGGCCGTAGTCGCTGAAGTTCCGGTTGAAGAAAGCGTAGTTGGCGACCTGATGGAAGGCCTCGCAGCGCGGATCTTTGATCCGGTAGTCGAACCCGAAATAGTCGCCCAGCAGCTTGCCTTCCGCCGTCAGCGCGGCTTCCAGCCCCGTGCCGGCGTAAGCTTCGGCGCGGCAGAAATTGAACGGATTCTCGATGTGCCGCTCCATGAAACGCAGGTTGACGAGGATGTCATCGAGCGTGGTGTCCGGCTCGAACATCAGCAGGTTGTAGGCGATGTGCACTCCGAAGCCGTTCAGAACGTCGAGCGCATTCAGGATCTCGGCGAGGCACGACTTGCGATTCAGGTGGCGCAGGCCGTTTTCCGACGCATTCTCAACGCCCAGGAAGACCCGAAATAGTCCGAGCTGGTCCAGCACGCGGATCGAGCCGTAGTTGATGCTGTCGGGGCGTGCTTTGACGGCGATCGCGATGGGCCCGATGCCCGCGCCGGCCAGCCGGGAACGCAACTCCTGGAAGCGCTGCTCCGCTTTGACCGGATTCGGGAGGAAGAAGTTGTCGTCCTGGAAATTGAAGATCCGGACTCCATGGCCGAAATAGAGCTCTTTCATCTCCGCAACGATGTTTTCGATACTGCGGATCCGGAATTTGCGGCCTCCGCCGCGCTGGTACCAGGCGTTGATGCTGCAGAATGCGCAGTCGCGCCAGCAGCCGCGACTGGTCAGGACGCTGGCGATCGGCTTATCGAAGTAAGCGTGAAAAGTAGTACGCTTCGGAAAAGGGAGCGCATCAAGGTCGTCGGGGTTTCCCTCGGACGGGTTAGTCGCGATCGAGCCGTCGGGGCGGCGATAACACAGGGCGGGAATCCTGTCGAGGTGGCCCAAGCCGGCAGCCAGCGCGCAGATCAGCTCCTCGCCTTCGCCCAGAGCGATGGAATCGAAAGCGGGATAGTCGCGCAGCAGGCGTTCGCAATTGAAAGACGCGAAGTGCCCGCCGCCGATCACGTGGCCGCGGTACCCGGCTTCCCGCAGAGCCTGTGCCAGGCGGCAGAACTCGCGCCCGCGGCCGGTGAATACCATCGAAAGACCGGCTATGTCAGGTTGATCCCGGAGTACGAGCCGGACCACCTCAGAAATTTCGCATTCGGTTGCGAAAGGAATAATATCTGCCTGATGGCCCGCCTTTTCCAGGGCCGCGGCCATGTAGCGAAGCCCGAGGTTCTCTTCGAGCTCCGCCCCGATCAGGGAGACTTTCAATCGACACCTCCCGATAAATCAGGCTGGCGTTCGATACGTATGTATCATGAATATTGAAATAAAAATACCTGTTTATCTTTTGATATCGGCCGCGGTGTGCCAAATAGGACAGTCGCCATACATGCCGGTGCTACAGTTCCTTCATGGAGAGTTACTTGCCGCTTGCCCAATGGCTGGGCGCAGAGGCAGAACCAATACGTTCGTTTGTGCGGCAAGTGGTGGAGACGCTCGAGCGCGGCCGGCCGCCCGAGGCGGAATTCGCGGAAGCGATGGTTGCGGCGCGTCATCGGATTGCGGGCGCGTGGCAGCCGGCCGCCGCGCCGGCGGATGAGCTGAAGCGGGCCCGGGCGATTGTCGCCGCATCCTTCAACTTCGGGCCGCGGCGCGATCCTTCGGCCGGCCCTTATGACGAGTTCAACCGGCAACTCGCGGAATGCGGCATCCCGGCAGACCGGCAGATTCCGGAGCAGTATCATCCTCACTATCACTTTCCCGGCGGGTCAAACCAGGACATCGCGGACGTCATCGCGGACCTCTGCGCCAGACTCGGTCCGAAGGACATCTGGGGCCAGATCGAGGTCATCGAGGCGCTGCGGCTGAGCCATGGGCTGGCGATCCCCGACGAACGGGCCGCCATTCCGGCGGCGGCATACCTCAGCACCACGGACGTGCCGAAGCAGCTCGTGAAGCGCGGCCTGGCCGAATACGATTCGATCATCGCGGTGGGGCATCCCGATCACGTGCGGCGAGTGGCGGCGGGTGTGGAGATCGTAGTGAACACGGCGAGGGCGGCTCGCGGGCTCGCGCCGGCGCGTGTGCTAGTACCCGACGTCAGCCGAGTCCGCTATCATGCGGACGGCGTGCAGGCGTGGGCGCGGGATCAACGCTATCGCGAGCACGAGTGCGCCGCCCGGGTCAAGGCGATGTACTTCGGGCTGATGCGGCTGGACCACCTGGAGTGACGGCGTCACGAGCGACAATATCAGCATGCGGACAACACTTGCCTTCGTGTTGGCGGCCACGGCCCTGAACGCGGCCCAATCCGGCTGGAGCGTGTACGGCGGCGATGCCGGCGGCACGCGGTACTCAGCCCTCAAGCAAATCACCCGCGAAAACGTCGCCAAGCTCAAACTCGCGTGGACTTATCACACCGGCGCGCTGCAGCCCCAAACCGCGCTCAATGAGAAGGCCGCCTTCGAGGCCACGCCGATCCTCGTGGAAGACACGTTATACCTGAGCACGCCTTTCAACCAAGTGATCGCGCTGGACCCCGCGACCGGTGTTGCGCGCTGGACTTTCGATCCCAAGATGGACCGGTCGCACGGCTACTCGGAGGTGAGCTCGCGGGGCGTTTCGGCGTGGACCGATTCCAGGGCTGCGGAGGGCGCACCCTGCAAGCTGAGGATCTTCGAAGGCACCATCGATGCGCGGCTGATTGCCCTCGACGGCAAGACCGGCAAGCCGTGCGCCGGCTTCGGGTCGGCGGGCACGGTGGATCTGACGCGCGGCGTCGGTTACGGTCCCGAGTTCCGCGGCGATTACCAGGTGACCTCGGCGCCCGCGGTGGTCGGCGACCTGGCAATTACGGGCTCCTCGATCGGGGACAACGGCGCCGTGGATATGCCGCGCGGTGTGGTGCGCGGGTACGATGCCCGGACCGGCGCGCTCCGCTGGACCTGGGATCCGATTCCGTGGGCCGAGAAACAGCAGGTGCGGACCGGCGCCGCCAACGCCTGGTCCACCATCGCGGCCGACCCGGCGCGGGACCTGGTCTTCATCCCGACCGGCAGCGCGAGCCCGGACTATTTCGGCGGTGCGCGACCCGGAGACAACCGTTGGGCGAACTCCGTGGTGGCGCTGAAGGCCTCGACGGGCGCCTTTGTCTGGGGATTTCAGGTGGCGCACCACGATCTCTGGGATTATGACGTAGCGTCCCAGCCGGCGCTGATCGAGTTCCAGGGCAAACCGGCGGTGGCCGTGACCACCAAGATCGGCAACGTGTTCGTGCTCGATCGCGCGACCGGCAAGCCGCTGCACACCGTCGAAGAGCGGGCGGTCCCAAAGAGCGACGTCGCCGGCGAGGAGGCGGCGGCGAGCCAGCCGCTTCCCGCGTGGAGCGCGATGGTTCCGCAGCGGCTGACCGCGAACGACGTCTGGGGCGCGACACCCGAAGCGCGCGAATGGTGCCGGCAGAAGATCCTGACGCTGCGCAACGACGGGCTGTTCACGCCGCCGAGCGTGCGCGGCTCGATCGCTTTTCCCGGCAATATCGGTGGAGTGAACTGGGGCAGCGCCGCGTGGGATCCGGTGCGGAACATCCTCGTGGCCAACACCAACCGCGTCGCGGCCATCTTCAAGGTGATTCCGCGCGAAGACATGCAGTCCGCCTTCGATCACGCCAAAGAAACAGAAACTTCCTGGGGCGGCGAATTCGCGCGCCAGCGCGGCACTCCCTACGGCATGCACCGCGAGTGGCTAGTGGCGCCGAACGCTCAGCCATGCAATGCTCCGCCGTGGGGTGCGCTCGTCGCCTTCGACCTCAACACCGGCAAACTCCGGTGGGAAGCCGCACTGGGCACGATCGTGAACGGCTGGCCGGCGGGATCGATCAGCCTGGGCGGTCCGATGGCGACCGCCGGAGGACTGATCTTCACGGCCGCGGCGCTGGATCCGCACCTGCGGGCGTTCGACAGCGACACCGGCAAGGAGATCTGGATCGTCGAACTTCCGGCCAGCGCGCAGTCCACGCCGATGACCTATGAGTGGGGTGGAAAGCAGTACGTCGTCATCTGCGCCGGCGGCCACGGCAAGATGAAGAGCAAGATGGGCGATTCCGTGGTCGCGTTCGCGCTGGAGTGAGCCTTCCTCTATCAAACCGGAACATTTTCGGCCGGTGGACCGTAACAGGAGTTGAAGGTATGATAATCGGAAGTGAGCCTATGGCACGTACCGCCAGCGCCGAGTGGATCCTGATGCTGGCGGCTCCGCCCGACCGGGCGCGAGCGCTGGCGGCGAACCTGGCGTCCGCGAATGCCTATAGCCCCCCTGTTTCTTTTTGGGTCTCCGTCGTTCGCACCACGGTCCTCTCGGCCGTGCAGGAAATCCGCACCTCCCCGCGCAGGATGGCGGCCCTGGTGCTGGCAGCTTACATCGCCGGGATGGCGCTCGGCACCGCGTTTACCGTCGTGCCCGATTGGCTCCTCCGCCGGCCGCAAGACGGCTCTGTGCTTTCGGCCCCGCTTATCAGGGACGCGGCGCAGGCCTGTGCCTCTCTTTTCGGGCTCTGGGTCTGGAGGAACCTGTTCGGACCGCTCCTCCTTGGCCTGTGCGTGGCATGGATTTCCCGCGGCCGCGAGCTGCTGTCCCTTGTCGCCGTGATGGTGTCCCAATTCATCGCCGCCATAGCTGTGCCAATGTACTCCGCACACCTCGGATTCCTGGGCATCGCGGCCGTGGTCATCGATTCGCCGTGGAACTACCTGATGGTCCTGCTGGGCGCGATCCTGGTTCGCCGGTCATTTCTGTGGAAGAAGCGCTGACGCGACCGGCTAGTGGTTCCCGAAGAGGTCTCCCAGCTCGTGGCGCGCGTCCTCGTCCATGAACCGCTTCATTTGCGCCAGGGTCATCGTGCCCTCGAGGTAGATCACGCTCAGCTCGCGCTCCCCGGCTGAAACGATCAGGCACCCACTGACTTTGTCGGCCTGTGCGTCGATCCAGAACTCGGTGGTTTCACCGTCTTCCTTCGTGCTGAGAACCTGCGACCAGCGACTCTGTGCGGCCACCTGCTTCCGCAGCGGCTCCAGGTCGCTCTGCGAGTAGGCGCCGGCCTTATTGAACTCGTATTCACGCACGTGGATCGCCTGCACGCCGCTGAGGATGCCGTTGAGATCGGCGTCGCCGGCAGCGCGCATCGCCAGCCGAAGCAGCTTGCTGTCGAGATCCACCTCGGTTTTGCCGGACGCCTTGGCGGCCAGGGCGTCAAACTTCAATTCCAGTCTCTGAGCGGTAGCAATCGGCGCGAGGCACAGCGTGGCACACAGGGCGAGGGGAGCGAATCTCATGGTTACCTGCCTTTCTGCAGGCTGGATACGCCCCGGTGTCCCGGCGGGATGCACTTTCTTGCTATGGCCGGAGGTCGACGCGCAGCCGCGCGCCCGGCTTCACATTGAGAGTCCGATCACGCACACTCGGACCGAACTCCGCGGAGATCCGATACACACCGGGCGCGAGTGCCAGCTCCAGCGGCGGCTGGCCCGCGACGGCCGTGCCGTTCACCTTCAGCGCGGTAGCGCCCGGTGCCTCCACGATGACGTTGCCGCGGACACGCTCCAGCGGAAGCTCGAGCTCGGCTCCCTTGGCCGTCACGCGAACTTCGCGAACCTCCTCGCGATACCCGTCCAGGCTCAGCCGCACGACATAGGCCCCGGTGGCGGCCTGAATGGTGCACGGCGTCTCGCAAACCGGGTCCGCCGCGCCGCCCACGAAGACTCGCGCTCCGGCGGGCTGGGTGGACACCTGCATCGATCGATGCAGTTTTGCACCATCCGAGAGATCCGCGGTGCTCAAGGTGTGCTCGATTTGCGCCGCCGATGCCTCCGGCGGCCGATTCGCCAGTAGCTGCTGCGCCTCTTTCCACGGGTTCTCGCCCGCGATGCGCGGCGCAGCCAGCTCGGGAAGCGTCGAGGCCGCCGCATCGCCGGGAACGGTCGAGAGCGCGGCCAGCAGCACCACGGGCTCGGTATCCTGGACCAGCTTCGGCAGGGGCCGCGCAAGCAGCTCCATGCCGGCGGTGTCCACCCGCGGAATCATGTCTGCCAACACGACCGGCTGCGTCGGCCCCGCGTCGCGGAAAAAATCCCTGGCATTCGGCGCGGCCACTTTGGCGGCGGGCTCGATCGGCTCCAATTCTTTGAGCATGGCGCCGGCCAGCGGCGCGAGCTCGGGGTCGCCGCTCTCGCCCAGTCGGACTAATATTGCGGATGCTCGCGCCGTGTCGTCATGCAGAAGCCACGCGGAGGCTGCCTCCATCCCATTCGACGAGCGGGCGGGAATCACCGCCCACGCGTCTTCATAGAGCGACCCAGCCTTCTCGAGCTCGCCCCGGTCGGCGGCGGCATCGGCGGCGGCGCGCGCGGCATCGTAGCGCAATTCGCGCTGCGCCGCGTCGAGGGCCTTCTGGAGCCGCGCCTTCAGTTGCGGATCGGCCGCGTTGGCCACCGCAATCTCCAGGAACTTGGCCGCAACATCGTACCCGTGGCCGTTGCCGTTGAGTGCGGCCATCAATGCCGGCGCCTCCCAGCGCTTGGGGTCGATGCGCCCGACTTCCGCGATGGCCTGCATGGCATCCGCCGTTTGCATCTTAGGCAGATTCTGGAGGACCGGATAGAGCGCTTCGTCGTAGCGGCGCTGGAGCTTGCCCGCCGGGCTGGCCTCCAGCGCGCAGATCCTGCGCAGCCGCTCGATCGAGGGCGCCGCCTGTTTGCCCACTCCTGCCGAGTCAAGGCGCGCTGCCTCTTCCAGCGCTGCCAGCGCATCTTCCCATTTCTCGCCGATGGCCGCGATCACTCCCAGGTTGTAGGCCGCCGCGGCGTAGGTACGATCGAGAGCAAACGCCTCGGCGAACCCCTGCATCGCGGCGCGCACATTACGCGACGATTGCAATTGCGCGAGCGTCGCCTGGAAACGATGGCGGGCTTCATCGCGCGGGCTGGCGTATGGCGAAGCCAGGTCCGCGGGCGCCAACGGAGCGACATCCACCGCGACCACCGGCACCGGCGCCAGAGCAGGAGCCACGGCCGGCTGCTCAGCCGGAGGTGTGGGAAGCTGCTGTGACCAGAGCGAGCCGCTGATCAGCGTAATGGTCCAAAAGCCGCGCACCATGATTCCTCCTATCGCTTGAGCGTCGCGCACGCGCCCGAAAGCTGGGCGATCTCCGCCTGGATGCGCGCGATCTCCTCCTCCAGCTCCTTTTGCCTTTGCGCATCGATCCGCGGGGCGTGCTTGGCCGGCGCGGGCACGCCCGAGAGCACATCGGCAAGCTGCTTGCTCTCTTTGCTGTCACCGCTGTCCGCAGGCGGCCGGCTCGCGGCCTTTGGCGACTGCTTATACCAATCGCCGGCGAGGGCCATCGGGTCCGCCGCGTTGGTCCGCTCTTTCGCCGGCCCGGGCGCGGAGGCTTCTCCCGCTAGCTCCGCCTCGTCCAGCCGCAGGCGCCCGCGCAGATCGGCGATTCGCGACGTCACCTCCGGCGGACAGCCGTCCTTCTGCACGCGCACCAGGTTTCCGTCGCGGATGGCGTTGAGGTCCTGCAAGGACGTGGTCAGCGAATCGAGGGCATCCACGGTCGCGCGCGGGTCGTTCTGAGCCTGGCGCCCCGGTGATGGAGTTTGAGTACTGGCCGGGACCGCCGGAACGCCCTTGCTCCGCAGCGTGCGCTCGTACTGCTCGGGCGTCGCGCCGCCGGAATCCACGAACGCTTTCTGCTGCGCGGCGCTCATCCTCTGCCACATGGTGCGGTACTGCCGCAGCAGATTGTCGATCGCATCCGGCTGGCCGCTCGACGACGTCGTGCCGGGAGGCGTCGTGCTCATCGTCCGCTGCGCCGCCGCTTGCGCGCATGCGCTACGGGAGGCGGACACCAGCACCGCCAATGTCACGAGCGCCCATGTAATCCGGTGTGTCATGTCAGCGCTTCCCTTTGTCCGCGGTCTCGTCCAGGAATTCGATCTTGCGCGAGCGGCCGTCCAGCGACGTGTCGCCGTCACAGTCCGCCTCGATCAGCACGCCCTGCTTGTTGTACTTGTACTGGATGTGCGAGGTCTTGCCGGCTTGCGTGATCGCCTCGCTCACCAGGCGGTCGCCCGCGTAGTTCATGGTGCGCGAGTACACGACCGTTCCCGCCGCACCCGATCTGGCGGTAACACTCATCAGCCGCTTCCCCTCCCACGCGAAATCCAGCCGCGGCGAGTTCGGCTCGTCGAGCTCCCAGGCGTGCCGCACGCGCCCTTCATCGTCGTAGTCGAGCTCGAAGAGGTGGATGGCGTCCCACGCGAACGGGTGGAAGTAGTGATTGCCGGAGAAACCGATGGCCACGCGCTTGCCTGTCACCTGGTAGGTGAGCTGCGTGTCCAGCCTCGGATTGTTCCACAGCGTGAGAGTCCCGCTGGTAGAGCCGCCCTGCGGATCGTTGTGGATCGAGTAGTTCTGCTCGGGGTGCATCTGGCGCAGCGCGGTGAGCTGGCTCAGCCCGAGGGCGCCTGTGCCGGCGAATCCGCTCATGCCCGGCATTCCGGCCGAGATTCCCGCCCCTCCGGATGGCATCCGACCCATGGCGCCGAGTCCCGCCAGGCCGCCGGGCATGCTCATGCCGCCCATGCCGCGCATGCTGCCGAGTCCCACCAGCCCTTTCAATCCGCCACCGGCGAGCATGCCGCCAAGGCCCGCCATCGACCCGAGCATGCCGAACCCGCCGAAGCCGCCGAAGCTCGGAATCCGGATCGGGATGGTCTGGCTCTTGACCACCGTCTTGTCGCGGCCCACGTTGTAGACCTGCGGCATGTCGTCGTAGTAGTTGAAGTAGAAATCGTTGGTCTCGCGCCCCGTGGTCTTCCAGTTGACCGGCATGCTGATGCCTTGCGAAGCGCTCGCCACGCCCAGCGCCAGTTTGGCGATGTTCGACCCCGTCTTCTTCTCCTCGTACTTCGTGTGTACCGATTGCAGTTGATTGCCCGTCCACTCGTAGTTCACCGTGAGATGGTCGGAGGCCGAGATGCGCACCACCTTCGCCTGGAAGGCCAGGCTCGCGGGATCGTAGAAGACCCCGGGATCGAGCGCGACCCCCGAGAACCAGCTCACCGGTCCTTTGCCCCTGGCGGGGGGCGGCGGATCGCTCTCCGCCAGTTTCAAGAGCCGCATCGCCGCCATGCGCCGCTCGCGGACGCCTTGTGTGGAGTCGGTCAGATCGAGATACCGGTGCAGCAGTCCACCCGCATCCTGGCAGTGCCGCAGCAGGCACGCGCTCACCCCGGCCTGGTAGAGAAACTCGGGCTCTTCGTTGTCCAGCTTCAGACCGTTGGCGGCCGTTTGCAGCGCGGCCGCGAAGCGCTGCCCGGCATAGAGGTCTTTGAGCTGGCCCCGTTCTTCGGTGCGCGAGTTTTCGAGCTTGTATTGCACCTTGGCGCGCAGCTTCTCGCCTTCCGCGAAGTCCTCCTGAGTGAGGGCCACGCCGGCGTAGAGATCGAGCAGGGCCAACGCCATTCCCAAATCGCCGCGCGAGAACGCCAGTTGCGCCTGCATGAGCTTGATCCGGGGCTCGTCTTTGTCGATGCTTTCGGCCTCGTGGAGCGCCTGCTCGGCCTCCTGCTGCTTGCCGTCGTTGGCGTATTGCTCGGCCAGGAGCAGCCGGCGTTGCAGTTGGACCTGGGCGGGCGAACGCGGATCGATGCCGCGCCGCGTCTCGGCGAACTTCTGCGCCGAAAGCCGCGCGATTTCGAGCCGAACTTCCTCGAGCAGTTCCCCGGCGGTTTTCAATTCGGGGTTGCGCAGTTGAGCCAGCCGCAGGTGGCGGATGGCGCCCGCGTAGTCGCCCTCTTTGCGCAGCCGCCGCGCCGCATCCACGTGCGCCACCGCGCTGTCGTTGAGGTGGGCGCGCCGCGCCGTGGCGAGGTCGGGGAACGACTTGTCGTAGCGCTCGAATTCCCGGTACGCGGCCAGAAACGCATCGTACTGCTTGCCGGCGTGGAGGGCTCGCAGGATGGCGACCCTGCGATCCAGCAGCTTCCTGGAGTCGACGGCCTGCTTGCGAAGGGCGGCCAGCGCGGCGTCGTTAGGAAACGCCGCCTCCGCCGCCTTGTTCAGCATCAGGCACTCTTCGAGCACGGTCACCGGGGCATCGCCATCGGACCATTGCGACAACCGGCCCGCCAGGCCGGAGCGGAGAAACCCGCGGATCTGGTCGGCGGAACCGGCGGAGGGATAGGCCTTCACCGCCGCCGGAAGCGCCTCGAGCATGCGGCGGAAGGCTTCGGGATTTTCGACCCCGGGAACCTTGTGCACCGAAACGTCCGTGGCCAGCCGTGCAGCCGAAGCGGCCGGGTCGCGGCCCGGGAAAACCAGGTAGAGCTGGGCGAACGGCATCGGCGTCGCGACCTTCTCCTTGCGATCGCTCTTCATCGCGATGGTCGCGCCGCGCCAGATCTCCGCGGAGGATTGTGCCGTTTTCGCATTGGTCGATTCCGGCAGAAGCAGCGTCCAGCCGTTCGAGTCCGCCGCCCGCGTGTACAGCTTGCCGTCCGCGCCGCGCGCAATCAGCGCCAGGTTCTCCAGCGGCTCGGCCGGAAGGTGTCCGATGACCTTGGGATCCCAGGAATCGGCCTGGCCGGCAGGCGCTGTGGCCATTCGTACCTTGGTCTTGCCGTTGACCGAGACCTCGTCGGCCTCCTTCAACGACCAGTTGCCGTTGACCTCGCGGGTGACAATCAGGAACTGTGTGCCGTCCAGAGAAATCGCAGCCAGCGCGAGTACGGCGAGTTTCCCGGTCATGCTCCCCTCCCGTCGTCACCAGATGATGCAGACCGGCCCCGGATATTGCCGTAACCATGATAAAAATGGTGCAGCCGATGAATACCCAGGGGGCAGCCGGCCGGCCGGAGGGAACGCTGGATCAATGGCTGCGCGAACCCGACCCGGAACGGGCACAGGTCCTGCTGGACGACCTCCTTGCCCGGCACGCCGAGCCTCTGGTCCGGCGGATCGTGGGGTTCAAGCTGGGCTCTTCCGCCGACTTCTCCCGGCTGCCCCACGCCGATGTGGAGGATGTCTGTCAGAATGCTCTCTGCCAGCTCCTGGCGCGCCTCGAACGGATGAAGTCCGGAGACGGGTTCGCCGCCGTTCGCGACTTCAACGCCTACGCCGCCGTCACGGCTTACAACGCCTGCAACGCGTACTTCCGATCGAAGCGGCCGGCCTGGCTGAGTCTCTCCATGAAGGTGCGTTACGTGGCCACCCACTCGCCGAAATTCGACCTTTGGGAAGGCGCGGAAGGCACGGATGTCTGCGGGTTTGCGAGCCAGCGCGGGCGCGCGGCCCTCACCGACGCGGCACTTCTCGGCCGCGCCTGCGACGAGTTGCGCCGGCGCGTCGATGCCAGCCGGCTTCGGGTGGCCGAATTGATCGGGCAGCTTCTCAAGGCAGCCGGAGCTCCTCTTCTATTTGACGCACTCGTGGATGCCACTGCGGAACTCTCGGGCGTCAACGAGGAGCGGGCCCAACCGGTGGACGAATCCGCCGACGACCACCCCTCCGCGGACGCGCAGCTCATTCACCGCGACTATATCCGCCGCGTGTGGAAGGAAATCGGCGCACTGCCACTGGAGCACCGCAAGGCCCTGCTCCTCAACCTCAACGATTCCGCGGGCGGCGACATTCGGCTCTTCGACAGCTTGGGCATCGCTTCGGTCCGGCAGATCGCCGCAATCCTGGAGATGGACGCCCTGGACTTCGCCCGCCTCTGGAACGACCTCCCGCTCGACGACATGCGGCTCGCGGAACTCCTCGGAATCAGCCGCCAGGACGTGGCCAACCGCCGCAGCACGGCGCGCAAGCGCCTGGCCCGCCGCCTTCAGGAGGCCGGCCGTGAGAATTAGTCGACCGCCGGCAATCTGTCGAAAGATTCCGCATCCTTGTACAGTAGGGTAGGCTTCCCGGCCTGCCCGCGCGCCGCAGGCGCGATGGGGAACGTATGGAGCACCTGACCGAAGCGCAAATCGCATCCTACCGCGCGCGCTCATTGTCCGCGTCCGAGATGCTCGATGTCTCCGACCACCTGGCGGAATGCGAGGCGTGCCGCGTCCTCGTCTCGCAGGACGCCGGGCTGGCAGTGGCCGCCGCGTCACTCTATACCCGCCTGCGTTCCGAATCCGAAGCCTTCTCGCACTTGACCTACGACGAGCTTGCGGCGTACGTGGATGGCGCCGCCAGCGACGCCGGGCGCGTGGATCGCCATATCCGCGATTGCGCATCCTGCGCGGCAAATTTACGGGACCTGGGCGTGGCGAAAGCCGAGCTCGCCCGGGACCGGGCGCCGGCCCCTGCCTTCTGGAGTGCCATCCGCGGATGGAGAGCGGCCTTCGCCCTCGCCGCGGCAGCAGCATGCGCATTGGTAATTGGAATTGCGCTCCGCCCGCGCCCATCCGCGCCGGCCGCACGCGTGGAGCCGCCGCCTCAAGCTCGCGCCCCTTCGGCCACGGTCATTCTCGACGGCAGCCGCCAGATCACCATCACGGCGCAAGGCTCGGTCTCGGGGCTCGACGGCTTGCCCGATGGAATCCGCACCGCCGTCGAGCGCGCCCTGATGGCGCAGCGCGTCGACGTGCCGACCTTTGCCGGCCTGTCCGGCAGGCGTGACGTCCTTCTCGGCGCCCCGGCGGCCCCCAAGGGGACGAAGCTGCTGGAGCCGGTGGGCATCCTAATTGAAACGCCGACTCCGGTATTCCGTTGGAAGGCGGTCCCGGGCGCGGAGTACCAGGTGAGCGTATACACCAGCGACTTCCAGCCGGCCGTCTCCGGCGGCTGGATTCGAGGGGCGCAGTGGCGTTCGGCGGTCGCCCTTCGTCGCGGAACGCGCTATTCCTGGCAGCTCACGGTGCGGCGGGATGGCGCCGAAGTGACCTCGCCGGTCCCGCCCGAGCCGGAAGCGAAATTCCAGGTTTTGGACGCAGCTTCGGAGGACAGCCTGGCCCGATTGAGAGCCACATCGAAAGACTCCCACCTGGTGATGGGCATCGCCTACGCACAGGCGGGGCTCCTCGATCAGGCCAGGCTGGAGCTGCGCGCCGCGGCCGATCAGAATCCCGGCTCGACGATGGTGGCAGCCTTGCTGGCCGCCATCAATTCAGACCGGCCCCGATCAAAGTGAACGCTGCCCAGTAAAACGGATGCTGGTAGGCCGGATTCCTGCGCACGCTCAATGCGGCCGCCCTCAGTGCCTCGGCGTCACTCATGTCTTTGGCTCGATTCTGGTGAAACGCCGTCATCAGCGCGCTGGTGCTTTCCGACGCCACCTTCCACTGGCTCAGTACCGTGGTCGGAACGCCGGACACGAGCAGTGCCCAACTCAGGCCGATCATGCCTTCGCCTGCGCCCACGTGGCCGCGCGCGGTTTCGCAGGCCGATAGCACAACCAGCTCCGCGCTGAGGTTCATGGTGAGCAACTCTCGCGCCTCCAGCAGGCCATCTTCGGTTCCGCCCTGGTCGCGCGCCATCAGTAGGTAAGAGTAGAGCGGGCTGGCGTTGTTCAATACAGCGTGAGTGGCCAGGTGGAGCACCCTGGCTTTGCCCGCCTCGGCTTTGAAGACGCTCTCCCGCGCGTCCGCGCCCATGTACACGCGGCTGCCGTCGCCGTAGATCTTCGCCAGCGTCTGCACTTCCGTTCTTGCGCCGGGCAGGGCATCAAAAGTTTCCTCTCGGACGAGGGCCTGCATTCCTCCGGCCCGATTCTCCACCGCGGGATCGCCCATCGCGAACAACCGCACGCCCGCGGGGGTGCTCCTCCGCTGCCGCTTCACATCGCTCATCGTCTTCAGCGCGGTGAGCGAGGGCGCATAGGAGACAGCGCACTCGTCCAGCAGGTACCGCCCCTGCGGATTCGCCAGCGCCTGGAAGGGCAACTCCCACAGAACGCCGTCCGGCACCACCACCAGTTGGCGCGTCTTCGCCAGGTCCAGGCCCGCGGGAGCGATCAGCTTCTGATAGAGATCCGACGCCGTCGAGCGGAACGCCAGGTTTCGTCCCGCCAGTTGGTTTTGAAACAGCTCCACCTGCTTCGTGAGCGCCTCGCGCGATATCGGAACTGTAAAGGACTTCACCTTCTGCGAGCCCTGCGATGCGAATCCGTAGACCCGGTCCTTGGCGGCGACGAATTCCAGGAACGCGATCTTCGGGTCCGCCGCCAGCGCCTGGTCCGCGCTCACCGATTCCATCTTGCCCCCGGCAGCCTTCCACGTTGGATGCCGGATGTAGAGTTCGTTCTGGAAATTCTCGTAGTCCGCCCGCGCCCGGGCCAGGTCGGCGGTCATCGAAGCGGCTTGCTGCCTCGAACCGCCGTTTCGCGCCCGCATGAGCTGCGTGTTGAGCGAGGCCATGCGGACACGAAGGTTCTGGTCCCGCGCGCGCTCCTCCTCGCTCATCTGCGCCGCAAGCTCCGCTCTCCCGTTCCGCAAGACATCCGTCAAGACCCGGGCCTTGGCGCGCTCCGCGAATTGGAATGCCTCCGCGCTGCGGCCGCTTGCGATCAGGAGGCCGACCATGCGGTGGTACGGCTCGAGCTTGGTCTCGAAGAAACTCTCCTGTTGGGTTTCGGCGCCGCCGACACCCTGCCGCAAGGCTTCGATGGTCGCGATGGCGTCGCGGAAGCGCTGTTCCGCTTGCGCCTTCTCGCCCAGACCCTGCTGCGCGCGCCCGGCTTCCAGGTCGGCGCGCCACGCCGCCTCGCGCAATCCGCCGGCGTTGGCCATTTCGCGCGCCTCGCTTGCGGCCTCCAGCGCCTTGGCGTAATCGCCCTTGCGGTTGTAGACCTCCGCGATCCGTCCCATGGTCAGGGCGGCCTCGCTTCCGGCGTGTACCGCCTTCTGGATCTCCAGGCCTTTCTGGAAATACTCGATCGCTTTCTCTTGCTCGCCCAGCCAGGAGTAGGCACTGCCGATGTACGTCAGGTCGCTGGCCGCGAACGGCTTGTTTCCGGTCTCGTTGAGCACTGCCAGGCTCTTCTCATAGTTGGCGATGGCGCCGCGCAGGTCCCCGCGAAACTCCGCCACGCGCCCCAGCCCCATCCATGCGATCGCCACCAGCGGCTTGAGATCCGCCGACCGCGCCACTTCCATCTCGCGCTCGAAATACGCCCGCGCCTGCTCCAGGTCGCCCTGCCAGAGATACACGTTGCCGATGTTGTTGAGGTTCGCCGCCAGCCCGCGCTTGTCGGGGCCGTCCTTCAACAGCTCGTTGCACTGCTGGAGGAGCGCCAGGGCGTGCAAGTAGTCGCCGCGCCGCGCGTACAGCACCGCCATGTTACCCAGCGCGCTGGTGAGCAGCCGCTTGTCATTCAGCTTCCGCGCGATTTCCAGGCCTTGTCCGAGATGCTCTTGCGCAACCTGAAGATCGCCGATCGCCGAATACATCCCGCTCAGATTCGTCAGCACTCGGGCCGCTCCGGCGTCGTCGTGCGCCTCCCGGCTGAGTTCGAGGCTCGCGCGATACGATTCCAGGGCGTACGCGTAGTCGCCCCGGTCGGAGTAGACCAGGCCGAGCCCGTTTAGCGCCGATGCTCGCGCACCGGCCGATTCCGTGCGTTCCGCGATCATCCGCGCCAGGTTCAGCGCTGCCAGGGCCTTCGCCGTGTCGCCGCGGTTGCGCGCCGTGGTTCCCTGCTCCACCAGCGCCTCTGCCAGCTCGGCGTTGACGAGGCCCGCATTGGCCGCCAGCAGTTGGTCCGGGTTATCGGCGGTGGCCAGGCGGGCGGCGAGGTCCTTCGCGGCAGTTCCTGTCGGTTGTCCCCAGGCCGCTGAGCACAGAACGACCAATACCAACTGTACGCTGCCCATTATGGGGAAACCCCTCGTCCCGGCCCCTTTCTACGGGAACAGCATACACGCGGCCGAGCCAAATATCCAGCGTCACAACAGCCGGAAACTGACCTCGATGGTCGCGGCCACCGTCACCGGCCTGCCGTCTTTCATGCCGGGCCGGAACTTCCACTTCTTCACTGCCTCCATTGCCTTCTCGTCCAATCCGAGCCCCAGGCTGTGCAGCACGCGCACGTTCTGCGCCCGTCCCGCGGGGTCCACTTCGATATACAGCAGCACGACCCCCTGATACTTGGCCTTGCGCGCCTCCTCGGAGTATTCGGGCTCGACCTTCGAGAGCAGGGATGGCGCGGACACTCCGCCGCCTGCGCGGTACACCCCGCCGCTCACGCCGCCGCCCTCGCCGGGACCAAATCCGGGCCCATCACCCACACCCACGCCTCCGCCCTTGCCTGAGCCGATGCCGCCACCCGACCCTGGTCCGTTCGAGGCCGGACCGATCTTGCCCAGCGGATCGCCGAACTGAATCATGTTCACGTTCTGAAGCTGCAGATCCGGCGGTGCGATGATCGTCGGATCCATGCTCAGTTTCGGATTCAGGTTCGCCACCACTGCCATGGGAGGCGTGAACTGCTTCAGTGCGGGTTTGGGCAGCCGGCCCTTCGACGCGTCCAGAGTCGACCGGTCGCCGCCGCCTCCTCCACCCCGCACCCCCGCCTTCTGCTGATACGGCGCCAGGTCCACCGGCGCCACCAGGGGGATCACGGCATTCACGATCTTGTGCTGCACCGCCGGCGTTACCGCCGCTGCAAACACCGACAAGACCACCGCCGATTGCAGCACCACGGACATTACCCACGACTTTTTCTGCCGCCGGTATTGCCCCCAGATGGTGCGCACGAGCACCGGCCTGGAAGTGATGTCCAGCGGTGGAGGCGCGGGCTGAAGAATCTCGGCCACACCGCTCCACAGCGACCGGTACCACGGCACATCGAGCGATGCCGGCAGCAGCAGCCGCCCCAGGTGATCCGCGCCGGGGATTACCGTCCACCGCTGCTCCACCGTCTGCTCGCTCCAGCTCCGCACTGCTCCGCGAAAACTCGCAATCGATCCGGCCAGGTTGGCGACTCGCGCGCCGCACACCTCGCACTCCGCCGCATGACGGCGCTCTTCCACACTGACGTCACCGATGAGAAACATGATTACTTCTCCTTCGCTGAGATGCGTGTTCATTTCGCAGCCTCCAGCCGGGCGCGCACCGAGTTGAGCGCCCGAAAGAGGTGTACCTTGACCGTGCCTTCCTTCATGCCGGTGACTTCGGCGATCTCCAGAAGGTCCATGTCCTCCACGAACCGGAGCAGAAACACGGTCCGCTGCCGGGCCGGCAGTTGCGCCGCTACCGCCCAGACGGCCCGTACCTGCTCCTGAATGGCGGCCCAGGTTTCCGGGGACTGCTGCCGGTCCGGAATCGAGTTGCCGATGTCCGCCACGTCCGCATCCGGGTGCAGCGAGCGTCTCCAGAACTTCAGCCGGCTGCTGGACTCGTGGTCGCGAACCAGGTTGGCGGCGATCTGCATGAACCAGGTCGCAATGCTCGATGCGCCGCGGAACTGCCCGCGCGCCTGGTAGGCCTTGACGAAGCAGTCCTGGGTCAGGTTCTCCGCGGTCTCCCGGTCCCGCAGCGACGCCAGGATAAAACGGAAGACCCGCGGCCGATGCAGCCGGACCAGAGAATCGAAATCATCCGGGGTCTCCGTATTCCGCGCCGCCAGTTCCATTCGAATGGGTAGACCGATTTTCGCCAGGCGGGGTTTACATGCCGATACGGCACACCTGTGCCGGCAAAGCCCTCTTCATCGGGCGTCTGCTAAACTGGAAGTTATCCACTCCCCGGGAGGAACAGCCTAACTTGAATTCTGCAATCCTCGCCCTGGAAGACGGGACGGTCTTCGAGGGACGGAGTTTTGGTGCGCCCACGCAGCGCTCGGGCGAAGTTGTCTTCAATACCGCGCTCACCGGATACCAAGAGGTCTTCACCGACCCCTCCTATTCCGGCCAGATCGTCATCCTCACCAATCCCCAAATCGGCAACTACGGCACCAGCTCGCTCGACAACGAATCGGCCCGGCCTTACATCGAAGGACTGGCGGTGCGCGAGTTCTCCTCGATCGCCAGCAACTGGCGCAGCGATGCCGAGGCGGACGACTTCCTCGCGCGCGCCGGCATCCCCGTGATCAGTGATCTCGACACCCGCAACCTGGTCCGCCACCTGCGTACCCGGGGCGTCATGCGCGGCGTGCTTTCGTCCACCGAGGCCGATGCCGCCAAACTCGTCGAGACGGCGCGTTCGATCCCGCCCATGGCCGGCCTCGATCTCGCCACACGCGTCAGCACACGCGAACGCTACCAGTGGACCGAGCCCGTGGATGCCTGCTCCCCCTCCGAGCACGTGCCCCGCGCGCCCGAGCCGCGCTATCACGTGGTCGCGTACGACTACGGCATCAAGCACAATATCCTCCGCCGCCTGGTCACCGCCGGCTGCCGCGTGACCGTGGTGCCCTCGCTCACCAGCGCCGAAGACGTGCTGGCGCTCAACCCCGACGGCATCTTTCTCTCCAACGGCCCGGGCGATCCCGAGCCGCTGGTGACACAGGTCGGCAACATCCGCAAGCTGCTCGGCCGCAGACCCATCTTCGGCATCTGCCTGGGCCACCAGTTGCTCGGCCTCGCCTGCGGCGGCAAGACTTACAAACTCAAGTTCGGCCACCGCGGCGCCAACCACCCGGTGCGCAACGAGCTCACCAAGAAGGTCGAGATCACCAGCCACAACCACGGGTTTGCGGTCGATCCCGAGACGCTCAGTCCCTCGGACGTCGAGATCACCCACGTCAACCTGAATGACCACACGCTGGAAGGTTTCCGCCACCGCAACTATCCGGCCTTCTGCGTCCAATACCATCCCGAGGCCGCGCCCGGGCCGCACGATTCGCACTACCTGTTCGGCGATTTCATCAAACTCATGGAGGGGAGCCACTGATGCCGCGGCGCAACGACCTGCACCGCATCCTGATCATCGGCAGCGGCCCGATCATCATCGGCCAGGCCTGCGAGTTCGACTACTCCGGAACTCAGGCCGCCAAGGCCCTGCGCGCCGATGGCTACGAAGTGATCCTGGTCAATTCCAATCCGGCCACGATCATGACCGACCCCAACCTGGCCGACAAGACCTACGTCGAACCGCTCACGCGCCCCTACCTGGAAGAGATCATCCGGCGGGAGCGACCCGACGCGCTGCTCTCCACCGTCGGCGGGCAGACCGGCCTCAATCTGAGCGTCGAGCTGGCCGAGGCCGGCGTGCTCGATAAGTACGGCGTCGAGCTGATCGGCGCCAAGATCGATGCCATCAAAAAGGCCGAAGACCGCCTGCTGTTCAAAGATGCCATGCGCAAAATCGGCCTGGAGACGCCGCAATCGCAGCTCGTCAACAGCATCGCTGCGGGCCGGGCGTTTGCCGAAAAGATCGGCTACCCATGCATCCTGCGGCCAAGCTTTACCCTCGGCGGCACGGGCGGCGGCATCGCTTACAACCAGGAAGAGCTCGAGGAAATCCTGGAGCGCGGCCTGGCGCTCAGCCCCGTCCACGAAGTCCTGATCGAGGAGAGCGCTCTCGGCTGGAAGGAATTCGAGCTGGAGGTAATGCGCGACCTCGCCGACAACTGCATCATTGTCTGCTCGATCGAAAACTTCGACCCCATGGGCGTGCACACCGGCGATTCCATCACGGTGGCGCCCGCGCAGACCCTTACCGACCGCGAGTACCAGATGATGCGCGACGGCGCGCTTGCCTGCCTGCGCGAGATCGGCGTGGATACCGGCGGCAGCAACGTGCAGTTCGCCATCAATCCCGCCAACGGCCGGATGGTGATCATCGAGATGAACCCGCGCGTCTCGCGATCCAGCGCGTTGGCCAGCAAGGCCACGGGCTTCCCGATCGCCAAGATCGCCGCCAAGCTCGCGGTCGGCTACCGGCTCGACGAGATCAACAACGACATCACGCGCAAGACGCCGGCCTGCTTCGAGCCGACCATCGACTACGTGGTCGCCAAGATCCCCAAGTGGGCCTTCGAAAAGTTCCCCGGCGCCGACCCCACGCTCGGCACCCAGATGAAGAGCGTCGGCGAAGTCATGGCCATCGGACGCACCTTCAAAGAGGCACTGTGGAAAGGCATGCGCAGCCTGGAAACGGGCAAGGCCTTCGGCAGCGAGAAGTACGATCCCCAGCTCATTACCAACAAGCTCATCACCCCGACGCCCGACCGCCTCAACTACGTCCGCTTCGCGATGGGCAACGGTTACAGCGTGGAAGAGATCCAGGAACTCACCGCCATCGACCCCTGGTTCCTCCGCCAGATGAAGGAAGTGGTCGATTTCGAGTCCCAAGTGGCGCAGGCCTCCTGGCCTGCGCAAGTCACCCGCGAACTCTTCCGCCAAGCCAAACGCTACGGCATCTCCGATGTCCAACTCGGCAAAGCCTGGGGCGTCTCCGAAATCGAAGTCCGCAGCCGCCGCAAGGAGTTGGGTGTTGCCGCAGTCTTCAGCCGCGTCGATACCTGCGCCGCCGAGTTCGAAAGCTTCACACCTTATCTCTACTCCAACTACGAATCCGCGTGCGAAGCCGACCCCGCCGATCGCAAAAAGGTGATGATCCTGGGCAGCGGCCCCAACCGCATCGGCCAGGGAATCGAGTTCGACTACTGCTGCTGCCACGCCAGCTTTGCGCTCCAGGAAATGGGCGTCGAGTCGATCATGGTCAATTGCAATCCCGAGACCGTCTCCACCGACTACGACACCAGCGACCGCCTCTACTTCGAGCCGCTGACGCTGGAAAACGTCCTCAACATCGTGGATACCGAAAAGCCCGATGGCGTGATCGTCCAGTTTGGCGGCCAGACCCCGCTCAATCTCGCCCTGCCGCTCAAGCGGCTCGGCGTCCCCATTATCGGCACCGACCCCGAGAACATCGACCTCGCCGAAGACCGCAAGCTCTTCGGCCGCCTGCTCGACGACCTCAAGATTCCGTGTCCGGCCAACGGCACCGCGACCAGCGTGGAAGAGGCTTGCGCCGCCGCCGCGCGCATCGGATATCCCGTGCTAGTGCGCCCCAGTTATGTGCTGGGCGGCCGCGCCATGGTGATCGCCTACGACGAGGACATGGTCCGCCAATACATGCGCGAGGCGGTCACTTTCTCGCAGGAGCGGCCGGTGCTGATTGACCGCTTCCTGGAAGACGCCATCGAGGTGGATGTCGACGCCCTCGGCGACGGCACGGACGTGCTGATCGCCGGCGTCATGGAGCACATCGAAGAAGCGGGCGTCCATTCGGGAGACAGCTCCTGTGTGCTGCCCGCGCAGTCGCTCTCGGAGCAGACGGTGCGGACCATCGAAGACTACACCGTACGCCTCGCCAAGGCCCTGAACGTGATCGGGCTGATGAACGTGCAGTACGCCATCCAGAACGGCACGGTCTATGTTCTGGAAGTGAACCCGCGCGCATCGCGAACCGTGCCGTATGTGAGCAAGGCGACCGGCGTGCCGCTGCCGAAAGTTGCCGTCGGCCTGATGTGGGGCCGCAAGCTCAAGGACTACGGCTATACGTCCGGCAAGCTCAGCGTGCCGCAGGATTTCGTCAAGTCGCCGGTGTTCCCGTTCAACAAGTTCCACGGCGTCGACCCGGTGCTCGGCCCGGAGATGCGCTCAACAGGCGAAGTAATGGGCGTCGGGGTCAACTTCGGCGAAGCATTTCTCAAGGCCCAGATCAGCGCCGGCAGTCCGCTGCCCGATAAGGGCACAGTTTTCATCAGTGTCAATGATCATCACAAGCGCGAGGCTGTAGAGGTTGCGAAGCGCTTTGCCGAGCTCGGCTTTGCCCTGGTGGCCACGCGCGGCACCGCCGCCGCGCTGCGCAACGCGGGTCTTACCTGTAAGACGGTTTTCAAGGTCAACGAAGGCCGCCCCAACGCGGTGGACTATCTCAAGGGCGGCAACATCCAGCTCGCCATCTACACCACTACGGGCGCCAGTGCGTTCGCCGACGAGAAGGCGATCCGCCGCAGCGCCGTGACGTATCGGGTCCCCTGCATCACCACCATGAGCGGGGCGCGCGCCGCGGCGGACGGTGTCGCCGCCCGCCTGCGCGACCCCATCCGCGTCTGGAGCCTGCAAGATATCCATGTCCCTGTGGCTTAGCCGCCACTCATGCCGTTGGCCAGTGCTATA
>DATJYW010000476.1:0-6150 GCA_035499435.1 Candidatus Acidiferrales bacterium | reverse complement strand
TACGATTACAGCGACCTCGCCTGGGTGGCCGGCCGGTTGGGCAACCCCTCCGACGCGCTGGCCGCCTACCGTCGCGTGCTCGCCTTGCGCACCGAGGTGGCAGAGGCCGACCCTAACGATCAACGCGCCGCCGACGCGCTCGCCTCGGCGGTGATGAGGATCGGGACCACGCTTTACGCTATGGGTGATCTCGCCGGATCGGAGACGGAGCTGCACCGGGCGGTCGCTCTTTACCAGAAGCTCGCGGCACGCGAAGGCGCGGGGTGGCAGGTGGTCCGGACGCTGGCCACGGCGCACGACGATCTGGCGGTGTCTATCGAGAAGCAATGCGTCAAGAGGAAGGGCGGCGCCGCCTGCCTGGCGCGTGCGGCATCCGAGCTCACCGCCGAGCGCGCCGTACTCGAAGACCTAAAGCAGAAAGGCCATCTGCCACAAGCCGACGAAAAGCAGATCGCCGTGGTCCGCGATCACGAGGCCAGGCTCAGGGGGAGTCCGGTTTACTGAGACCGCCGGCGGGTCGATGGACTAGACGGCGTGCGCCTCCACGCGCGGCTGCTTCTCGACAGGCTTCACTGGAGCCGCTTTCGGCTCCGGCCGTACGATGTCGATACTGCCCTTGAAATACGCCCCATCGTCGATGCTGATGCCGGCGCCCTTGATGTCGCCGATCAAGCTTCCCTGGTCGCGGATGGCAATTTTCTCGGTCACCTCGACGTTGCCGCGGACGCTGCCGAAGATGGCTGCCTGCCGCGCCTTGATGTTGCCGCGTACCTTGCCGTTGGGTCCCACGGTCAGCAGGCTCTGAGATTCCAGCGTTCCCTCAACGTCGCCATCCACGAGCAGTTCCTCGCGAGCGTGAATCTCGCCCTTGATGGTCATTGAAGGGCCAATTACCGCCGACTGTCTGGGACCGCTCACGGTGACCGGCGATGCCTCCGGAGCGGGCGGAGCGATCGGTATGGGAGCAGGCATCCGGACCGGTTCGACGGCCTGGCCAGAGGCGTTGGGTTCATCGTTTCGTTTATTCCACACTTCGGTTCCTTCCTTCTTTAAAGTGAGTGCTCTGGTGAGACAGCCGTAGCATCTGGAGGGCCAGTTGCTCTATCTCTCGCGATCACGATTTCATGGCCCGAGTGCGGGTAAGTTTTACGTAGATTTTTTTCGCATGATGCCTGATCAGGACAGGAAACACGCATCACTGCAACGCAAGAAAGACCTTTAGGATTTGCCTATGACGCATTTGCGGGAGCACTGGGAAGGTGCATCCCTTGCCGGAAATTACACGCTGGAGGCATGGCTGGCCGGCGATGAGAACGCAGCATTCTTTCAGACCTCGCTGTCCCCCGAGCGCCATGCGCTTGTGAAACTGGTTCCGGAGACGGCCGGTAATGGCGCCGTGCTGCTGGATCTCTGGTATCGAACCCGACAGCTTCGCCACCCGAATTTAGTCGAGCTTCTGGATTTCGGGCGCGCGGAGCACGGCGGCGAAATGGTGTTCTACGCCGTCTTCGAGTCTCCCGACGAAACGCTGGCCCCGGCGCTCGAGCGGTCGCCTCTCGACTCACGAGAATCGAGAGAAGTCCTCGATGCAGCCATCGATGCCCTGCGATACCTGCATGCTCAGGGGCTGGTGCTGGGCGCGCTTGACGCCGAGCATATTGTGGCCGTCGGCGACCGAATCAAGCTTTCGACCGACGCCGTCCGCGAGGCCGAGACCTCCTCAGCCTACCGCGAAGACGTGCGCCTGCTCGGCGAGCTGTGGCAGCACGCGCTGATGGCAGCTTCGCCGAGGAGCGAGGAGATTGCGGCTCACGCAGCGGACCCAAACCCGCAGACACGCTGGACGCTGGCAGAGATCCATACAGCCCTAGAACCGCCGATTCAAGCCGTACCTGTACCGGAACCGGCGCAGCCAATCGTCGAATCTCCACCATCGACGCCGCAGGAGATGGTCCAGGAAGATGCGGCCATCCTCCCGCCGCCCCATCGCCACATTCCGGAAGCGGTACCGGTGTTCCGCTTTCCGAGATGGATCCTCGCGGGCGCCGGCGGGTTCCTGCTGCTGATCTTCGTGCTGAATTGGCCGCGACGCACGGAGGTGGCCACAGAGCGGCGAGTTCTTCCTGCCCCGGCACCCGCCGCAGCTTCCCCGGCTGCTCCTCTGACTAAGGCTCCGGCTGCCACGGCGCCTAAGCCCTCCCCGCTGGGGGGCAAGGAAGTCTGGCGGGTGATCGCCTTCACGTTCCTTACGCGAGACGCCGCGACAAAGAAGGTAGAACAGCTCAATCGGCTGCATCCCGGGCTGAATGCGAGCGTGTTCTCACCCAGAAGCCAAAGAGGTTACTATCTGGTCGCCTTGGGCGGCCGCATGAGCCATGAAGACGCGGTACGCTTGCAGCACAGCGCGAGAGGTAAGGGCCTGCCGCGGGATCTCTACGTGCAGAATTATTCGGAATAGAGGCAAGCCGGTGCCGCATCGTGCGGCATCAGGCTTTGTCCGGCGGCCGGAGCAGGTGCTTCTGCACTTTCCCCAGAGCGTTGCGCGGAAGGCTCTCGACCGCGTGGAACGCCCGCGGGAGTTTGAAGGAGGCCAGGTTGGCGCGACAGCGGGCTTCGAGCTCGGCGGGCTCGACGGCGCTCTTGAGGACCAGGAAAGCCACCGGCACTTCACCGCGCACCTCGTCGGGAGCTCCGCAGACCGCGGCCTCGGCGACTTCGGGCTGCTCCTGGAGGAACTCCTCGATCTCGCGCGGGTAGATGTTGAAGCCGCCGGAGATGATCAGGTCGCTTTTGCGGCCGCGCAGGGTGTAGTAGCCGTCGAGCGAGACGTCGGCGAGATCGCCGGTCTTGAACCAGGCTCCGTCGAAAGCGGCGCGAGTCGCGTCTTCGCGACGCCAGTAGCCGCCGAACACGTTGGGACCCTGGAGCTGGATCTCGCCCTCGACGAGGCGGACGCTCACGCCGGGCAGCGGCAGTCCGATGCTTCCGGGACGCCGCTCGCCGAGGTAGGGGTTGCTTACGTTCATGAGCGTCTCGCTCATGCCGTACCGCTCCAGGATGATATGGCCGAAGCGGGCGCGGAACTGCTCGAGCACGTGGGCGGGCAGGGCCGCTGAGCCCGATACGAACAGCCGAGCGGCGGCGCCGATCTGGTGGGCGGTTTGCTCGGGCCAGTCCAGCATGCGGACGTAGATGGTGGGAACGCCGAAGAAAAGGGTCGGGTGGAAATCGAGGAATTCGGCGGCCGCGGAGGCGTGTTCGAAGCGCTCCACGAGGCGCATGCGGCAGCCACTGGCCAGCCAGCAGTGGAGGCCGTTGCCGAGGGCGTGGACATGGAAGAGCGGAAGCGCCAGCAGGAAGCGGTCGGCGGCAGCGATCTGCCAGCAGGTGATCAGCGTGACGGCGTTGGCGGCGAAGTTGTTGTGGGTGAGAACGGCACCCTTGGATGCGCCGGTGGTGCCCGATGTATAGATGATGCCGGCGGGCGCGTCGCCGTCGAGTCGCACATCGGGCCGGACAGGGTCGAGGCCTTCGAGCGAGGGGAGGTCGGAGGGTGTGATGACGAGGGCGGGTTCGGCGTCGCGCAGGATGTGGGCGACCTCGCGATCGCGGTAGAGCACGTTGATGGGCACGAAGATCACGCCGAGGCGCGTGCAGGCAAGGTAGAGGTCGATGATCTCCAGGCAGTTGGGAAGCTGGACGCAGAGGCGGTCGCCGGTCTTGAGGCCGCGGCGGAGGAGGGCCTGCGCGGTGCGGTTGGCGCGGTCGTCGATTTCGCCGAAGGTGAGGGAGCGGCCCTGGAACTCGAGGCCGACACAATCGCGGCGGCCGGCGAAAGAGAAGTCGAAGAGGTGGGAGAGGTTCATGCGGGAAGCTCCCTGCCGCGGGTCTCTTCGGCCCAGGGGAGCAACAGGAGGCCGAGGAGGAACGCGATGGAGGTGAGCGCGACCGGCGTGCCGATGGTGCCCAGGCGCGAGACTCCGGCCCCGACCAGGAAGGTCACGCCGGCGGCAATGAAACGGCCGAAGCTGGTGGCGAAAGCGAAGGCGCTGCCGCGGCACTCGGTGCGGTATTGCTCGGGGAGCCAGAGGGTGTAGACGGCGAAGTTGGCGCCGCCGATTCCGAGGAAAAACAGGCAGGCGAGGAACGGTGCGAGCGGACTTCGGGCGAGGTAGAAGAGGTTGCCGAAGCCGAGCGCGATGGAGAGGAACATGAGCAGAAAGTAGCACGCCAGCGCGCCCCGGCGCCCGAAGCGTTCGGCGAGGGCCGGCACGGCGAGGCAGCCGAGGATGGTGCCGAAGGAGAGCAGCATGGTTGCCCCGGAGGCGGCGCGCGCGGCATCGGGCGCGCCCATGCCTTGGCGGGCGGCGAGGTAGGTGACCGACGACGGCACGTACGCCGACCCCGCCCAGAGGCCGACCATCGAGACCAGGAGGAGCGTGGCATTGACGAGCGTGCGGCGGCGGTATTCGGACGAGAACAGCGCAAGGAACGACCGGCGGGCGGTCATTTTGCCGGCGTGATGACGCCAGCGCTCGGATTCGCGGACGCCGTAGCGGATGAATGCGACGAGCAGGGCCGGAGTTCCACCGACGGCGAAGACGGCGCGCCAGCCGTAGCGGGCCCCGATAGCATAGTTGACCACGGCGGCGAGGAAGGTGCCGAAATAGTACCCGGTGTGCATCCAGGCGGCGCCCTGGCGGCGGCGCGATTCGGGCCACTCTTCGGCGACGAAGACGCCGCCGATGGTCCACTCGCCGCCGATGCCCGCGCCGGCGAGAAACCGGAACAATGCCAGTTGCCAGACCCGGGTGGCTGCACATCCGAGGAAGGTGAACAGCGAGTAGCAGAGGATGGTCAGCATCAGGGTGCGCACGCGGCCGAATCGGTCGGCGAACGGCCCCCAGAGAAAGGCGCAGCCCCATCCAGCGAGGAAGACGGCGAAGAGCACGCCGCCGTAGAAGCCGACGTTGGCTTGCGTGGCCGCGATGCCCGACCGCGGCAGCAGGTCGCGCAGAGCGGGCACAAGGACGAGGGCGTAGATGAACGAATCCATGCCATCGAGCGCCCAGCCGCCCCACGCGGCCCAGAAGCCGCGGACCTGGTTACGGGTGAGCGGCACGCTAGAAGCGGATTGTAGCAATGGCGCCGTTCTCTTCCCACGCGGCCATGACCACTCCGCCCGGCGTGGTCACGATGGCCGGGAAGGCTCCGGCCGGGGCGACGTGCGTCACTTCGGTGGCACCGGGCAGCATGGCCTGGATACCGGCGGGTGAGGACCAGACGGCGTACCAGCCTTGATTATTGGCCGCGAGCGCGATGTCCTGCCCGGCAGCGAGTTTGCGTTCGGGCCGGCCGGGCTCGACCAGGTAGACGTCTTTGTCGCGGCGCCAGGCACTGCCCACGCGGCCGTTCCGCACGGCGAGGCCGCCGCCATCCATGGGGCAGGCTTCGAGCTTCCACGTGGCGCCGCCCTGCTTTTCCGCTGGACCAGAGGGACCGCCGCCTGCGAGGCGCATGGCGTACAGATCACGGTAGCCGTTCAGGGAATTGCGCCACATGACGACGAACTCGCCGGAACCGAGAGCGGCGAGCGAGGGGTGGCAGCACTCGCAGATGGAGCCCGAGGGCGACTCGTACAGCATCGCGTTGCGGCCCCACGACGCGCCGGCGTCATCGGAGAACGCGCCGTAGAGGCGCTTGCCGTGGCCGGTCCGATCGTCGAGCCAGACCACGGCGACGTGGCCGGCGGCATCGGCGGCCATAGCGTGCAGGCCTTCGCGGGCGGCCGAGGGCTGGTCGTTGACGGCGCGCGGCGGGGACCACGTGCGGCCGCCATCGGCGGAGCGCCACATCATCAGGTCGCCGGCCGAGGAGGAGATGGCCGAGACCAGCACGGTATTGCCGCTGATGGCGACGCGCGGTCCGCGGTGGCGGCCGAGCAACAGCTTGGGCAGGCCACCGATTTTGGCCGGCGGATCGAAGGTGCGGCCATCGTCGGCGGAGCGCGCGAACCAGATGGACTCGCCGGACCCGAACACCAGCGCGACCGTTCCCCCTCCGGCGGCAAGCTGCGGCTGTTTGTTCGGCGCAGTCGGGGACACGGCGGGAACATGCAGCGCGAGGAGCGCCAGGAGACACCAGAACATG
>DATJYW010000475.1:0-23462 GCA_035499435.1 Candidatus Acidiferrales bacterium | reverse complement strand
TTACAGTTTTGGTTTCTTTGGCCAAGTATCCACGGCACCAAATGGGACAGGCGCAGGTATCACTTTTTTCGTCCTTCTTGCTGGTCGGTCGATAGGTGTCGGGCTTGGGCGGGCCTGGTGGATAGCGGGTACAATAGCCGGCGTGTCGGCGGTAGATCTTCAGATCGTTGGTGCCGAGGGGGATGGCCATGGAGCGGATTTTAGCATGGCGCGGGTGAGATTTGCTACATGGCGCTGTTACATGTTGGATTTATCGTTGTAACTGATTTATTTTAATTGGCTCCTCAGGTAGGACTCGAACCTACAACCCTTCGGTTAACAGCCGAATGCTCTACCATTGAGCTACTGAGGAGCAAGACGGAGTGTCTTTATTTTCGCAGAGCGCCACCAACCTGTCAAACTGCTCTTGAAGCTCTTGAAGCGCCGCGGCTATCGCCTTCCCATCAGGCATTCCAAAAGCCTGTATTTCGCATGCACTCCGCCACTGTTCCTGGCGTCATCCCCTCGAAGACATGCGCAACTTCGTTCTGTGTCTGCTCGCCGCCGCCGAGTTGAACGCCGCGCTGATCCGGGGAACCGTGGTCGAACACTCGTCCGGGAAACCACTGGCCCGCACCCTGGTGGTCCTGGCACCGGTACCCGGCACGCCAGGCCCGGCCCAATCGCTGCGCACGAACACGTGGGGCGCTTTCGAGTTCACGGCCCTGCCCGCCGGCGCATATGTCCTAAGCGCCAGCCGCCGCGGATTTCCGCCCGTGCAGTTCGGCCAGAAGAACTGGCGCGCCGCCGGCACCCCGGTCGTGGTCGCCGAAGACCAGTCCGCGTTCCTCACCGTGCGCATGCCGCGCTACGGCGCCATCACCGGCACGGTCGTCGACGAGAACGACGTCGGCATGCCCGAACACGAGGTCGTCGCCTACCGCAATGCCCGTCCGCCGCGGCTCGCCGGCCGCGCTGCCGCCGACGACCGGGGCATCTTCCGCATCCCCGGTCTGGATCCCGGCCGTTATCTCGTCCGCACCGTGGGGCGCCAGTATGAAGACGGCGGCTACCTGCCGACTTTCTATCGTGAGACTCTGCGCGTGGAGGAAGCCTCCGTCCTCGATGTCGATCTCGACCGCGAAACTGCCGATGCCAAGGTCCGTCCCTTCCCCGGAAACCTGTACACGATCGATGGCGCGGTTTACTGCACGTGCGGTCCGATCACGCTCACTCTCGCATCGGATATCGGGCGTGAGACGCTCAACCTGCCAGGGGACCCTAACCGGCCGGGCGTTTATCCGTTTTCTTTCCCGAACAAGCCGCCGGGTCCGTATGAAATCTGGGTCTCCGCTCCCGGAACCCGCGGGCCGGAGGGTTCTTATACAGCGATCTCGCTGGAGCGCGACCGCCCCGGGCTGCGCATCAGTTTGCTGCCGCAGGCCTCGGTCTTTCTCTCTTTCAAGGGCCCGGAAAGCCAGCCCATCGATGGGGGTACACTCAAGTTTCAGGTGCGCCGCATCGATCTTGCGGGCGAATCCGCTCCGGAGAACCTGCGGCTCAATGCCGGCCGCAGCCAGTTCATTCAGGGCCGGTGGCAGGTCCGCCTGGTCCCCAACGAATCCTACGTGGCTACGGATTTTCGCGGACCCAGGGGCGAGCGGCCGGAAGGCGGACGTGGCGACGGCTGGAACGAGATTCTGGTCACGCAGAACTGCATGGTTTCCTATGTTCTGTCGAATAAGCCGGCGAGCGTTCATGGCACCGTAACCACCGGCGCACACGAGCCGGTCCGCGGCGCTCCCGTGTATCTCGAACCCTGGGACCCGGTGCAGCGCAAGCGGCTCATGGACCCCCTGACTGTCCGGAGCGATTTGCATGGGCAATACCAATTCATCGGCCTCGCGCCCGGAACATACCGCCTGGTCAGCACCTTCGAATACAACTCCCCGGAGGCCGCCGACATCGACGAGATGTCCCCGCGTACGTTCGTCGTTGAAGAAGGCCGCGATCAGCAGCAGGACCTCGATCTTTACGTCATTCGATAGCTTCTTTCCGCTCGAGGCGGTGCGCAACAAACAACGATCGTCCGCCCCACGCCGCCCCCGGAGTAGAATAGCGGTGCTATGAGGCTCGCGATCTGTCTGGCTCTTCTCTCCGCCACTCTGCTTGCCGCGGAGACTCCTCCGCTCATGCTGCTCGTGGGCAACAAGGACGAAAACTCGTTGGCGTTTGTCGATCCGGTCAACGGCAAGGTGCTCGGCCGAGTCCCGACGGGCGAACAGCCGCACGAGGTCTCGGCATCCACTGACGGCAAGCTCGCGTTCACGTCGAACTACGGCACGGGGCAGAATCCCGGGAGCACGATCTCGGTAATCGATGCCGTCAACATGAAGGAGATCCGGAAGCTGGATATCAGCCCCTTAAGGAGGCCGCACGGCCTGTTTTTTGCCGATGGAAAGCTGTACTTCACCGCCGAGGCGAACCGCGCGATCGGCCGGTACGATCCGGCGGCGAACAAGATCGATTGGATCATGGGCACCGGGCAAAACTCGACGCACATGGTGATCGTGGCCAGGGACGGCACGATCTTCACGGCCAATATCGGCTCCGACAGCATCACGATTCTGGATCGCAATAACGCGACTCCCGTGCCGGTAGGCAAAGGACCGGAGGCCATGGACCTCTCGCCGGACGGCAAAGAGCTGTGGACGGCGCATTCGCGCGACGGCGGCATCTCGATCATCGACGTGGCGGCGAAGAAGGTGGCCGGCCACATGAGCATCGGAACCAGGCGAAGCAATCGTTTGAAGTTCACACCCGACGGAAAGCGCGTGCTGGTCAGCGATCTCGACGGCGGCGAACTGATCGTGATCGACGCGGCGGCGCGCAAGGAGACGCAGCGGCTCCCGCTGGGCAACTCGCTGGAGGGGATCCTGATGGCAAAAGACGGATCGAAGGCGTATGTTGCGGTGACCGGCGAAAACAAGATCGACGTGCTCGATCTGAAGACGCTCAAAGTGACGGGCAGCCTGGAAACCGGCAAAGGGCCGGACGGCATGGCATGGGCGGACCGCAGATGATCACGCGGCGCGGAGCACTCCTGGCGGCAGTGGGCGCCTCGCTGGCGCGCGCGCAGAGTGATGTTGAAAAGCTGCTTTCGCTTTACGATTTCGAGTCCGCGGCACAGGCGAAGATGGTGCGCGCCGCGTGGGACCGCGTGGCCGGCGGCGCGGCTGACGAAATCACGCTGAAGTGGAACCGTGAAGCCTACGACCACATCCGCCTCAAGCCGCGGGTGCTGTTAGACGTCTCCAAGATCGATACGCGCGTGACCCTGTTGGGCCAGGAGATGCCGTTCCCGATTCTGCTCTCCCCCACCGGCTTCCAGGGACTGATCGCGCCGCAGGGCGATCTCGCGGCGGCCAAGGGCGCGGCGGCGGCGAAGGCGACTTACGTCATAGGCGCCAGCGCGTCGATGAAGGTGGAAGACATCGCGCCTGCCACGACCGGGCCGGTTTGGTTCCAGCTCTACGTGCAGCGGGACCGCGGGTTCACACGCGAACTGGTGCAGCGGGCCGAAGATGCGGGGTGCCGTGTGCTCGTGGTGACTGTGGATTCGCCGACGTTCGGCATGCGCAATCGCGAACAGCGCTCCGCAAGCGAACTGCCGCCGCGCGAGCTGCCGAACCTGAGGGGCAGGGATTACCTGGACCCGACGCTCTCATGGAAGGACATCGACTGGCTGCGCGGATTCGCGCGGCGACCGGTGCTGCTGAAGGGAATTCTGAATCCCGACGACGCAGCGATCGCGGTCAAGGCCGGGGTTGCGGGCATCATTGTTTCCAATCACGGTGCGCGCAATCTGGATACGGTGCCGGCGACCATCGACGCGCTGCCGCTGGTGGTGGAGCGAGTCGAGGGTAGAGTGCCGGTGATCGTGGATGGCGGCATACGGCGCGGTACGGACGTTGTCAAGGCGCTGGCGCGCGGCGCGACGGCGGTCGGGATCGGTCGGCCCTATCTGTGGGGTCTCGGGGTGGGGGGTGCGGCTGGCGTCAGGCGGGTGGTGGAGATCCTGCGGAACGAGCTGGAGCTGGCGATGGCCCTGATGGGGAGGCCGACGCTCAGGAGTATCGACCGGTCGGCGCTGTGGTAGGGGGAAGCTGGTGGGCCGGCCGAGGGTTAGCCGCATCCAGGTGGCGCGAGACGAACGACGAGGATAGACGCAGCTCGTAGCACGCGAGAACGTCCGAAACCGGGTGTGGGACAGGCTTGAGCCTGTCCGGGACCGGCTGAATCCGGTCCCACAGAGCTCGAGTTGATGACATCATTTCTTCAATACCTCTTCGAAGAACGCCATCGCGCGGCCGTCGCGTGACTGGCCGAGCGAGTTCATGGCCTGCTTGCGCACTTCATTGTCCTTTGTCGTCCTGGCGAACTGAATCAGCAGCGGGACACCTTCCCCGTCAGGCATCTGCTGCAAGGTAGAGATGGCCCGGCGGCGAACGTTGTTGTCCGGATCGTTTTCGATAATTGTCTTCAGCGCGCTGAGCACGTTGGCGCCGGAGTGGCGATTCAAGGCCGAGACTGCTGCCGCGCGCGTGCGCGAGTTGGGGTCCTTCTGGGCATAAGCAATCAGCAGGTCAGTGGCCTCGCTCTCTTTGCTGCTTCCGAGTGTGGATATGGCCCGCTCGCGGACGCGCTCGTTGGGGTCGCTGGCGATCAGGTTCTTCAGCACCTCAAAGCCGTGCTGCCGGCCGCGAGAAGGTCCGAACCAGGAGACGGCGCGCAGGCGGATCGATTCCGGTTGATCGGTTGCGATAAAGCGCATCAACGCCGCTTCGGCCGCCGGATCGGAGTGCATCGCGATCGCGTTCATCGCGCCGTCCTGGTAGCGCTCTCGCTGTTTGGCGAACCCATCCAGCAGCGCCACGCTTTCGGCGGGCTTCACGTCGTTGAGCCAGTGCACTGGCAGGTTGCCGGCGTCGATCTCGCAATCCGGCGAAAGCGTGCGGATGCGCTCGACCGCGCCCTGGTCCACACGGAAGAGAATCACTGCATGGTCAGGCGGCTCCAGGTGAATCACGCCGGGCTGATTCCACCCGTCGCGGACGTAATCGCAGCCAATGAACACGCGTACCGAGGGGACGCTGTAGGCGATCCACGCGGGCTGCGGCTGGGCGGCCACGGCCGCGCGGAACGTGGGTTCGAGACCCGCCGAGGCGGATCGCGAATCGAGCTGCGCGTTGACCAGGAGCTTGGGCTGCGCCGCCATAGGCAACGCAGCCGCCATCAGCCACAGTGCGGTTTTCATTTGTTCAGAATCTCCACCAGGTAGTCGGCGCATTCCTTGCAGTTTTTCATGTTGCCCAGGCGTTCGATGAGCCGGAGCTTGAGCTTGGGATCCTTTTCGGACTTTGCCAGGTCGACCATCGCCTTGCCGTTGCGCTGGCTGTAGATGTTGTCGATGATCGCCTGTTTGACTTGGGGATCGGTCTCGTTGGCATACATGGCAATCAGCGAATCGCTGACCTGGGTATTCCGATAGGAGGAGAGAACGCGCGCGATGGTCACGCGGAGTTTGGGGTCCTTCTCGGTGCGCAGCAGCTCCATCAGCTTATCCGGATTCCCGTTGTTGTACATGTGATTGAGAATCTGCTCCTTGCCCTCGGTGGTGGTCTCGCTCTGGTAGAGCTGCCAGAGCTCGGAGTTGCCGTTGACGTTGCCCAGGTATCCGATGGCGATACCGCGCAGCTCGTTGTTCTTTTCGTTGCGGGCAATCGCGAGCACACGATCCTTGTCCCGTGAGCTGAGCAGCGCGTTGAGCACCGCGCGCTTGACCTCGGTGTCATTGCTGGAGCTGTAGATCTCGGAGAGAATCTGCCCGCTGTTGGCGTTGCGCGGCATGTAGGTGATGGCCTTAGCCTGCAGGTCGGGATTGGCGCCGCCGCGCGCAATCTGCTCCAGCATCGCCTGCGCCTTGGGCGAATTATTGTTGGCCAGGACGTAGAGTGCGTTGCGCTTCAGCTTGGGAGAGGACGAGCCCTTGATGATCTTTTCCAGGGCGGGGAAAGCCCGCTCGGGATCGCTATGGGAGAGGGCCTCCAGGGCGAGCAGCTTCAGGTCCTCGTCGTTTTCCGCCTCCGGAGAGATGGGCTTTCCAGCAGCCTGGTTCACCTCGATTTCGAGCGCCTTGGCGTCGTCCATCCACTTGCTGGAACCGTACGACTTGCGCAACTCGGCGATGGCGCCGAGCGATTCGTCGCGGCGGCCCAGCTTGGCGAGGGCGTAGGCCTTCCAATAGAGAGCGCCATCGACGCGCGTGCTTCCGCGGCTGATGACCTGGTTGAAATCCTGAACCGCTTCATCCCAGTGGCGGTCGTCGAGCGCGCGCTGCCCGTTGGAGTAGTTCCGGTCGGCGCTTGCGTAGTTGACCCTCACACGTGCAGCGGGCGGCGGAGTGGGAGGCATGGGAGGCATCGGTGCAATCTGGGGCGCGAAGGCGAATCCCTTGCCCGCACCCGCGCCGAACCCCACGCCCAGACTCTTGGCGTATGCCAGGTCGGGCTCCAGCGCCTTGATCTGCTCGCGTGCGGCTTCCACTTGTTCTTCGATCGCGGCGCGATCGAACTCGAAGCGATTCTTGAGCTGTTCCTGCGCAATTTCGAGGTTTAACTTCACGTTGCTGTCGAAATCGAAATCGCGCAGCTTCTCGAGTTGGCCGCGTGCGGCGTCGATTTGGGCTTCCACCTCCAGCCGCAGGTTGTCGTCGAGGTCGTCAAGTCGCAAGGCGCGCGGAGAGGGCGCCGGAGCCGCTGCGGGCGCGGGAGCGGCCACTTGCGGAGGCGGCGCGGGCGGCGCCGGAGCCGCCGGCGGTGTCTGCGAGAGTGCGACCGCGGCGCCGGCGAGCAGCGTGCAAGTAAGAGTCAGTGATCGAGAGTAGGTCATGTTCATTATCCTTTTTTCGCAGGCTCCGAGGCCTGCGTCACAGTTTCTGTTCCTGGTTCCGGACGTTCGCGCCCAGAACACGAATCTTGAAGAGAATCCCTTCGGATTCCAATCGCCGGCGGAATGCCTCCAGGTCGGCGGGCGTAACCTGCGAGGGCGAATTGCGGATATCCACCAGCACGCGTTCCAGTTCATCCAGCAAACCCGCGATGCGCGTATCGCCGGTGCGTGTCGCGGTCTGGCGGTAGAGCCGCGTTTCGGTCACCAGGTCGTCAGCTCGCTCCTGTTCGTCGGAGATGTCGATTACGCCCTTCTGGTCGGTATTGGTCAGCTCGGCCAGCACCATCTGCGAGCGCTCGAGATAATCGCCCACGGCAGCGCGCAGCACGCGTTCCGAGGTTTGCGGGTCACGGGAAGCCGCCATTTGAGCGCTCGACGGCCGCGGCCCGGGGTACGAACGGCCCGCGAGGAACGCCGTCACCAGGAGGCCGGCGAACGCAACTCCCGCGGCCGCCCATCGCCACGGCGCCGGGAGCCAGCCGAGCCCGCGGCGGCGCGCCGGAATCTTGTGCCGGATGCGCTCCCATACCAGTGTGCCGTAGTCGGCAGGCCGCTCCGGCACGGGCATCGAATCGACGATGTTCAACACGCGCTGCAGCGAGCCGTAGAGCGAGCGGCAATCGGCGCACTCTTCCAGGTGCTGCTCGATGGCGAGGGCGTCGCAGGTATCCGGCTCGCCGGCCTCTTCACCGTAGTAGTGAAGTATCAATTGTTCTTCCGTTACGTGGTTCATCTTGCGGTACTCACCAGGGGCTCCAACGCCCGCCGTAGTTTCTGGACAGCGCGAAACACGCTGTGCTTGGCCGCGCCGGGCTGACACCCCAGCACGCGGCTCACGTCTTCGATACACATGCCTTCAAAGTGGCGCAGCACGAACGCAGTGCGCTCGGAGGCGCTGAGGTGGCTCATAGCTTCGGTCACGCGGTCGCGGACTTCGCCCGAGAGCGCGAGCCTCCCAGGATCTGGGTCGGTCGAAGGCAGCGAGAGCACCGGCTCGTCGAGCTCGGCGTCCGCCGGAGCGAGTTGTTCGTTGCGGCGCTTGCGGGCGCGCACCAAGTCGAGCGAGCAGTTCATCGCGATGCGGTAGAGCCAGGTCCCAAAGCTGGCGCGTTCATCGAATTTGCCGAGTTGTTTGTAGGCACGCAGGAAGCTTTCCTGGACCACGTCCTCGGCGTCTTGCTGATTTCCAGTCATACGATAGGCCAGCCGGAACAGGGAGCGGCTGTGGCGTTCCACCAAGACTCGGAACGCATCGGTATCTCCCGAGCGCGCCCGGGCTACCTGGTGTAGGTCGCTTTGCTCCATCCGGCTGTTCTTTAGACTGCAAGGACTTGCGGCGGTTAGCAAGCCCCCCACGCCGGTGGGGAGCCATGCTAAGTGCTTGCAATGCAAGGCGGAATAGATCGCCTGCACAAATATACCGAATCGGCGTCTAATCAGTTGATGCCAGGTAGGAAACTTGTGTCTGCTACTGGTCTCTTGTTCGCCTCGATGGCGATGGCGCAGGAAACCGGCGTATTCCCGCTGACCCACACCGATACGCATGGGCTGCAGCAGATCGCCAATGCGATCCGGTCGATCGCGGACCCGCAGGAGATTTCCGTGGACGAAGCCAAGCAGAGCATCTCGGTACACGGCACCGCCGAGCAGGTGGGGCTCGCGGAGTGGCTATGTGCGGAGTTGGACAAACTGCCCGGTCCGGCGGCGGCAGCGGCGCGGCACGATTACCCGGCGGCACTCGGTGGCGGCGACCGGGTACGGGTCTCTTACCTGGCACACGTGCCCACGCCGGTTGCCTTGCAGGAAATGCTCAACCTGACGCGCGCGATTGCCGATATTCAGCGTGCGTCGGGGTATCCGCAGTTGAATGCCATTGTGATACGGGCGACGCCGGAACGGGCGGCAGCGGCGAATTGGGTCATGGACGAGCTCGACCGCGCCTCCGGGCCGCAGTCGCAGGTCGCGCACGAATATACGGTGAACTTCGATCGCCGCGCCAACGTAGCGAAGGTCTTGTTCCTGGCAAACGCCCGGACGCCGCCTGCAATCCAGGAGCTTGTGAACGCCACACGTTCCATTTCCGATCTGCAACGTGTCTTTCCGTATCACTCGCTTAAGGCCCTGGCGCTGTGCGGGACTGCGGACGGCGTGGCGCTGGCCGAATGGGTCATCAAGCAGCTCGATCAGCCTGCTCCGCAAGGCCCGGACACGGAGCCACACGAATACCAGGTGCCCAGGACGGTATCGCCGGATGGCGGCGTCGCGCGAGTTTTCTATCTGAGCAGCCCGCTGACCTCACAGGCCCTTCAGGACGTGGCGTACGCCGTCCGCTCTTCCGCCGACATTCAACGCGCCTATCCCGTGCACCAGGTGAACGCCATCACGGTTCGCGGCAGCAACGACCAGGTCGCGCGGGCGGAGCAGATCATCAAGCAGCACGACCGCTAGTTGCACGGCCTTCGGCGGGTGCATTACTCTGTGAGAGCGATGCAAGCCAACCGGAGGGAACTGTTCGCGGCTTTGATGGCGGCTGCGGCAGCACAGCGAGTGAGCAGCCAGGATGGACCGGTCACGATTCCCGGCAAACGTCCCATGATCGTCCACAACGACCGGCCTGAAGACCTGGAAACTCCCATGAAGTACTTCGATACCTGGGTGACGCCGGTTGACGCGTTTTTCGTCCGCCAGCACATCCCGCGGCCGGCTCCGATCGACCCTGCTGCGCACCGCGTTCAAATCAGCGGTATGGTTTCCAAGGCGGCGCAACTCTCCCTCGCGGACCTGGAGAAGCTGCCGCAGCACACGGTGTCCGCGACGCTGGAATGCACGGGTAACGGGCGCGCCTTCTACTCGCCGAAGGTACCCGGGATTCAGTGGGGCCGCGGTGCCGTGGGTAACGCCGAGTGGACCGGTCCGCGCCTCGGTGACGTGCTCAAGATGGCCGGCCTCGACGACGGCGCGAAGCACGTGGAGATCGACGGCGCCGATAGCGGCCTTGCGCAGACGCCGGACTTCCTCCGCTCCATGCCGATGGAGAAGGCCATGCATCCGGCGACTCTGCTCGCGCTGAAAATGAACGGCGAGTCACCGCAGATCCACGGCTTTCCGGTACGGCTGATTGTTCCGGGGTGGGACGGAACGAGCTGGGTAAAGTGGGTCACGCGGCTTACCGCGAAGGTGGAGATGAGCTCCGGATTCTTCATGAATCCCGGATATCGATACCCGAAGTACGCGCGCCCGCCCGGAGCGCCCGCGATTCCGGCCGAACTCGAAGTCATCGAAGGAATGCCGGTTAAATCCACGCTGACCGCGCCCGAGGACGGCGCCAAGACGGCGATTGGGCCGCTGATGATCCGCGGATTTGCCTGGGCGGGCGAGAACGCCATCGAACGCGTGGACGTCTCTACCGACGGCGGCGCGCGTTGGCAGGCAGCGGAACTTTCCACGCAGAAACTGCCGTTCGCCTGGCGCCTCTTCACACTCAAGTGGACGCCAGCGGCGCCCGGCTATTACACCGTGATGTCGCGCGCCACCGACACCGCGGGCCGGGTGCAGCCGATTGTGCCGGCGTGGAATCCGTCGGGTTATCTGTGGAACGGCATCGACCGCGTTGGGATCACGGTGGAGAAAGCATGATGCGATTCCTGCTCGTAGTCACCATTGCCGCAGCCTCGTGGGGCGCCGACCAGGCAACGCTCGAGAAGGGTCAGAAGGAGGAACAGCGCGCCTGCCTGCCCTGCCACAGCCTGCGCCTGATTCACTCGCAGCGCTTGAGCCGGGCGGCCTGGGGCCGCGAACTGGATAAGATGGCGGGCTGGGGCACAAAGTATAGCGATCGCGATGCCCTACTCGAGTACCTGGTTGCCACCTATGGAGATGACAAACCGGTGACGCCGCCGGCGATCAGCGAAGACGGCCGCAAAACGAAGCAGTGAATTGTTGCGGCTAGAGCGGTAAAGTCGATTCCTCCTGACTTTTCGCAATCGAATCGCCCCTCCGCTGCGTCTATATAGTTTAAAGACGCCGTGGAGGATCCAATGAAAAAGGCGCTGGCGCGATTACGCGCAAAAACAGACCGGGAGCTAAGCATCCTGGCGCAAAAACAAATCGAACAGACCATGACACTCGCCGGGCAGGGGCGGTATCGCGACGCCGCGCGTGCGTACGGTATCGCCCGAAGGCTTCTTGTGGTAGCCGAGCTCCCGGAACGGCAACGGGCGCGTATGGAAAGCCAGCTTGCGCGGGTTCGCGAATCTATCGAACTGCCGGCGCAGGCGTGCGCGTAGCCGGGCGCATCGCGGCGATCTGGGCCGCCATCATTTTGACCAGTTCCGCGTTGTTCATCGGATGCCACCCGTGTCCCTTCATGGGACGGCCGTAATCGAACGTGGCGCCTGCGCCGGTGGTCTTCATATAATCCTCGAACAGGTAGACGGCGAGATTCAGGTAGAAGTTGTCCATGTCGCCACAGTAGAGGTGAAGCTTGCCTTTGAGCTGCGGTCCCATCTTCTCCCAGTTGCGCTTCGTGTACTCGGCCAGATCGTAGCCGTGATCTCGCATGTAGTTTGCCACCGCGCGGTCGATTTTTCCCGTCCGCTTGTCCCATAGAGGCTTAGGATAGCCGTCCTCGCCCGCCGGGCCGTACACGGCCTCCCAGGCCTCGAACTGCTGCGTCGAGCGGCCGTGCGACCCGAGCACCTCCTCGAGCTGGTTCATCTGCCGCATCGTCTGCACCATTTGTCCTTCGGCGGTGCGCATCATGGGCCGCTCCGGCACCATGAACTCGTAACCGGGCGTCTCGAATGCGTTTGGGTCCTCGTAAATATTGACAAGCTGGTAACGTCGGAAATCGATCGGGTCGGGGAAGAACGTCCAGGTGCCGCCGAAGAAATCCGGGTGATAGAGCTGGAGCGCGAGCGATTCCCACCCGCCTGTCGATCCGCCCGTCAGCAGCCGCGCCCACGGCTCGCGGACCATGCGAAAGTGTTCTTCGAGGTAAGGCACCAGCTCTTTCAGCAGCGCATCGCCGTATGGCCCGTTATTAGCGGAGTTGACCGCGTAGGAATCGTCGAAGTAGGGCGTCGGATGCTGCCAGGTGACTGCGATCATTCGCGGAAAATCGTCAGCGGTCCAGGCCTTGTAAAAATCGTTGCCCGGCGCAAAGCCGAGCGGCGCATTCAGCCCGAAGTGTCCCTGCGAGTAGATCACCGGATAGCGCTCGTTCGGATGTTCGGTGTAACCCTTGGGCAACAAAACGGTCGCACCCAGGTAGACCGGATGCCCCCAGAACCGGCTGAGCATCGGGCTCTGAATTTTGACGCGCTTGACCCACTCGGTAGCGGCCGGGGACTGCATGGGCGGGATCACCTGGTTAGCTTCCAGTTTGATGATGTAGTTCGAGCCGGGATCCAGCCGCACACGGCGCACTTCGCTGAACAGGTTGCCGGGCGAGTTGTTGAAATGCTGTCCCTCCCACTGATCCATGTGTGCCCAGATGGTGTGCCCGTCGGCGCGGGCGAACCGCGTGTAGACGTTGACGAGCGCCTGCACGTAATACTCGCCCGCTGGTATGTCCTTCAGGCTTTTGGCCGGATATCCCAGCACCGACGCGTCGATCGCCGCGGGAGTACCCGGGGCGAGTTGCTCGACATCGACGCCGAAAAAGGGCGCCTGCCCTGTCCACGACCCGATCTGGTGCAGCAGCGGCGGCGAGTCCTTCTTCGAGATGGCGACGAAGACGCGGCCGGTGATCGGGCCATCGTGGGCCGTCGGCGCGAAGGAGACTTCGAAGTGCTGGGGGAAGGCGGCGGAGGCGAAAAGGAACAGACCGAGAAGCGAGTGTATTCTCATTGCGCTTTCCCCTTCGCCGGCGCCATCACAGCGGGCACATTCTCATCGCGAATCAGCTTATTGAACGCAGCCAAGTCGGCCGTCAATAGCACGTTCAGCTTCTTCAGCTCCGCGTTCACCTGTGTCGCCAGATCTTCGTAAACCATGTAGCTCTGCTGGGTGGGCGCGTTGTCCGAGCTCTGCACCACGCCGAGCACGTGCGCCAGCTTATTGTTCAGCTTGATGGGATAGTTCAGGGGATCTTCGCTCGCCCGGTTCTTGGTCTGGTAGAGATTCTCTTCGACCGCGGTCAGCTTGGCCGAAAGCGCCTTGGCCGCGTCCGCCACCTTCTTCGAATCGCGCCGGGCGTACTCGTCGAGCTGCTTTCGCAGCTCGCGAATGCGGATCACCGCGTCGTTGGTCTCGCTCAGCTTATCCCGCACCTGGAGAGACAGGGAAACCTGCTTCGCGTAGTCCTCCGGCGTGGTGTCGAGGCGCGGGTCCTTTTTCACCTCGAATGCCTGGCTCTGCGACTGGCCGTCCACGGTCAGTTTCGCCGTGTATTTGCCCGGCGACACGCGCGGGCCGTTGGTGGACCCGGCCCACAGAATCATACCGGGGAAAGTGACCGCGTCTTCGTACCGCAGGTTCCAGGTAAAGCGATTCAGTCCGGCGTTCGCCGTGAGGCGCGCGGGCGGCGCACCGCGGAACGGGTTATCCTCTTCTTCGCCGGCCGGAGCCTGCGGGCGCGGCTGCTCGCGCGTGGTGAACTTGTTGACGCTCTTGCCCGCGCTATCCAGGAACTCGAGCGTGACTTCGCCCTGCGGCCGGTTTTTCAGCCAGAACATCACCTGGGCGCCGCCCGGAGGATTTTCGCCCACGGCCGCGCCCGCGCCGCGCCCACCGCCGCCGAACCCGCGCCCGCCGCCGAAACGGTAGGTGTCCTTGGGCTGGAAGAGGCGCGCCGCCGTGGAATTGGTGTCGAATCCGTGGAACTGATACAGCAGCGGCACGTCGTCCAAGATCCAGAACGATCGGCCTTCGGTGCCGATCACCAGCTCCTGGTCGCGCTTGTGGAATTGCAGGTCGGTGATGGGGGTGACCGGCAGGTTGAGCTGGAACGCACGCCAGCTTTCGCCGTCGTCGAACGAAATGAAGAGGCCGATCTCGGTTCCCGCCACGAGCAGGCCCTTCTTGTTCGGGTCCTCGCGGATGACGCGGGTGAAGGCATTCTCGGGAATTCCGCTCACGATCTTCTTCCAGGTCTTCCCATAGTCCGTGGTCTTGTAGAGGTACGGCCGGAAATCGTCCTGCTGATAGTTGGTGGCGGCGACGTACGCCGTGCCCGCATCGTGCGGCGAGGCATCGATGGAGTTGATGCGGATCCAGTCCGGCATGCCCGGCGGCGTCACGTTGTCCCACTTCTTGCCGCCATCGCGCGTTACGTGTACCAGGCCGTCGTCCGAGCCCGCCCAGATCACGCCCCTGGCCACAGGCGATTCGATGATCGTGAACACCGTGCAGTAGTACTCGACGCTGGTGTTGTCCTGGGTGATGGGCCCGCCCGACGATCCCATCTTGGATTTATCGTTGCGCGTCAGATCCGGGCTGATCACGTCCCAGCTCTGGCCTTCGTTGGTGGTGCGGTGAATCACGTTACTGCCGATGTACAGGGCTTTCGGATCGTGCGGCGAAAACACGATCGGGAAGCTCCACTGGAAGCGGTATTTCATGGCTTCCACGCCGTAGCCCATGGTGTTGTCGGGCCATGCGTTGATGTTGCGCATTTGCCCGGTGCGCTTGTCCTGGCGGGTGATGAGGCCGTCGTAGGAGCCGGCGTAGACGATCTGCGAATTCTTCGGGTCGGGCGCGATCCAGCCGCTTTCTCCGCCGCCCACGTCGTACCAATCGGCCGGCGTGATGCCGAAGCCCGCGGTGCGGCTGGCCGTGCGCACGGTGCTGTTGTCCTGCTGCGCCCCGTAGATGTTGTACGGGAAATCCTGGTCCAGCGCCACACGGTAGAACTGCGCGGTCGGCTGGTTGTCCACGGTGGACCAGGTGCGCCCCCCGTCGTTGGTGATGGTGGCGCCGCCATCGTTGCTCTCGATCATGCGGTTCGGATTGTCGGGTGCGATCCAGAGATCGTGATTGTCGCCGTGCGGCGGCCGCATGGTGGAAAACGTCCGGCCTCCGTCGACCGACTTGTGCATTCCCACGTTCAACGCGTAAATCGTGTCGGGGTTCTGCGTGTCAGCGAAGATATGCGAGTAATACCAGGCGCGCTGGCGCAGAATGTTCTGGTCGTTGACCTTGGTCCAGGTGCGTCCGCCGTTTTCGGACCGGAAGAGCCCGCCATCGGCGGCTTCCACCAGCGCCCAGACGCGCTCCGGATTCGCGGGCGAGACCGTTACCCCGATCCGACCCAGCACGCCGCGGGGCAGTCCCGGCGCGCGCGAGATCTCGGTCCAGTTGTCACCGCCATCGGTAGTCTTGAAGAGGCCGCTGCCCGGCCCGCCGCTGTCCATGCGCCACGGCTTGCGGCTGATCTCCCAGAACGCCGCGTAGATCACGCGCGGATTCGACGGGTCCATCGCGAGGTCCACCGCGCCGGCCATGCTGCTGCGCTTGAGCACCTGCTTCCAGGTGGCGCCGCCATCGGTTGTGCGGTAGACGCCGCGCATCTCATTCGGCCCCCACAGGTGGCCGAGGGCTGCCACATAGACGGTGTTCGGATCTTTAGGATGGATCCGGACCGCTCCAACGTGGTAGGAGTCCTGCAACCCGACGTTGCGCCAGGTGTGTCCTGCATCCACCGACTTGTAGACGCCATCGCCATGGGTGGCATTGCCGCGCACGCAGGCCTCGCCCATTCCCACATAGACGACGTTGGGGTCGGAGTCCGCCACGGCGACCGCCCCCACCGATCCCGTCTTGAACTGCCCGTCGGACATCGGCACCCAGCTCAGGCCGCTGTCGGTAGTCTTGAAGACCCCGCCTCCGACGCCGCCGAAGTAGTACACATTCGGCTGCGACGGGACGCCCGCTACGGCGACGACGCGCCCGCCGCGGAACGGTCCAATCTGCCGGAAGCGAAGCTGATTGACAAGATCGACCTGCTGCGCCAGCAGCAGCAAAGGAAAGACGAGGATCGTTGCGAGACGAAGAACCTTCATAGTCTCGCATCGTATCAAATGCGGGCTTATCGCTTCGCGTGGGGCGTCGTGCTGCCTTCGGTCATCCCGAGCGCCCAGCGGATCGCTTCGAAGTACATCTTCTGGATGTCCGGATCGTCCCATGCCTCGTTCGTGTGTCCGAGCGTCGAATAGAACACTCGCCCCTTACCGAACATCTTGGCGTATGCCACCGCGAAATCGCGGTCGGCGCGATGCACCCGCGGGTTGTTGTCGTAATTCAGCTTGGTCTCGTCCAGCCGCAATAGCACGTTCACGTTGTCGCGCGACCAGTTCTTCAACTGGTAGATTTCATCGCGCTTGACGAACGCCTTCGGGAAATGGCGGGTGGCCGGAAAGTCCGGGTCTTCGAGGATGATCGGCGCGTCGAACGTGTTCCAGGGATGCTGATCGAACCAGCCGCCGGCCAGCAGGCCGTAGTCGGCCCACTGGTAATTGCAGTCCGCGGAAGCGTGCACTCCGACGAACCCGTGCCCCTCGTCGCGTACGAAAGAAAGGAGGTCGGCTTTTTGCGAATCATCCAGGTCCATCTCGCCGGTCGGACTGGCGAAAACCACGGCGTCGAAATAAGGCAAGGTTTTGGTATTTCGTTCCAGGTTCTTTTTGGTGAGGAGCTCCGTGTCCGTGCGCAGGTACGCCTCCCAAAGGCCGGTGTCGTGCCCCATCTTCCACACATTGGCCATCGTCACGGGGATGGAATCGTGCTCGAAGCCTTTGGCGGCACCGATCACCAGGATATGTTTCTTTCCGGTGCGCGCCTGTGCGGCCGGGGCTGCACCGCGGCCTCCGCGGCCGGCTCCCTGGGCGGGCGGTTGGGCTTGGGCGAAGCTCAGGCATGCGCCCAGAAAGGTAAGACACATCACATGCGAGGTGATTTGCATAAGGTGCTCCTGAGCGCGAATTGTAGCAGGGTGAGGCCCGATGCTACACTCACCCTCGGAGTTTCCTATGTCCACTTATCAGCCGTCGCGCCGGCAACTGCTGGGTGCTCTCCCGCTGGCGGCGGCAGTCGCGCAGACCCCGGCGGGCACCCCGCGGCCGAACATCCTGCTGGTCATCAGCGACCAGTTCCGCTGGGATTGCATCGGCGCCATGGGCCTGAACCCCATGAACCTGACGCCCAACCTCGATCAGATGGCCTCTCGAGGCGTGCTCTTCCGCAGCGCGTTCTCGAACCAGCCGGTCTGCGCCCCGGCGCGCGCGACCATCTTCACCGGCACGTATCCGGCGAAGCACGGCGTGTGGCGGAATGGGATCGGCCTCGCCGAAGATGCGGTCACCTTCCCAAAGGTGTTGAAGCAGGCAGGCTACTCCACCAACTACATCGGCAAGTGGCACCTCTCGCCACCCTCGGATGAACCGGCCTCGCAGACCGGTTCGCCGCCCACGCCGGGCGCAACCTCGCCGTACATGCGCGGCGCGGCGCCGGCGGTTCGCATCCCGCCGCTGGCCACGCGCGGCCCGGTGACGCCGCAACACCGAGGCGGATTCCTCGACCTCTGGGAAGGCGCCAACGAGCTCGAATGGACCAGCCATGCTTACGAGGGCGACCTCTACGATGGCGACGGCAATGCGATCCACTTCGAGAACCGCTACCGCGCCGATTTCATGACGGACCGCGCCCAGCGATTCCTGCGCTCCGACGCTGCGCGATCGCCTTTTCTCCTCACCCTCTCGTATCTCGAGGTCCACCACCAGAACGACAAGGACACGTACGACCCGCCCAAAGAGTTCGCCGGCCGCTATCCCAACCCATACATCCCGCCCGATCTGCGCGCGCTACCGGGCTCATGGCCGAGCCAGCTTTCGGACTACTACGCCTGCGTGGCCAAGATGGACGAGATCATGGGCACGCTGCGCAAGACCCTGGTGGAGACGGGCCTCGACAGGAACACCATCGTGATGTTCACGAGCGATCACGGCAACCATTTCCGCACGCGCAACAACGAGTACAAGCGCAGCCCGCACGAGAGCTCGATCCACGTCCCGCTGGTGGTCGAGGGCCCGGGATTCAACCGCGGCATCGAGATCTTCGAGCTGGTGAGTCACGTCGATTATGCGCCTACGCTGTTGACGGCGTGCGGCCTGCAGGCGCCGGCCTCGATGCAGGGCCGCAATTTCCTCCGCCTGCTCGACCGGAAGACCGAACCCTGGCGCAACGAGGTCTACTTCGAGATGTCGGAGTACGTCGTCGGCCGCGGCCTGCGCACGCCGCAGTACACGTACGCGGTGTCCTCGCCGAAAGTGCCCGGATGGCGCAACGCGGCCAACGCGGAGAAGTACGTCGAGTACATCCTATATGACAACCAGGCCGATCCAGCGCAGCAGGTGAATCTGGCGGGGCGCGCGCCGTACCAGGAGGTCACTGCCGATCTCCGCAAGCGCATGCTGGGCCGCATGAAGGAGGCTGGCGATCCGGCCGCGACTATCGAGTCCGATTGGTTCCCGTATTCTTAACGACCGGCTTAAGCCGGTCCCACAACAAACGCTCTACCTCCTTTCGGAGTGGAGCTACAGCGCGCGCGAAGATCATCTTGTACGCGGCGCAGAAGTAATCCAGGTCCTCGAAGCGGCGGTTCGGCCCGTGCCTGAATTTCGGGCATCCGCCGTGGCAAATCGACTGGTATTCGCAGACCTGGCACTCGGGATGCGCCAGCGTCTTCTTCGAAGCGAAGCTGTAGCGGCGGGTGCGCCGCGCGATCTCGCCCCACGAATCGATATTGATGTTGCCCAGCTTCCACGGCGCCTCGACGAAGAAATCGCAAGGGTAGACGTCACCGTTGTACTCGATCACGACGTAGCTGTCGCAGGTCTCGTGCATGGTGCAGGTCCCGGGCTTTTGCCCGGCCAGCGCCTCGGCCAGATTGTCGAAGAACCGGATGCGCACTTTGCGGCGCTCCGGCCACCAGAGCTCGAAGACTTCGCACAGGAAGCGCCCGTACTGCTCCGCCGTGATGGTGAACGGCAGGGGGTTGCCGAGGCCATCGAACTCCGCCAGCGGAATGAACTGCACGTTGTCGATGCCCAGCTTGCGATAGAAGCGGTACAGCTCCTTCGGCTTATCCACGTTGGCCGTGCTCAGCACGCACAAGATGTTGAACTCGACCTTGTTGGCCTGGAGCAGCTCGACACTCTGCATCACGCGCTTCCAGGTACCGCGGCGCTCCTTGTTGAAGCGGTAGAGATCGTTGATCTCCTCCGGCCCGTCCAGCGAGACGCCGAGCAGCCACTGGTACTGGCGAAAGAGGTCGCACCAGTTTTTGTCGATCAGCACCGCGTTGGTTTGCAGGGCGTTGCTCACCGATTGCCCGCCCCGCCCGTGCCGCTGCTGGAACTCGACCAGTTTCTCGAAGAACGGCAGGCCGGCCAGCGTCGGCTCGCCGCCCTGGAACGCGAAGACGCTGTTCGGAAACGAGTAGAAGAGGTAGGTATCGACCAGCCGCTCCAGCGTCTCCAGCGTCATGCGCCGGCCGGGAAGCGCGCTGTACGGGTCGGCTTCGCGATCCAGGTAGAAGCAGTACTCGCAATCCAGATTGCAGACGGCCGAGGCAGGCTTGATGAGGAGCGAGGTGATGCGCGGCACCGGTCCCGAGCCATTCCCCACAAGCCCCTCGCCGAAGATCGGCAACTGAGTCGCCATTTCCTCCATCTTATGGCTTCTTGACCTCCGCCGCCCAATGCGCCATTGCCGTGGCCAGCTCATCCGCGACCTGCGGGTATTTGTGGCGCAGGTTCACCTTCTCCCCCGGGTCTTCCTCCAGGTTCGAGAGGAAGAGAGCATCATCGCCGGTAAGAGGCTTGCTGCCATCGGGCGTCCCATCGAATGTCTTGCCATCCTTCACCAGCTTCCAGTGGCCGCGCCGCACGGCGAGTTGGCCGCCGCTCGACCAGTAGATGGCCTCGTGCTTCGACTTCGCACCCGCCGTCACCAGGGGCAGCGCGTCGAATCCATCCATGGTACGGTCCGCCGGGGGAGACACGCCGGCGGCCCCGCAGATGGTCGGCAGGATATCGAGGTGGCTGCCGACTTCGCGAACCACCTGTCCGCCGCGGATCGTGCCCGGCCAACTCACGATCATGGGCACGTGCATGCCGCCATCGAACGCGCTGAACTTGTTGCCGCGGAACGGCGCATTATTGCCGGCGGTCGCCGGCTTCTGATTCACTCCCGCGCGCGCTTCGCGCGTGGCTCCGTTATCGGCGCTGAAGAACACCAGCGTGTTCTGAGCCAGGCCCAGCTCGCGCAGGGTGCGCACCACCATGCCGACGCCGTCGTCCAGCGCCGCGATCATGGACGCGTAGGTCCGGCGCTCGGGTTCGAGAGCCGGGAACCGCTCCAGGTACTTCTTCGGCGCGTGCATCGGATAGTGCGGCGCGTTGAACGGCACGTAGGCGAAGAACGGATTGCCGCGGTTGTCGCGGACGAACTGCGCCGCTTCGCGGGCCCACAGCTCGGTGGCGTATTCGCCGTCTTCGAAGACCTCCCGGCGGTCGCGCCAGAGGTCGTGATAGTTGACGGTGCGCGGCTCACCCCAATAGTAACGGTGCGAGTAGTAGTCGATGCAGCCCGAGTGAAAGCCGACGAAGCGGTCGAAGCCGTGGGCGTTGGGCACGGTCTCCGGCGTCGAGCCGAGGTGCCACTTCCCGAATAATCCTGTCGCATAGCCGGCCGGCTTCACCAGCTCCGCTATCGTCTTTTCGGAGGGCGCCAGAGGCGGGCCGTTATCCGGCACTCCGGCGCGAATCGGATAGCGGCCGGTCAGCAGCGCCGCACGTGAAGGCGCGCACACCGGCGCCGCCGCATACCAGTTGGTGAAGCGCGCGCCGGCGGCCGCGAGCGCGTCGATATTGGGCGTTTTCAGGTCGTCCGCGCCCCAGCAGCCGAGGTCGTGGCAGCCGAGATCGTCGGCCAGGAAAATCACCACGTTGGGAGGACGGCCGTTTCGCGTCTGCGCCGCCAGCCCGGCCGCGACGCCGCCTACAAATTGTCTCCGCGATAGCATGCGGCCATCGTATCTCACCATTAGTTTCCCTGATGACCCATCCAATGAATTCATTCGACGCCGCGCCGGCGCCACGGCAAACTACTTACAGGTCTCGATGCGATCCACGATCTGGAAACTGCTTCCCGGAGTTGCCCTCACCGCCGTGCTGGCTTGGGCGGCGCGGTGGCTGCACGCGGTCCCCGCCGCGAGCGGAATCAGCGCGCTCATGCTGGCCATCCTGTTGGGAATGGCCATCGGCAATACGACCGGCGTGCCCGCCGCGATGCAGTCCGGCATCCGCTTTTCGATGCGCCGCGTGCTGCGGCTGGCGATCGTGCTGCTTGGCTTCCAGATCAGCATGCGCCAGATCTGGCAGGTGGGCGGGCCGGGATTCCTGATCGTGCTGGCCTCCCTGGTCTGCACATTTCTCTTCACCGTCTGGCTGGGGCGCCGCCTCGGCGTGGACCCCAAGGTTGCCGAGCTGATCGCCGCCGGCACGTCGATCTGCGGGGCGTCCGCGATTGTCGCCACCAACACCGTGACCGAAGCCGACGACGAGGCTGTCACTTACTCGATCGCGATCATCACCGCGCTCGGCACGGCCAGCATCCTGCTGTATCCGCTCGCCGCGGCGGCGATGGGCATGCCGTCGCCTTCCTACGGATTGTGGACCGGCGCATCGATTCACGAGATCGCGCAGGTTGTCGCGGCGGCTTTTCAGGGGGGCAGCGTGAGCGCGCAGTATGGGGCCATCAGCAAACTCTCGCGCGTGATGCTGCTGGCGCCGGTGGTGTTCACCCTGGGCTATCTGGCTACACGCCGCCGCCAGGCGGCCGACGGCAATCGCGCCAAGGTGGCCATGCCGTGGTTTCTGGCCGGGTTTCTGGCGGTGATCGCGGTCAACAGCCTGGGCCTGATTCCCGCGGCCTGGACCGCGCGCCTGGTCACAGCCAACCAGTTTCTGCTGGCGGCTGCGCTGGCCGCGATGGGCCTGGAGACCAGCCTGCGCAAGCTGCGCGCCGCGGGGATGCGCCCGTTTCTTCTGGGCGCCGGCGCCTGGTGTTTCATCTCGATTCTGAGTCTTGGGTTGATTCGGGCGTTTTACTGGTAGCCTCATAGTCTGTGGAACCCTTCCGCCTGCGGGTCTTCCGCATCGTCGCCGAAGAGCTCAGCTTCACCCGCGCCGCCGAACGCCTCTTTCTGACCCAGCCCGCGGTCACGATGCAGATCAAGAACCTGGAAGAGGACCTGGGCCTGCGCCTGTTCGACCGCACCGGGCAAAAGATCGCGCTGACGCCCGCCGGCCGGCTGCTCAACAATTACGCGCGCCGCATCGCCGGCCTGTGCGCGGAGGCCGAGCAGAAGCTGGCCGCGCTGAAGGGCGAGACGCGCGGGAATCTTGCGCTGGGCGCTTCCACCACGATCGCCCAATACCTTTTGCCGCGCCTCGCCGGCGAATTCCTGGCAGCGTTCCCCGCCATCCAGCTTTCCATTTTCAGCGGCAACACGGCCGACGTAGTCGCGGCGCTGGTCGAGGGCCGGATCGCGCTCGGCCTGATCGAAGGTCCGCCGGGGCGCGGCGACGTCAAATGCGAACCGTTCGTGGAGGACGAGATCGTGTACGTGGTTCCGCCGGCTCACGAATGGGCTGCCGCCGGTTCGATCGATGCGGCCGCGCTCAAACAGGCGCGCATCATTCTGCGCGAGCACGGCTCCGGCACACGTCAGGTGGTGGAGGACGCGCTGCGCCGCGCCCGCCTCGACACCAAGAAGCTGCACATCGTGCTGGATCTGGATTCCACGGAGTCGATCAAATCGGCCATCGTTGCGGGTCTGGGCACCGGGTTCGTGTCGCGCTGGGCGCTGGGGAAGGAGCTGGCGCTGGGCCTGCTGCGCGCAGTTCCGGTAAACGGCCTGCGTATCCGGCGTCATTTTCAGTTTGTGTACGGCCAGGGCCCGTCACCTCGCGGGATCGAGGGTGAATTCCTGCGCTTCGCGCACTCCCGCAGGGAAGGTTTCATGACTACGACGTTGGTCTAGGCGGCTGCGCCGCCGGGGTCGGGGGTCAGGGGCCGGGGGTCGGGGGGCTGCGTCGCCGGGGTGCCGGGCGTCGGGGGTACTGTATCGTCAAGGTTCGGTAGACGGTAAGGGTCAAATCCGGTTCGTTTTTGCAGGAGCCTTCTGGAGGCGGCGTTGGCGACCTGGAGCTCGCGGCGAAGGGCGATGGCTTTGCGAAGGTCGGCGACGGAGCGGCGGAAGAGGCGGTCGGCGAACTGCTGGCGGCGGAAAATCTTGTCGAGAACCTTGGAGCCTTCACAGTCCTGCGTGAAGACGGTGGTGAGGGCGGTGTCGGGGCCGGAGCCTTCGGGGAGGGCGGCGACACTGGCGTTGACGAATTCGTGCTCGAGGCGAAGGTAGCGGCGCTTGAGCCACTGGGCAAGGACGACGTCGTCGAGGAGGGCCTGTT
>DATJYW010000474.1:0-22362 GCA_035499435.1 Candidatus Acidiferrales bacterium | reverse complement strand
TGCTGTCGCCGTGGATGGACGAAGCGGGCACGCTGCTCGCGCTTCATAAACCGCTGCCTGACGTCATTGCCTTCGCCGCCGCCGATGTCCACCCGCCGTTCTACTACCTGCTCCTGTACGGGTGGCTGCGGATCCCTCTCGGGCTGGACTGGGCGGTGCAGGCGCGGGCGCTGTCGGTGATCTTCGCATTACTGGCAACGGTGGCACTGGACGCGCTGTGGACCCGGGCCTTGCCGGCGCGCGTTCGGTGGTGGACTTTGGCACTGTGGTCGCTGTCTCCGTGCCTGTTGCTGTACTCACGGATGTGCCGCTCGTACTCGCTGCAGGCGCTGCTGATCTGCGTGGGCGCCGCCTGTCTGTTGCGGCTAGCCGGGCAGCCGGGATGGCGAGCCGGCGGATGGTTCACGCTGGTGCTGCTCGGCGCTCTGTACACACACTACGCGCCGGGCATCGCGCTGCTGATGGCGGCGAACATTTTCCTGCTTTATTACCGGCGCATTGTGCCGCTGCTCGCCGTGGACGCGGCGGTCGCAGCCGGCTATGCGCCGTGGATCTGGCGGCTGGCCGCTTCGCTGGAGTCGTGGGGCAGACAGGGCGTGGGCTACAACCTGACCGGGATGCCTCTGCTCGAGCTGCCGGTGAAGGCCGCATACTGGGCAGTCTCGTTCGCCATGGGAGAAGCGGTGCCGGACCTGATCCTGGTCCTGGGCGTTGCGATCATAGCCGCGGCCCTGTGGCTCTTGTACGCAGGCGCGCGCCAATACCGGCGGACCGCAGCGCTGACAGGCGTTCTGACGGCCATCGGATTCGTCGGTGTGGCGCGGTGGGTTTCGTACCCGTTCGTCCCGGCGCGGATGCTGTTTGTGCTGCCCTTTTTCCTGATGATGCTCGCCGCGGGCGCGGGTGTCCATCGCCGTGCAGGGAACCTGGTGCTCGGGGCGATGGTGGTGTTCTCGCTTTCGGGCGCCTGGTGTTACTTCCACCGATCGAATTTCCGCAACAAGCAATACCCCATGCCGATGGCCGAGATCGCCCGGTACATCCGGGAGAATTCGACCGCGGCCAATTCCGTGATCCTGGCCGATTCCGCCAACTCGGATCCGGTGGCGCTGCGGTATGCGCTCGGGGCATCGCGCGCCGTGGTGCCCAGCGAATCGGCGGATATCGAGACTCTCCTGGAAAATCCACGTTTGCAGATCGTGTGGTTCCTGCGCAACACGCACGACGTTTCTCCAGGCGGCCAGAACGCGCGTATCGAGGCCAGGCTCCGCGCTGTCGTGCGCCCCGCGGTCTTCTATTACCAGCCATACACGCTGCTCGAGCGCACGCTGATGCAGGCCGTGGGCATTTCGAACCCTCCGTGGTATTTCCACGAGCTGCTCGAGTTCGGCCCGCTGGGGCGCGACACCACGCGGCGCTAAAATGAGCCCATGCTTCTTGGAGCCGTAACCTACCAGGTGCTGCAGGCGATGGACCTGGAGACCGTGATTCGCACCCTGGAGGCAACCGGATTCGAGGCGGTGGAGCTTCGCACGGGGCACAAGCACGGCGTCGAGCCGTCGCTTTCCGCAGAGGAGCGCGAGCGCGTGAAGACACGATTCGAGCACAGCAAGGTGCGGCTGCTGAGCTTCGGCACCACCTGCGAGTTCCAGTCGGCCGATGCGGCGGAGCGGCGACGGCAGATCGATCTGGCCAAGCAGTTTGTGGAGCTGGCGCACGATTCCGGAGCGTGGGGCATAAAAGTGCGTCCCAACGGGCTGGCGAAGGGAGTGCCGAAGGAGACCACGATCCAGAACATCGCGGCGGGGCTGAGGGAAGTGGGCGAGCACGCCTACGGCTACGGGGTCGAAGTGTGGCTCGAAGTGCACGGCCCGGAGACCCAGTTGCCAGCCAACGCGGCGGAGATCATGCGCGCCACCAACCACAAGAACGTCGGCCTGTGCTGGAATTCGAATCCCACCGACGTGGTGAACGGCAGCGTGAAGGCGAGCTTCGACCTGCTCCGGCCGTGGCTCGTGAGCTGCCACATCAACGAGCTGGTGAGCGGTTATCCGTACCGGGAGCTGTTCGCACTGATGCGCCAGACGAAGTACGACCGCTGGACGCTGTGCGAGGCTCCGGAGAGCAAAGAGCCCGAGCGGTTCCTGAAATACTACCGGGCGTTGTGGGAGAGACTGCAGCCGGCGGCTTGACACCGCGGCCCATTAGTACTAATTAATTAGTATGTTCCTCAGCGCGATGCCGGGCGTTATGCTCGCGGTGGTGCTCCATGCGCAGACGGCGGCGTTCGACGTGGCCTCGGTCAAGCCCGAGCAGATCACGGGCGATCTCTACACCGCCAATCTCGGCCGTATTCTGCACGGCCAGTTGACCATGACCAACGTCACTCTGAGCGAAGCCGTACGTTTCGCCTGGGGCATCAATAACGACGCGCAGGTTGCCGGCCCGGACTGGATCAAGGACAAGTCCATTCGCTTCAAGATCGACGCCAAAGCACCCGCGGACACCGCGCGCGAGCAGGTCCTGCTCATGCTTCAGGGGCTGCTCACCGAGCGATTCCGGCTGAGGATCCACACCGAACAGCGGGAGATCTCACATCTCGAACTGGTCCCCGGCAGGAAGGAACTCAAGATTCATCCGGCCGAGCCGGGCGCCGACGCCTCGCACAATCGCAACCTTTACGGCCACATCATCTCCAGCGGCATGACCATGGAAGTGCTGACTACGATCCTTTCGCGCTTTCTCCGCGAGCCGATCCTCGACCGCACCGGCCTCGAGGGTCCCTACGCGATCGACCTGAGCTGGGCTCCCGAGCCCCGTACGCCCGGTGAGGTGCCGCCCGACCCGGCAGCGGGTCCATCCATCTATGCGGCCGTTCAGCAGCAGCTCGGCCTGCGGCTCGAATCGCGTAAGACGCCGCTGCCGGTGATCGTGGTCGACTTCGCGGAACGCGTGCCGATCGAGAACTAACCGCATCGGCCATCGCGCCGTCCGAGCCAGCACGAGGGATATTGACATGCGGATGCTTGCTTGCGTTCTTGCGGCTTGTGCGGTTTCCCTGGCGCAATCGCCCGCGCCGAAACTCGTGACCTGGACGGGCTGGTTTGCCGACGAAGGGCTCGGCCACGGAAGTAAGGCCTCGCCTCGGGGCAGGTCGGGAACCCTGCCCCACGATTACTCCCAGCGGAGGGCGATCATGGGATCGACCCGCGAGGCGCGGCGGGCAGGCAGCCAACCTGCGGCAATCGCGGCCAGCCCGAGAATGCTTCCCACGGCGATCATGGTCGGGGCGTCGTGCGGTGTGACCTCGAACAGCATTTTCTCCAGCACCCTGGTAGCAAACAGTGCACCTGCCGTACCGAAGGCCAGACCGCCGGCGGCCAGCGCGGATGTCCGCCGCAGAATCATGCCAAGCACATCGCGTGCTTGCGCGCCGAGGGCCATCCGGATGCCGATCTCGCGCGTGCGCGCCGCGACTGCATAGGCCAGCACGCCGTAGACTCCGATCACCGCCAGCGCCAACGCCAGCACCGCGAAAGCCGTCAGGAGCCGCGCCTGGAAGGCGCGCTCCGCCCCGGTGGCCGCCACCACGTCCGGCATCGACGCCATGCGCTCGATGGGCTGGTCCGCGTCCACCTCGCGCACCGCCGCTCGCATCGCGGGCGCCACCCGCGGTGCCGCTCCGGCGGTGCGAGCCACGAACGTCATCTGCGGGAGCCAGCCCGCGTGCGGCGATTGCCGATAGGGAAAATACAGGGCGGGGCTGGGCGTTTTGGCGAGGCTCCACTGCCGGACGTCGCTCACCACGCCGACGATGGTGTACCAATCCGTGGCCTTGGGCCGGTCCGCCTCGGAAATTCGCTTACCCAGCGGATCTTCGCCGGGCCACACCGTTCGTGCGGCCGACTGGCTGATCACGGCCGCGCGCGGCGCATCCGCCGTGTCGCGGTCCGAGAAATCGCGGCCGCTCAAGACGCGGATTCCCATAGCGCGGAAGTAGTTTGCGCTGACCACCAGCTTGTCTACCGCAAATCCAGCGGGGAAGCGCCGGTTCTCGAGCACCATGTCGCCTCGAGTCAGGGTTCCGCCCAGGGGCAGCGAATTCACCGCTGCAGCGGCCGAGATTCCGGGAATGGCCGCCAACTTTTCGAGCACGCGATCGTGGAATGCCGTGATATCGGCGGGTTCCCGGTACACGGCATCCGACAGGGTCACGGTCATGGCGACGACGTTCTGGGGCCGGAAGCCCGGATCGATCGCCTGCAATCGCCACAGGCTTTTCACCATCAGGCCGGCGCCGGTGAGCAGCACCAGCGCGAGCGCGATTTCCGCCACCACCAGCGCGCTGAGCACTCCGCCGCCGGCTCCGGCCGATGAACGGGAATTACGATTCAACTCGTGGTTCACGGTACGCCGTATCGCGTGCAGGGCCGGCGCCGCGCCGAACAGCAGGCCGGTCAAGAGCGACACCCCGAAGGTGAAGACCAGGACCGCCGCATCGATGTGAATCTCTCCGAGGCGCGGAATCCGGCCTTCCGGCGCCAGGGCCAGCAGCGCCGGCACGCCCCAGAGCGCGAAAAGGAGGCCGGCGGCGCCGCCCAGCAGAGAAACCACCACGCTCTCGGCGAGCAGTTGGCGCACGAGTTGCAGGCGTCCCGCTCCCATGGCTACACGCACCGACATCTCCTGCCGGCGCGACTCGGCGCGCATCAACAGGAGATTCGCCACGTTGGCACATGCGATCAGGAGGACGAACGCCACGGCGCCCGCAAAGATTCGCAGGGACTCGCGCACGTCCCCTACCAGCAGATCCTTCAGAGGCACGACGCGCGGCACCGGCGCGCGACTCCTGTCGCGCGGAGGCGAGGCTAGCAATTCGGCGCGCGCAAACGCCAGGAATTCCGCTTGCGCCTGGGCGCGCGATGCTCCGGCCTTCAACCGGCCGACCACCGGACGGAACATTGCAAGGTGGGGATTCACGCGCACCACGAAGGGCTTCCAAATCTGCGCGTCATATGGAAAGTGAAAGTCCCGGGGCATCACGCCGAGGATGGTATGCGGCACACCGTCGAGCTTGATCGTCCGTCCCACGATGCTCCGGTCGTCGCGGAAGCGGCTGTGCCAGAGCCCATCCGCGATCAGAACGACGTTCTCCTCGCCACCGCGGAAATCGCGGCCAATCGCGGGCGCCACGCGGAGCGTCGAAAGGAACCCGGTGGTGACATCGGCTGCCGGAAGCCGCGCGGCCTCTCCGACCCCCGTCAACGTGACCTGATTCTGGTTGAACGTAGCCAGCCGTTCGAAGGCCTGATTGTGTGGAAGGAAATCCAGGTAGTCGTGTTCGACCATCCCCAGCGACGGACCGAACGGACCCACCGCCGGAGCGTGGGAGAGCATCAACAGACGGTCCGCTTGGGGAAATGGCAGGGGCCGCAGCAGCACGCCGTTCAGTACGGTAAAAACTGCACTGTTGGCGCCGATTCCCAGTCCCAGCGCCACCAGCGCAACCACCGTCACGCCGGGATTCCGGCGCAGCATTCGCAGGGCGAATTGCAGGTCATAGCCAATGTGATGCATTGTCCGCGAGGGCAGCACGTCCACGTCCAAAGACAACTCCTTGCGATTCAGCGAAGGAGAGTGCTGTCCTGATCGACGCTGGGAAAACCGGTGTCCGAATTCGAACCTGGCATGATTCGTGCGGAGAAAAACGGCATGAAACGCTTGTTCATGGTTCCTCTGCTGCTTGCTGCAACGTCGTTGTTCGGACAGATCTCGGTCGGAGTCACGATCGGCGCACCACCGCCGCCGCACGTACTCAGAGTACGTCCTGCGGCGCCGGGTCCCGACTACCTCTGGGTGGACGGCTACTGGTATCCCGTAAACGGGCATTATAAGTGGCACGAGGGTTACTGGACGCGCCCCCCCTACGCGGGTGCGAATTGGATCGCGCCGCATCATGACGGCTCGCGCTGGTTCGAGGGCTACTGGGAAGGCAACCGCGGACGGGTCCGCCACGAACACGAGTGGGACCACAGCCACGACCGCGACTACCACCACGACCACGACCATGATCACGATCACGACCGCTGAGCGCGGATATCAGTAACCGAGTAACTGCCGGAACCAGGCGTATTCGCGCACGTTGACCAATTCATCCTCGTTGGCCATTTGTTCCCGGCTGACCAGGATGCCCGGCTCGCGGCTCTTCTCCAGCCAGTGCCGGCACTCATCGGGCTCGCCAAGCTGGGCGCACACACACGCGAGGTTGTAGGCTGCGGATTCGGGTTCGTGCGATTCGGCTTCGGCCAGCCTGATTTTGGCGTGCCACAACAGTTCCGCGGCCTGCTCTGTGCCGGCGCAGCGTGACTGTGCCCACAGTAGAATCCCCTGGCCCTGGAGCAACCTGTCTGCTCCGCCCGATTCGGCTGCTGCGAAACGAGCAGCGGCGTCGGCCAACATGCGGTTGGTTTCTTCGCCGGGCATCGATTTGGTGCGGGCATAGAGCACCCATGCTCCGGTCGAGAGCGCGCGTGGATCGCCCGGCTTGATCTTCAAGGCCCTTTCCAGCCACTCCCAGGCCCGGATCAGGAATTCGCGCGCCTCATCGCCGTGGCGTAGCCGGGAGCGCCGCCAGAGCACGTTTCCCAGCGAGCTCATTACATTCTGATCGTTGGGAGTGACGGCCAGCACTTCTTTGAATTTGGCTTCCGCCGCGGCAAGCATGGAGTCGGCGTCCGGGCCGGACATCCGGGTTCCCATGCAGCAGAGAGCGCTGGCCCAGAAGTTCAGCAGGCGGGCTTCACCGGGTTTCAGCACGAGCAGCCGCTCACTCTCTTCGCAGATACGCTCCAGGTATTCCAGGCCCATGACGCCGGCGTGCAGGCCGGCGCGCTCCCAGAGGACCCAGCAGAGATCGATGGTCAGCTTGGTGTCGTCCGGTTTGATCTCGAGGGCACGCCAGAATTTTTCTTCGGCTTCGGCGAACAGGGCGTCGGCCTTGTCCGCCGGAGACCATCGGCCCAGGCACCAGAGCGCGGCGCCCCAGACATGCCACGCGAGGAGATGGCGCGGGTGGCTCGCTAAAATCTTTTCGGATTCCGCGCAGCACTGCGCCAGCAGTTGCGCCGCGCGCTCGTCCGAGCGATCGCGCGCCTCCTGGAGCATGGCGCGGGCACGAGCGGCAGCCCGGTCTGCGCTGTGCGCGCGTAGCAGGAGGAATAGAGCAAAGCCGAAGCCCACCGCCAGCACGAGCGCGACGATCGGCACCCGGTTACTCCACGTTCAGTGTTTTCTTCAGCCAGGAGATCATTTCGGGCTTCCAGTGCTGCATCTCCGGTGCGCGCCAGCCGCTCATTCCGTGGCCGCCGCCCTCAATCGTTATCAGCTCGCACACGGCGCCCACTTTGTGCATGGCATCACACATGGCCGGCGACTGATCGTAGGGCACCTGGTCATCCTTCGTGCCATGGATGCACAGGAAGGGCGGCATGGTCTTATTTATTGCGTGAATCGGCGAAGCGGCGCGCACCTTCGCCCGCCCGGCATCGTCCAGGGTATCGGCCCCGAAGAAGTGGATTCCGCCGCCATTGGCCGCGTGCCGGTTGATGCTGGCCATGTTGAAGCGCTCGGGATGGTCCCGCCGCTCCAGCGCTATCTTTTCGTAATCGACGGGTCCGTACATGTCTACGACCGCGGCCACGCGCGTGTCCGGGGTCAGGTGGGTCGCGGTGTAGTTCACCAGGAAGCCGCCGGCAGATTCGCCGATCAGGGCAATCCTGGATACGTCCACTCGATATTTCGCGGCGTTCGCCTTCACCCAGCGGATGGCGGTCCGCACGTCCGCGAAGGCCTCGGGCAGGCGGGCCGCGGGCGCCAGCCGGTAATCGATGCTGAACCACGCAAAGCCCGAATCGGCGAGCACGCTGAAAAGGGGGCGCACGTTGGTGCTCTTGCTGCCCTCGTCGAAGCCGCCGCCGTGCACCAGGATCGCTGCCGGGAAAGGCCCCGCGCCGTCCGGGACGTACAGGTCCAGCAGGAGCGGCTTGCCGTCCGGCCGCCCGTACTCGACGTCCTTCTGTTCCACGGCGGCACATGCGGCCGCGGCCGTTCCGACAAGCAAAAGCATTCTCCACATGGCAAGAGATTGTAACAGCAGAACGCGCGCTCGGGACGCCTGCGCTAGGATGGTCTGGTGCCGACCCCCGACGATGAGACCCGGTTCATGGATCCCATCCGGGCTTTCCCCCTCCCGGCCCGGTACGAGGTCCTTGGCGAGCTGGGCCGCGGCGGCATGGGCATCGTCTACAAAGCTCGCGACCGGGAGACGGGTGAAGAGGTCGCGGTCAAAGTCCTGAAGCCGGAGATCGCGGCCAATATGCAGATCCTGGAGCGCTTCAAGAACGAGCTGCGGCTGGCACACAAGATCACTCACCGAAACGTGGCGCGGCTGTACGAATTCAACCGGGCCAGCGACCTGGTCTATCTCACCATGGAGTTCGTCGAGGGCGAAAGCCTGCGCGGCGTGCTCCAGCGGGAAGGCAAGCTGGATGCCGCCCGCGGCCTGGAGATCGCGCGCCAGCTTGCCGCCGGGCTGGCCGAGGCACATCGCCAGTCGATCGTACACCGCGACCTCAAGCCCGAGAACATCATGATCGGCGCGGGCGGCGAGGTGAAGGTGATGGACTTCGGCATTTCGCGATCCTACGCCGAGGACGTCACGGTCACCGGGAGCGTGGTGGGCACGCCAGCCTACATGGCGCCTGAGCAGGCGGAGGGCCGGCCTCTGGACCAGCGCACCGACATCTATGCCTTCGGCCTGATCCTTTACGAGATGTTCACCGGCGCACCGCCGTTCAAAGGCGACACCGCGGTCACCCTGGCCCTAAAGCAGATCCGCGAGCGGCCGACGCTGCCCTCGGCCGTCGCGCCCTCGCTGCCCAAACATATCGACGCCGCGATCATGAAGTGCCTGGAAAAAGATCCGGCGGCGCGCTTCCAGTCGGTGGAAGAAGCCATGCGCGCGCTGGAGGGAACGGCCAAGCCGACGAAAGCTGTCCCCGCGAAGCCGGCCCGCGGCAAGTGGTACCTGGCCGCAGGCGCGGTGGTGATCATTGCCGCGGCGGCGGCCTGGTGGTTCACGCGCCCATCCGACACCGTGCGCTTCCCGCTGGAACAATTCGCGCTCGCCAGCGGGCTTCAGGTGGCGCTCTCGCCGGATCACGCCTCGCCGACTTTCACACTGGCTGTGGCGTATCGCGCCGGGCTGCGCCGCGACACTCCCGGGCACTCCGGGCTGGCTCACCTGGTGCAGCACGCGATGTACGAGGGCTCTCCGAACGTGGCACCCCACGAGTATCATGAGCTGGTCTCCGAAGCCGGCGGCACCATGGATGGCTTCACCACACCGGACCTGACCATCGTCTGGGTGACTCTGCCCGCGAATCAGCTCGACCTTGCGCTTTTCCTGGAAGCCGACCGCATGCGCGGGCTGGACATCAACCAGGACCGGCTCGACGCCGCGCGCACTACGCTGCTGGAAGAGCGCGCGCGGGCCATGAATAATGGCTACGCCGCGCCGCTGTTCCACCTCACCGCCCTGGCCTTCGACAATTTCGTGAATCAGCAATCGACCTATGGCCAGATCGACGAGCTGAATCGCGCCACGCTGGAAGACGTGCGCAAATTCTACCAGACGTATTACGTGCCTTCGAACGCCGGGATGGCGCTGGTCGGGGACTTCGATTCCGCCAAGGCGCGAGAACGGGTCCGGCACTATTTCGAGAGCGTGCCAGCGCGCCCCGCGCCGCCTCCGCCAGACACGCACGAGCCGGAACGCACTTCCGAAAAGCGCGAACGAGCTGCCGAGGTCGGGATTCCCTCTCCGCTCCTGATCATGGCCTGGCAGACTCCCTCCCCTGTGGAACAGGACTGGTTTGCGCTGAAGCGCATCGCCGAGTTACTCGGCGGCAATGCCTCGGCGCGTTTAAACAACTCGCTGGTGAAGACCGCGGGTGTAGCCACCAGCGTGGTCACCGGCCTGGATCAGGCCTCGGCTCCGGGCCTGCTGTCTCTGCAGGTGATGGTGGCTCCGGGAAAAGATCCGTCGCAGGCGGAGAGCCTGGTGGACCAGGAGATCGAGTCCATCGCGCGCGACGGTGTGCCAAAGGACGAGATGGAGCGCTCCGCGACGGACGCGCTTCGACGCTGGGCCTTCACCATGATCACCACCACGGCGCGGGCGCAGGTCTTTGCGCAATCCCTCGCCGACTTCGGAGAGTTGAATCTCGTTAACGACCTGCAACGCCGGGACCAGCGCACCACCAGCGCGGACGTTCAGCGAGCCGCGCGGAAGTATCTCACACCGGCCAAACGCACGGTTCTCACGGTCATCCCGAGGGCCACTCCGTGACCCGGCGCGAACTTCTGGCGATGGCGGCAGCAAGCGCCAGCGCCGCGGAACATCTGAATCGCGCACCGATATCCCGCGAGGCGCTGACCGTGAAGCTGCCGGAAGCGGAGCCTGTAAAGCTCGCCAACGGCGTCACGCTGCTGGCGATCGAAGACAACCGCCTGCCGATCGCGCTGGTGCGGTTCCAGGTGGAAGGCGCCGGTCCGGTCTATTCACCGCGTCCCGGGGTCGCCGAGATGACGGCAGAAATGCTGCGCGAGGGCGCGGCCGGACGCAGCGGTAAGCAGATCGGCGACGAAGCCGCGCGATTGGGCGCGACCCTGCGCAGCTCCGCTCAATCCGGCGCCGAGACAGCTACCGTGGATGGCTCGGGCTTGACCAGCCGGTTTTCCGAGTGGCTCGACCTGCTCACGAGCGTGGCGCTGCATCCGTCCTTCCCCGCCGACGAGTTCACCAGCCTGCGCCAGCGGTTGATCGCCGGCAGCCGGCTGCGTCTCACCAGGCCCGCGGCGATCGCGAGCGGCACGGCACAGCGGCTGATTCTAGGTCCGCACCCGGCCAGCGTGGACTCGGTATCTCCGGAAGGCCTGGCCGCACTCACGCCGGAGATGCTCGGGGCATGGCATCGCGAACGGTATACGCCGGCCAAAATGGTCGTGTCCTGTATCGGGCGGGTCCGGCCGGCGGCATTCTCATCGCAGATGGAGAAGCTGATTGGCGGCTGGCGGGCGCCGGAGGCCAACGTCACGCTGCCGCCGAATCCTCAACCCGCGACCGCGCGGCGCATCGCGCTGGTGGACCGACCCGGCGCCCAGCAGACGGAACTCGTGATCGGAGGATTGTTGTTCGACCGGCGCGATCCCGATCTGTTCCCCATGTCGGTGATGGACATGGTGCTGGGCGCCACGTCAGGCTCGCGCCTTTTTCGCATTCTGCGCAACGAAAAAAGGTACGTGTTCAACGTCCAGAGCGTTTGGGCGGCAACGCGCTTTCCAGGGTTCTGGCAGGTTCGCGCCGGCACACGGGCGGACGCCACACAGGACACGATCGCCATCGTGCTGGAGCAGCTTCAGCGGTTGTGCAACGAGCCCATTCCGGCAGCCGAACTCGAATCCGCGAAGCGAGCCGTGATCGGGAACTTCGCCCTCAACCTGGAACAGCCCGCCACCGTGCTCAATCAGTCATACCTTCGCTACCGGTACGGATTCAGCCTGGATTATTGGGAGCGTTATCCCGCAAAGATCAACGCTGTGACTGCCGCCGAAGCGCAGGCAGTTGCCCGCAAGTATCTCGATCCTTCGCGGGCTTTGATCGTGGCGGTGGGAGATGCCGCGAAGATTCGCGGCGCGCTCGAGAAATTCGGCAAGGTCGAGGCCGGTTGAGGTTCAGGCCAGCCACTTGCGCACCAGGGCTTCGGCGCTACCCGCCAAGTCCACCGGCTCGCTGGCCGTCTCTTTCCCGTCCTCGAAATAAACGGCGACCACGCCCGCGGCAGTGGGGCGCAGTTCCAGCCGGCGCTCGCGGGCTTCCAGGCGAAGAGTGGAGCCCAGCCACGCCATGTGCACCTTGGTCCGCGAGGCGAATCCGATGCGGCTCGCCTGCTTCATGAGCTCGGCGGTGAACGGCCCCTTTTTCAGTGCTTCGGCGTTCGGCGCCGCGGCCTGTGCGTCGGCGCGCGCGTCGGTCCGGACCTTCCGCTCGCGCGCGACGTCTTCCCTTCCCTGCCCGGCCGATTCCAGGCTCTTCAGGTTGTTCTCCAGGTTATCGAGGAAACTCATCCTTCTTTCACGATACGATAGTTGCGTGCCCGACTTGCGTGCGCGGCTCAAGCGGCTGCGGGATGGACTGTTACACTTACACAAATCTTTGTTAGATAGCGAACGGGCGGCGTACGAGCATGACATCGCGCGCATCACCTCCACGGGGCAGTACCTCGAGCTGGTGCTGAACGACCCGTGGTTTCAGTGGCTGCGCGAGTTGTCGCAATTCGTGGTTCTGATCGACGAGACGCTCGACCAGAAGGATGCTCCGGCGAGCGACACGGACCTGGAGCGGCTGGCGGCGCAGGCCCGACACATGCTGGTGCCGGACGAGTCCGGCCGCGGCTTCGCGCGCCGCTATTTCGAAGTGTTGCAGCGCGACCCCGCAGTGGTTCTGGCACACCGCGACATGCTAAAGGTGCTGGCCGAAAACGAGCGTTGAGATGGACACCCATATCACCACGCCCGACGGTGCGAAGCTGTTCGTCCGGGTGGTGGGAAGCGCCGCGCCGGTGATTGTCCCGCTGGCATGCTGGAACGAGGAGTTCGAGATACTTGCGGACCGCAACCAGGTGGTGCTGTACGACCCGCGGGGACGGGGGCGGTCGTCGGCCGTCGCGCCGGACTGCGTGAGCTTCGAGCAGGACGTGCGAGATCTCGAGACCGTTCGCCAGAACCTGGAGCTGGAAATGGTGGCGCTGATCGGGTCGTCGTACTTCGGCGGCGTCGTGGCGCGCTACGCGATGCTGCACCCGGAGCGCGTCGCGCGGATGGTCCTGTTCGGCAGCACGCCGGTGCGCGGCGGCAGTTTCTTCCGCGCGGTGCAGGAGGAACAGAACGCGCGCCTGCAAGCGGTCGCGCCGGACCTGATGCGGGAGATGGCCGCCGGCGCGCCCCAGACGCGCGAACACATGGAAGCCTTCTGGAACGCCTTCGTGGACACCCGCACCGCGGTGAAGCCGCCTTGGCCCGCGAAGAAGAGCCGGCCGGCGCAATTCGCTAACGAAGCGCTGGAGCGCGTCTTCCCGCTGGTGGGCGCGGCGATGCGCAGCATGGGCGATTGGGACTGGCGCGAAGCGGCGCACGCCGTGGACGCTCCGGTGATGGTCATGGATGGCAGCGCCGACATCCTTCCGCATGAGGCTTGCCGCGAATGGCTCGCGGCCCTGCCCAACGCGCAGGCGGTGGTGATGGAAGGCGTGGGCCACTTCCCTGCCTTCGAAGCGCCCGAGCGGTTCTTCGCGCTCTTGCGGGAATTCCTGATGGGAGACTGGCCGGCCGCGTGCACGACCTCCTTGTAACCTCTAGCGCGCTGACGCTGGCAATCTGGGTCTACCTGCTGGCGGGGCGGGGCGGTTTCTGGCGAATGCGGGATGAAAGCCGCGATGCGCCGTCCGCTGAGCCGCCGTTCCCGGTGACAGCGGTCATCCCCGCGCGGAACGAAGCGGCGAACATCAGGCAGGCCGTGAAGTCGCTGGCCGGGCAGGTGCGCGTGGTGGTGGTGGATGACGCCAGCGGCGACGCGACGGCGCGCCTGGCCCGCGAAGCCGGCGCCAGCGTGGTCACGGCCCGCGAACTGCCGGACGGATGGTCGGGCAAGCTGTGGGCGGTGAGCGAAGGCATTCGCGCCTCCGCTCAAGACCAGCCCGAGTACTGGCTGCTCACAGACGCCGATATCGTGCACCCGCCGGATGCCGTGGCACGGCTGGTGGGGCGAGCGCGCGCCGGCCCGTACGATCTGGTCTCCCACATGGTGACGCTGGAGTGCCGCACATTTGCGGAGCAGGCGCTGATTCCGGCGTTCGTGTTCTTCTTCTTCCAACTCTATCCGCCGAAGTGGATTCGCAGCCCTCGCCGCCGCACGGCGGGCGCCGCGGGAGGTTGTATGCTGGTGCGGCGCGAGACTCTGGAGCGCATCGGAGGGATCGAGCGAATCCGCGCCGAGCTGATCGACGACTGCGCGCTTGCGCGCGAAGTGAAGCGCTCCGGAGGCCGGGTCTGGTTGGGCCTGAGCTCGGGAGCGCACAGCATCCGTTCCTACGCCACTCTCGGCGAGATCGGCCGGATGATCTCGCGCACCGCCTTTACACAGCTCGGCTACTCCTGGTGGCTGCTCGCCGGAACGGTGGCGGGCCTGGCGCTGACTTACCTGGCGCCGCCCTTGCTGGCGTTATTCGCGCCTCCCGGTCCGGCCAAAGGGCTGGGAGCGCTGGCGTGGCTGCTGATGTCGGCGGCCTATCTGCCGGCAGTGCGCTTCTACGGCCGTCCCTGGTTCTGGGCGATGATGCTCCCGGCGATCGCTGTCTTCTACATGGGCGCGACCGTGCATTCGGCAATCGCGTGGGCCCGCGGACGCGGCGGGATGTGGAAGGGACGCGCACAGGCCGTAAAATGAGGTCATGATGCGGGCCGCGATCGTAAGCCTGATCCCGATCGCGCTTTTTGCGCAGGACACGCGCTGCACGGTGGAAGGCATGGTGGTGAATTCCTCTACCGGCGAAGGGCTGCGGCGAGCCGTGGTCTTTCTGCGGCGTTCCGATGCCTCGCGAAGTTCACCCGCGCCGGCGAGCTACACGGCCGCCACCGATTCCGAGGGCAAGTACGTGTTCAGCGGCCTCGATCCGGGCAGTTACGTCCTCAGCGCGGAGCGCAACGGATTTACGCCGGCGCGCTATGCCAGCTCGGTCAAGCTCGATCCCGGGCAGAAGGCGAGCGGACTGCTGGTGCTGATGACCCCGCACGCGGTGATCACCGGCCGTGTGCTCGACGACGAGGGCGAACCCGTGGTGGGAGCCGAGGTGCAGGCTTCCACGCTCGGGTATCTGCAGGGACGCAAGCAACTGACTCGCGCCGCCGGCGCGACCACCAACGATCTCGGCGAGTACCGCGTGTACGGCCTGCCGCCGGGACGCTATTTCCTGAGTGTGACCGCCCGCTCGAACCCGCTGGTGGCGCCCGCCGAGGAGTACGCGACCACCTACTATCCGCGCACCACGGATCCCGCCGCGGCAGTGCCGATTCCCGTTCCCGCCGGCGCGCAGATGCGCAACATCGACGTCACCCTGGCCAGGACGCGCACGGTGAGCGTGCGCGGAAAGGTCGAGTGCGATATCGACGGGCAGCAGCGCACCATGTTCCTCTCGCTGACGCCGCGCCTGACGATGGGGATCGCGAGCATGGGGGTGGGGTCGCGCGGCGCCGCCGTCCAGGCGGATGGAACCTTCGAGATCTCGCGCGTGGCGCCGGGCTCGTACATGCTGATGGCGACCGCGACCGTGGACAGCAAACGTTACGCCACCCGCGTCCCGCTGCAGGTGGGCGGCACCAACGTCGAGGGAGTGCAGGTGGCCATCCGGGCCGGGACCACCATCGCCGGCAAGGTACGCGTGGAGGGCCGAAGCGACGAAAAGCTCGCCGGCTTGAATATCGGGCTGCTCTCGTGGGAAAGCGGCGGGGTAATCTACGGGCCGATGCCGAACGCGAAGACCGAGGCTGACGGATCGTTCAAGCTGGAGGACGTCGGCGCGGACCGATACACCTTCCAGATGACGCGCCTGCCCGACGGCCACTACCTCAAAAGCGTTCGCAGCGGCAGTGTGGACGTGATGGCTTCCGGCCTGGAGGTGAGCGGGGCCGTTTCTCCCCTGGACGTTCTGATCAGCCCGAGTGCCGGCGCGGTGGAGGGCACGGTCATCGACCCGCGAACCGACAAGCCATCGTCCGGCGCCACCGTGGTGCTGGTTCCCCGGGCGGAGGAACGATCGGAGCTGTACCAGCGTGTGTCCACCGATCAGGAGGGGCGGTTCCGCATCCGGAACCTGGTGCCCGGCGAGTACAAGCTCTACGCCTGGGAAGAAGTGCCGCCGTACGCGTGGATGGATCCGGACTTCATGCGCGGCATGGAGAACAAAGGCGAGGCAGTATCGATCTCCGAAGGCGGCATGGTGAAGCTGCAGGCCAAGCTCATCTTCGAGAGGTAGACGGGGCAGGCCGGGAACCTGCCCCACGGCTCATCGCGTCAACGTGACCACTCCGGCGCACAAAGCGGGCAGCCGGAATCGAACCGTCAGCCCGGAGCGCTCGATGCCCGCCGGCGTGACGCGCGTGGAATCTGCGCCGGCGATCTTCAAATCGGCGGCGAGCATGGGGAAATCGCCGCGCAGGCTCAGCTCCAGATCGGCGGCAGTGGACCTGCGGTTGACCAGCTTGACGTAGATCTTGCGCCCGTCCTGGGTGCGCGTCGCGATCGCGCTGAGACTACCGGAATCGCCGGTCATCTGCAGAACGTCGGTCCCGAAATGTTCGCGAAAGAGTTGTATGACAGTGTAGACCGGCGTTTGTTCCCAGGGGTGCCGGTCGAAATCGATGACCGTCGCGAGCACGGGCGCGGCCATGGGGAGTCTGGAATCCCGTTCCAGATCGATCAGCGCCACGGCTGCGGCCAGCGGCGAATCCGCCTCCCATTCCGACGCATAGCCGCCGCGATCGAAATACTTCACGCGGGACTCGTAGCGGTGGATGAACTCATCGACATCGGGCCCGATCCAACCCGGCGGGATGGCGATCACCGGCGTGCTGCCGAGCTTCTGAGCCAGCGCCAAGAACTGATCGACTCCGAACGAGGCAGTCTTCCAGTTCTCGGCGGACCAGCGGAGCATAGGCGGACGCAGCGCCGCGAGAGCCTGAACCAGGTCCGGATGATAGCCGCCCGAGGCCCGCGTCGAATCGTAGGTCAAACCGATCTGCTGCAGGGTGATGTCGCAGTGGCGAGGCAGAAGGATCTGGAGTGTCGCATCGGGAACGCTCGTGATGGGCGCAAGCGTCAGCGGATGCCCGGTGGAGGAGGCGATCACCTTGGCGCCGTCGAGCAGCCGCACCGTCACGCCCTGCAGCGAACCAGAGGCACGAAGCTCTCCGCGCAGCGGGTCGCCCGCGCGCACCGCGACGCCGTGCTGCTCGATGGCCGCGATCGCATCGGTATCGCCGGTGGCCACGCGCAGGCCGTTTTCGCCAGGAGCGGCTTCGATCGGACCCGCGGCGTACCAGTTGCGCTGCGGCAGCGGCAAGGCGGAATACAACTGGTGCCCGTCGAGCGAAGTGAACTTGAACGATCGAAACTGCGCCGCGCCGCCGCGCGCGCCCAGGTTCACGTCGGAGGGCGAGAGCGGAGTGAGCGGCATGTCGTCGATCCAGACGTCCGCCCGCGTGCCCGAAACGCGAAGGTGGGCCCTTTGCCAGCCATTGGTTTCCGGGGAAAACACGAAAGTCCCGATCACGAGGGTGCCGGCGTCCTCGGTGCGGCGCATCTCGAAGGTGAGGTCGAAATCGCGCTGTCCGTTCAAGCGAAGCCGGCCGCCGGGGCTCGGGCACTCGAGCACACCTTCGTGTACCCTCCACGAGCCCTCCGCGCGCATCTCCACAAAACGGGGATTTCGTACCGCTTCGCCCCAGATGCCGGCGTCCACGGATTGGCCGTACAGCTTCTCGTCGATGATGCGGGTCACGATGGGAGTGTTGACCGTGAGCCGGACCGGCTGCGCGGAGGCCGCGGCCAGCGTTGCGGTCAGCAGCAAAGAGCGATACATATATGATGATTCCATATGAACACAACATTCTCCCGGCGCGGATTTCTGCTCGGGGCCGGCGGTGCCGCCGCGGTCCTGACCACGCGCAGGGGCGTGTCGTCGCCCGCGGCCAGCCAGAGCGTTTCCATCGATCTGGGTAAGGAGACGGGCAAGATCCGCCCCGAGTTGCACGGGCATTTTGCCGAGCACCTGGGAAGCTGCGTGTACGGCGGCTTGTGGGTCGGGAAGGGATCGAGCATCCCCAATATCGACGGCTACCGCAAGCAGGCGGTCGACTACCTGAAGGGCCTGATCCCCGTGCTGCGTTGGCCGGGCGGCTGCTTCGCCGACGATTACCACTGGCGCGACGGCATTGGGCCGGGGGGCAAGCGGCCCAGGCGCGTCAACATCCACTGGGGCATGTACACCGAGGACAACAGCTTCGGCACGCACGAATTCATCGGCCTCTGCCGGCTGATCGGCGCCGAGCCGTACCTCGCGGGCAACGTCGGCAGCGGCACGCCGGAAGAGCTGCGCGACTGGATCGAGTACTGCAATTATCCGAAGGGGAGCTCGCTGGCCGACGAGCGCGCGGCCAACGGGTCGCCGGAGCCGTTCGGAGTGAAGTACTGGGGTGTCGGCAACGAGAACTGGGGCTGCGGCGGCAACATGAGCGGCGACGAGTACGCCACTATCTACCGCCGTTTCGCGACCTACGTGCGGCCGTTCGGGGGCACGCAGCCGTTCATGGTGGCCTGCGGGCCGAACGGCAACAACAAGGAGTGGACGCAGAAGTTCTGGGGCAACATGCCGCGCGGACCGCGCCCCAACGGTTTCGCCATGCACTTCTACTCCAACGCGCGCAACCCATCGATGCAGTTCACGGCGGATGCCATGCGCCAGCAGTTCGCGAGCTTCCCAAATATCGAGGCAGCGATCATCGAGCAGCGCGCGCTGCTGGACCAGTTGGCAGCGCCGCGCGGCAGTCAGCAGCCGGTCGGCCTGCTGCTGGACGAGTGGGGCGTGTGGGACCAGATGATCCCCGAGGAAGAGAAAAAGTACGGCCGGCTATTCCAGCAGATCACGATGAGGTCGGCAGTGGCGGCGGCGCTCGGGCTCAACGCGATCCATCGGCAGGCGGGCAAGCTGGTGATGACCAACATCGCGCAGATGGTGAACGTATTGCACTCGCTGCTCCTCACCGAAGAGGACAAGTGCGTGCGCACGACTACCTACTGGGTGTACGAAATGACCAAAGCGCACCTGGGCCAGACGTCCGTGGCGACGGAGACCGGCGCGGGGGGGGCGATGGAGCTCTCCATGTCGGCATCGCGTGACGGAAAGGACCTCACCGTGACGCTGGTGAATCCGAAGCCGGATACCGGGATCGGCGTGACGTGCTCGATCGCGGGCGGATCGGCAACGGGAGCGACGGCGCGCGTGCTGCAGGCTAGCGACATGAACGCGGCCAACACGTTCGCCGAGCCGAACAAGATCCTGCCGAAGCCTCTAAAGGTATCGGCGCAGGCCGGCACGCTGACCGCGGAACTGCCGCCCCTGTCGGTCGCCACGGTGCTGGTGAAGCTCGCGTAATTTGCTGACCATCGGACACTCCACGCGCACGATCGAGGAATTCGTGGAGATGCTGCAGGCGAACGGGGTCGAGGTGCTGGCGGACGTCCGGACGGTGACGAAATCGCGGCACAATCCGCAATTCAACCGCGATGCCCTGGAGCCCGCGCTGGCGGCGGCCGGAATCCGCTATATCCATATGCCGGGGCTGGGAGGGCTGCGCCACAGCCGCAAGGATACGATCAACACCGGATGGCGCAATGCCAGCTTCCGCGGCTACGCGGACTACATGCAGACGGCCGAGTTCGCGCAGCATCTGGAGGAGTTGATCGCGATCGAGAACGAAGGGCGCGCGGTGGCGATCATGTGCGCCGAAGCGGTGCCCTGGCGCTGCCACCGGTCGCTGATCGCAGACGCGCTGCTGGTACGCGGGGTGAAGACCTGGCACATCATGAGCGCGGCGAAACGGAATCCGCACACACTCACGCCGTTCGCGAAGGTGGAAGGGCGCCGGGTCTGGTATCCGGAGGCTGAAGCGGGGCAGGCCGGAAACCTGCCCCACCCGGACGGATCTAGAAGTACAGCTTGAGCGCCATTTGGATGATGCGCGGCGCGCCGAACGAAGTCACCTCGCCGAAGGTGCCGCTGGTGATGTTGGTGGTCGGGTTATTCCAGTTGGCGTGGTTCATGATGTTGAAGAAATCGGCCCTGACCTCCACCTTGAAGCGCTCGTGGAAGGCCAACTGCCGGCTCACCGCCATGTCCCAAGTGATCTGCCCCGGACCGTAGACCGCATTTCGGCCGAGGTTGCCGAACTGTCCGCTGAAAACGGTGCAAGCCGCATTCGACCCGGCGCACTGAAAAGCCGCGGGGTTGAACCAAAGAGGCGGATCGCTCTGGGAAACCGTGTAAGTCTGGCCGGGCAGAATGACGTTGGGACGATCGAGTCCCTGGCCGCTGAGGGAAATATCCTTGCCGCCGTCAGTAAGCTGGATCGGGTTGCCGGTAACGAAGCCGATGACCGGGGAGAACTGCCAGGACTGCGTCAGCCGCCTGGCGAAACCGTTGCCCCAGCCGGGAGTCACCACCACCAGGCTGCTGATGAAGGAGTGCCGGTGATCGTAGCCGCAGTTGCCGCGCTCGCCCGTGGCCCGGTTGAGCGGGTTTTGGTAGATGACGCCGGCCAGTTCTCCAGCGAAATCCCACGAGCTCACGCAGTGACTCCAGGTGTAGGTCGTATTCAGAGTGAAGTTGTGGGCGAACTGGTGCTTGGCGGAAAGGAACAAGGCGTGGAACTCGGAATTGGCGCCGTCATCGGTTTGCTGGATGTTCGCGTAGTATTGACCGAGCGTGGGGTTGACAAGATTAGTCAGGCGACGGGCGTTGGTGTTAGACGTGGACGCGCCGGCGGTGGGGATTGCGTAGTTGACATCCGTTGAACCCAGGATATGCCGGCCGGCGTTGCCCAGGTAATTCGCGGAAACAACCCAGTCCCTGCCAATCTGCCGCTGATAGCTGAGGTTCCACTGCATCATGTAAGTGACCCCGACGTTGCCCGGAATGCTGATGTAAGTGCCTTGGGTGGGGAAAACGCTGGCGCCCGGGAACGGATCGCCGGGTTTGCCGTTCAGGACATAATTGGCGAACGGATCGGAAAATTGTCCGCTGGTCAGGGTCAACGAGGAGACGTATGGCGCATTGGTGGTCCAGCGCTCGGGATAGAACAACTCCGTAGTGTCGTGCATCAGGACGAACCCGGCGCGGATGGTCTGTTTGCCATCGCCCTTGGGATCCCAAACCATACCGAGGCGGGGCGAAAAGGTGGCCCAGTGAGAAGCCGTCAATGCCTTCCCGTACTTGTCCTCCTTGTCGCCGTAGAAGATCAGGCCCGCGGGCGCGGTGGGATACACCGAGCTGTGCCAGCCCTGAAGGAAGAGCGGCCAACTGAACTGGTTGCCGCGCCCCTGCTTGTCATAAGAAGGAACGGAAGGTTCCCAGCGCAGGCCAAAGTTCATGCTGAAGTGCGGCGATACCTTGAAGGCATCCTGGACATAGCCGGCGATCACAGTCTGGCGCAGGTAATCCGAAATCACGTTGCCATCGGTCAAACCTGAAAAACGGCCGACCAGCAAGTCCGCCAGGCCGTCTCCCGTGGTGCTGCCATTGAAGGTGAACTGGCCGTTGGCCTGCTGGTAGTTGAACGAATTGAACTGGTCCTTGCGGCCGTCGAAGCCGAACCCGATCTGGTGCCTGCCGTGGATCCAGGTGAAGTCGTCGGCCACCTGGTACGTGTTGATGTTAAAGTTCGAAAGTGCGCAGGTGCCGCAGCCGATGTTAAAGCCGCCTCCGGAGTACCCGCTGACGGTAAGCTGGGTGTAATTCGGGGCGTTGACGAACATTTTCACGCCCAGGTCCGTGGGGCTGAACAGGTTGCTCGCCGACGAGCGGTCGTTGCGCCGCCGGTCGAAAGTGGCGTGAAAGGAATTCACCAGGGTGGGGCTGAACGTGTAAGTGTCGCCGATGGTCATGGTCTGCGATCGCTGGGCATTGCCCGCCGTTCCGGTGGTAAGCGCGTTATGCCCGTCGAACAGCGACAGAGCCTTGTACTGGTACATAAAGTAACGGCCGTAGAAGAAGTGCTTGCTGCTGATGTTGTAATCGACGCGGGTGATGAACTGGTCGTCCGGATTGTTCGCGAGGTATCCGAACAATTGCGTGCCGCATGGGTTGGTGGACACCGGAAGATAAGTGGACGCCAGCTTAAAACCGGCTGGGTCGAAGGTGTTGACCGGGATCTGGTTATTGGGATAGGGATTCCCGCTGGGGTCCTTCAGTATCTTGGCCGAAGAAAGGCAGCCCCCGCTGGACTTGGCGGCGTCCAGAACGCTGAAGTCGCCTTTCAGCGCCGCGGCGGTAGGAACGTAAGCCGTGTTCTGCGCCGGATCGCTGCGCTGCCGCGTGCCCTGGTATCCGCCGAAGAAGAACAGCTTGTCTCTGATAATGCGGCCGCCGGCCGTGCCGCCGAATTGATTCCGCTTCAGCGAGTCGCGCGCCGGTT
>DATJYW010000473.1:0-17880 GCA_035499435.1 Candidatus Acidiferrales bacterium | reverse complement strand
TTGCCTAGGCAATCTCAAGCGCGACTGGATTTACGGACTGGACTATTATGCCGGCCGGGCTTTGCCGTCTTGCGATGAGACGCCCGAGCCAGTTCAGATCCTGCCCGCCGCCGGAGACGGTGCTGTCGTGGTCCGCTAGTGCGCATTCCCGTGCCGGTTGACCCGTAGTTGTGCAACGTTGTACTCTCACACTTGCGCGCAGTCCGGAACTGATTCGATGATTCTGCCTCAAACCTATCCCGTGGTTCTGGCGCTGATGATCCTGAGCCTCGTCTGCCTCGGATCGTGGGCCGCTATGTTCAAGCTGGCCGGGAGGTGGCGCTTCGAGCTGTTCTATCTCGATTTCGCGGTTGGGCTGATTGTGGCCGCCGCGATTTACGGCTTCACCTTCGGAAATCTCGGATTCGACGGATTCAATTTTCTGGACGATCTTCAGCACGCCGGCAAGCGGCAATGGCTGTTCGCTTTCATCGCCGGTGTGATCTTCAACCTTGCGAACATGCTCCTGATGGCGGCCGTATCCGTGGCGGGCATGGCGGTATCGTTCCCGCTCGGCATTGGGATCGCCGTGCTGGTGGGCACGGGTCTGGCCGCGGCATCACGACTGCCCTCCAACACGCTGATGCTGACGCTGGGATGTATCCTGATGCTGACCTGCGTGGTGGTCGCTGCCGCCGCCGATCGCATGCTCGAAATAGCGCGCCATGAGGAATTGGCGCGTGCCGGGCGCGCCAAGAGCACGCGCCGCCCCAGTTCGATCAAGGGAATTCTGCTGGCGGCTGCCGCGGGCATCCTCATGGGGGTCTATACACCGCTGCTCGAAAAGGCGCGCGGTGGCGACGTCGGCATGGGCCCCTACGCGCTTACAGCCATGTTCGCGCTGGGCGCTTTCTTCACCAGCCCGATCTTCGATATCTTCTTCATGAACCTGCCGGTCCAAGGCGAGCCGCTGGACTTTGGCATGATCGTAAACACAAGCACGAAGCAGCATCTCCTGGGCCTGCTCAGCGGCGTGATTTGGTGCACGGGAGTGCTCGCCGCGATGATTGTGACCAGCGTTCTGGACGAGGTACAAGCCGGTCCAGTGCTTTCCTACATGCTCGAGCACAGTTGGCCGGTACTTGCCGCGCTATGGGGTATCCTGGCCTTCCGCGAATTTAAGGAAGGCGATGCCCGCGTGAACATTCTGGGCGTACTTATGCTGGTCCTGTTTCTTTGTGCCCTCGGGATGATCGCGCTCGGCCCGCTCAACATAGCCGGCAAAGCCGCCTGATCACGCCGGACGCGCCGCACCCAGCTTTTCGTGCCATGGCCTGGCCGCGCGCAGTGCATCGTTCACGGCACTGATGTTGCGTACACCATCTTTCTGGAGCCATTCCTCCAGCGCCTTCAGCCCTTGCTTCGCGTAGACCGGCACGCCATCCTTCCAGGTTGCGCGGCCGCAGAGCACACCCGAAAAATCGGTACCGGCCTCGGCAGCCATCTCCAGCGATTCGGTGAATTGCTGGTTGCTGACTCCTGCGCTCAGATAGATGAAAGGCTTTGTGGCCACCGATGCGGCGTCGCGGAAGTACTTGAGCGCATCCTCGCGGGAGTAGGCCTTCTGCCCTTTGTACACGCCGGATCCTTCCACGTACTCCGCGTTAATGGGGACCTCGACCTTGAGCACGTCCACGTGATACTGCGGCTGAGTGAACTCCTCCATGCTCTTTCGTACGATCTCCGGCTTGTGCTTGGCGTACTCGAAACCGCGCTCATCGCCGCCTTTGGGGTCGTAGCCTACGAACTCGAGGAAGAACGGGATCTCGTACGTTTCGCACTCCGCTCCCACGCGCTCGATAAATGCGTGTTTGATGTCGTTGACCGTCTCGTCTTCAAACGGCGTGTAGTAAATGAGAATCTTGACCGCGTCGGCGCCCCAATCCAGGATGCGCTTCACGGAAACGTGGGGTAGAAGATCGGGTAATCGGCCCGGCCGTGTATTGTCGTACCCGGAGAGCTCATAGGCCAGGATCAGCCCGGCGCGCGGGGCGCGAGCCCGGGCTGCTTCGAGACCGAATTCGGGGTCGAGCAAAATCGCGCTGGCATGCGGTGTCAGGGCGCGGGCCACGGCGACCTTGAATTCGCTCATGATTGCGGGTGTGATCTCCTTGACATCGACGCCGCGTGAGGTGGCGAGCGCCTTCTGCAAGCTGCCGCGCTGGTCCATGGCGGCGGCGGCGATGATGCCGCGGTCGTTGGACAGCTTTTCGAGTCGTTTCAGTTTACCTGCGGTTGCCATAGGGACTATTCTATCCCCGGCGGCCTCCAACCGACCCTTTGTTATCATGAAAGCTCACCCCCCGACATGGTTGTCGAAGCGAACACCGTAAGGTTCGATTCCCTTTCTCTCGACGGCGGCGCGACGCTCGCGCCGGTTGAAGTCGCGTATGAAACCTACGGCCGGTTGAACGCGCATCGGACCAACGCGATTCTCGTGCTGCATGCGTTTTCAGGCGACGCCCACGCGGCCGGAATCAGCCACGAGACCGGCAAACCCGGCTGGTGGGACAACATGATCGGCCCGGGCAAGGCCTTCAACACGGATCGCTACTTCGTGATTTGCACGAACATACTCGGCGGGTGCCGCGGCACCACCGGCCCGTCCTCGGTCAACCCGGAGTCCGGCTGCCCGTATGCCATGACGTTCCCCGTCATCACGATCGGCGATATGGTCCGCCTGCAAAAGATGCTCGTCGACTGGTTTGGCATCGAGCGGCTGCTGGCGGTCACCGGCGGGTCGATGGGCGGCATGCAGGCGCTCAAGTGGGCCGTGGACTACCCCGAACAGGTGGTCAGCGCCATCCCCATCGCCAGCACGACGCGCCACAGCGCGCAACAGATTGCGTTCAATGAAGTCGGACGCCAGGCCATCATGGCCGACCCCGATTGGAACGGCGGCGACTACTATGGCAAGCAGCCTCCCGCGCGCGGCCTGGCCGTGGCACGTATGGTCGGCCACATCACGTACATGAGCGACGAATCGATGCGCGAGAAATTCGGCCGCCGTCTGCGCGACAAGGAGGCGTTCGGCTTCGGCTTCGACGTGGATTTCGAAGTCGAGAGTTACCTGCGTTATCGCGGCAGCCAGTTCGTCAACCGCTTCGACGCGAATTCCTATCTCTACATCAGCAAAGCGATGGATTACTTTGACCTCACCGAGGGGCGGGGCACGCTCAGCTCCGTGCTGGAGCGCGCACAGGCCCGCTTCCTGGTGATCAGCTTTTCCAGCGACTGGCTCTATCCCAGTTACCAGTCCCAGGAGATGGTTCGCGCGCTCCGCTCGCGAAATCGCGACGTGGCCTACGTCGAGCTGCAATCGAACTACGGGCACGATTCGTTCCTGGTCGACGTGGCGGAGCAGGCGGAGTTGGTGCGCGGATTCCTGGCGAGCACGTTCGAGAAAGCGCAATGAAGACGAGCTTCGTGCGCGAGGTGCTCGGCCGCAGCGACTACGCCATTATCGGGGAAATCGTCGAGCCGAAGACGCGAGTGCTCGACCTCGGCTGCGGCGACGGGGAGCTACTCGAGTGGCTGGCTGCCAAGAAAGGCGTCGATGCGCGCGGGGTGGAGTTCTCCGGGGCCAAGGTGCAGCGGGCCATCGCGCGCGGCGTGTCGGTATACCAGGGCGATATCAACGAAGGACTGGCCGATTATCCCGACCATGCCTTCGACTACGTGATTCTGAGCCAGACCCTGCAGGAGACCCGGCGCCCGCGCGATCTGCTGCGCGAAATGCTGCGGGTGGGGCGCCGCGCCATCGTGGCATTTCCAAATTTCGGGCACTGGCGCGTGCGTACCTCGATGATGTTCAGCGGACGCGCGCCGCGTGCGCCGAGGTTTCCGTATGAGTGGTACGACTCCCCCAACATTCATGTGCTGACGGTGCTGGACTTCGAAGAGCTGATCGCACTGGAGAAGCTGGTGGTGGAACGGCGGTTTTTTCTGGCGGGACACCGCGGTGTCACGATGCTTCCGAACCTGCTGGCCGAGGTGGCGGTGTATCTGGTGAGAAGGCCGTAGGGCGGCGTTATACTCGATGGCTGCCCATGCCCGATTTCAAGAAACTGATTGCGAGCCTGCAGAAGCACTACGGGCCGCCCGAACTTCCTCCCGCCCGCGGTCCGTTCGAGCTCGTCCTGTGGGAGAACGCCTGTTATCTCCTGCCCGATGAGCGCCGCGCGCAGGTGTTCGAAGGGCTGCGCCAGCAAGTCGGCCTGAACGCGGAGGCGATTTTCAGAGCGCCGAAAGAGGTTCTGCTCCCGCTCGCCGCGCGCGGAGGCATGCGTCCGGAGACGCGCGTTTTCCGGTGGCAGGAGATCGCGCGTATCACGCGCACCGAATACAACGGCGACCTGGATCAGATCCTCCAGTGGCCCTACGCCAAGGCGAAGAAGGCACTCAAGCAGTTCTCGAGCATCGGCGATCCCGGAGCCGAAAAGATCCTGATGTTCTGCGGCCTGGCCGAGGGGCTGCCGCTGGAATCCAATGGCCTGCGCGTACTCACCCGAATCGGGTACGGCAGGGTGCACGTGAAGAACTACGGCGCCATGTATCGTTCCGTGCAGGAAGCGATCGCGCCGGAATTGCCGAGGGGCGCCGCGGCCCTCTCGCGCGCGCACCTGCTGCTGCGCCAGCACGGCAAGACGCTGTGCCGCGATGCCCGGCCGGAGTGCTTCGAATGTCCGGCCGTCAAGATGTGCGCGTTCGGTGGGGGCGCCCGTTTGTAGCGAGCAGCAGGGCGGATGACAATAGACGATCGTCCGCCCCACTTCACCGTGCGTGTTATCCTTGAAGCAAAAGCGAGGGCTGACCATGCGGCCGCGTGTTGAACTTCCCGTCAATTTTTGGCGGTCTGTAACTCTTTCTCGCAACTCGCACGTCCCTATACCTATCGCACACGGGAACTGACGCAAATCTTCATGTTCGAGATCCTCTTCAAATACCCGGTGAGCCTTTTCCATAAAGGCCAGTTCGTGCTGCTGACGCCGTGGCCCGTCTGGATCCTGGTCGCCGGCATTCTCGCCGCGGCAGCCGCCCTGTTCTGGCACGTGCGGCGCTATCACGGGATGCTCACCGGGGCGCGGCCAATCGCCATCTGGCTGCTGGAGAGCGGTCTGGTTGCGCTGATTCTATTCCTCCTTTGGCACCCGGCACTGAGCGTGGCCACCCTCCGCCCCCAGCAGAATGTGGTGGCCGTCCTGGTGGACGACTCGCGAAGCATGTCCCTCAAAGACGAGTCGGACACGCGCGAGGCCGCGGCTCAGGCACTCCTGAATAACGGCATGCTGACAGGCCTGAACGACCGCTTCCAGGTGCGGCTGTACAAGTTCGGCAAGGAACCTGAGCGCATCCAGAAGCCCGAACAGGCCACTGGCGAGGCACAGGCTTCGCGCATCGGCGATACGCTGGAGCGCGTTCTGGCGGAATCCACCTCGCTGCCGCTGGGCGCGATCGTCCTGCTGAGCGACGGCGCCGACAACGCCGGCGGCATCGACCTGGCCACCATCGCAGCCATCCGGCGTCAGCGGATTCCCATTCACACTGTCGGTTTCGGCAAAGAACACCCCGATAAGGACGTCGAAATCGCCGACGCGATTGTGCCTGCACGCGCGCTGCCCGATTCGAAGCTCACTGCGCAAATCATGCTGCAGGGCTGGGGCGTGAGCGGTTCGAAATCGAGGCTCACCGTGAAGGATGGCGCCAAGGTGCTCGTCAGCCAGGATGTCATTTTCCGCGATAACGGCCAGCTTCAGACGGAGACCGTGGTTTTCAATTGCGGCGCCGCCGGACCCAAGACACTGGAGTTCGCCATCGATCCGGTGGGCGGCGAAGAGAATGCGCTCAACAATAAGATCACGCGCATGGTTAACGTCGAGTCGCGCAAGCCGCGCATCCTCTACGTGCAGGGCGAGCCCGTCTGGGAATACAAGTTCATCCGCCGCGCCATCGAGGACTACCCAGATATCGGCATCGAGATTCCCAGCATGGAGCGCACCACCGAGAACAAAATTCTGCGCCAGGGGATCCGCGATAAGAGCGAGCTGGAAGACGGTTTTCCGGCCAAGCCCGAAGAGCTGTTTACCTATCAGGGCCTGATCATCGGCAGCGTGGAAGCCAGCTATTTCACGCCCACGCAGCAACTGGCGATTCATGATTTCGTAGATCGCCGCGGCGGCGGCCTGCTGCTCATCGCCGGCCGCGCTTCCTTCAGCGACGGCGGCTGGCAGAATTCGCAGATGGCCGACCTGATCCCCACCAGGCTGCCGGTTGGCCGCGGCACCTTCCATCGCGACTTTTCGAAGGTCCTGCTCACCCAGGCCGGCGGGCAGAGCGTGCTTTGCCGCCTGGACGAAAACCCGACGAACAATGCGCACCGCTGGGATACCATCCCCGCCGTCGCGAACTATCAGGATATCGGCGAGCCCAAGCCGGGCGCGACAACGTTGCTTCAGGTGGTGACGCCATCCAAGCGCACGCAGCCCTTGCTGGTCACCGAGAACTACGGGCGCGGCCGAACCGTAGCCTTTGCTACCGAAGGAAGCTGGCGCTGGAAGATGTGGCTGGACCATGCCGATAAGACTCACCCCACGTTCTGGCAACAGATGTTTCGCCACCTGGTCACCGACACGCCGGGGCAGGTGCATGGCTCGATTCCGAAGTCCGTGCTGAGCGACGACACGAAGGTGGCTGTGCGTGTCGAGGTGCGCGACAAGCTGTACAAGCCGGTGGCAAATGCCAAGGTGCAGGCGCGCTTCATGGGGCCCGATGGCACGAGCGCTACTTTGGAACTTTCACCGCAGCCGCTGGAAGAAGGAATATACACAGGTGAATGGACGGCCGAAAAGCCGGGTTCGTATGTGACGGAGATCATTGCGGGACACGAGCAGGAGGAGATTGGCCGCGACGTCATCACCTTCCGGCGCGAAGACGGCGTAGCCGAAAACTTCCACACTTCGCAGAACCGCGAACTCCTGGAAAAGCTTAGCGAGCAGACCGGCGGGCGGTACTACAAGCCGTCTGAGGCGTCCAAGCTAACGAGCGAAATTTCGTATTCCGAGGCGGGCATCACGACGCGTGAGACCCGTGATCTTTGGGACATGCCGATCGTGTTTCTTTTGGCTCTGGGCATCCGGGCGTCGGAGTGGCTGCTGCGGCGCAAGTGGGGCGTGGTATGAAGCTCGCCGCTCTCCTTCTCGCCTGCGCCTTTTCCGCGCCGGCTTCCACCTATTACCTGACCATTACCGGTCTGGGCGGCGAGCCCGATTATACCCAACACTTCAAGATGTGGGCCGAGGATATCGATACCAGCCTCAAGCGCGCCGGGGGCGATGCCAACATCATTACGATGCAAGTGCCGACGCGCGAGCAGGTGCGCGCCCGTTTCGCCGATCTCGCCCGCCAGGTCAAGGCCGCCGATACGTTCGTACTCATGCTCATCGGACACGGCACCTACGATGGCGTCGACTACAAGTTCAACCTCCAGGGACCGGATATCACTGCCGGCGAACTCGCCGGCCTCATGGACCACGTGCCGGCGCAGCGCCAGCTCGTGGTCAACATGACCGAGTGCAGCGGGGGCTCGATCGAGCAGCTACGGCGCCCGACCCGCATCGTGGTTTCGGCCACCCGTTCCGGCACCGAGCGCAATTCCACCGTGTTCGCACGCTACTGGGCGGAAGCACTCCGCGAGCCTTCCGCAGATACCGATAAGAACGAGGCCATTAGCGCCCTGGAAGCCTTTCGCTACGCCCAGCAGAAGACGACCGAGTTTTTCGAGACACAGAAGCGGCTTGCCACCGAGCACTCGGTAATCGAGGACACCGGCAAAGGCACCGGCGAGCGCACCCCGAACCTGGAAAACGGCGAGGGCAAGCTGGCGGCATCCTTTGCGGTTGTTCGTCTCGGGGCCAACGCCGCCGCGGCGCGCGATCCGGCCAAGCGGCCGCTCCTCGATCGGAAGGAGCAGCTCGAACAGGCCATCTACAAGTTGAAGTTCGAGAAGGCGGCCATGCCCGAGAACGAATACAAGCGCCAGCTCACCCAGCTCCTCCTCGAACTGGCCAAGGTGCAGGAGGCCATCGACAAGTGAGGCAGCTTGCGTTCGGCTTGGTGCTGTTGACGGCGAACGCGGTGTGTGCCCAGACGCTTCAGCAGGCCGAGGCCCGCTGGAAGGCGCGAGACTATCAGGGCGCTAACGAAGTCTTTCGCCAACTGGTGGCCGCCGATCCCAAGAACCCCGACCTGAAGGTGCGCTGGGGCCGCCTGTATCTCGATCACGCCCAGCCCAACGATGCGCAGGATCTTTTTGCCGAAGCGCTGGAGATCAAAAAGGACCACCCGGGAGCGCTACTCGGCTTGGCCCTCATCGCGAGCGAAGGGTTCGAGGGCCGTGCGGCCGATCTCGCCAGGAAAGCGCTGGAAGGCGATCCCAAGCTCGTCGAGGCGCAGGAGCTGCTTGCCTATCTCGCGCTCGAAGACAACGACAATCCCAAGGCCGCGGATGAGGCGCACAAGGCCCTGGCGCTCGACGCGAACTCGGTCACCGGGAAGGCCGTCCTTGCAACGATCGACTGGCTCGCCGACAAGAAAGAAACCCAGTGGGACCCGCACGTGGCGAAAGGGTACGAGGTCGCGGGGCATTTCTTTGTCATCAACCGGCGCTACGAAGAAGGCATTCAATACTACCGCAAGGCCCTCGAACTCGACCCGCAGCTCTATAGCGCGCGCTCGCAACTCGGGGTCAACCTGATGCGGTTGGGCCAGAACGAGGAGGCCTACAAGCAGCTCGAAATCTGCTTCAACAACGGCTACCAGGACGCCGCCACGCGCAACAGCCTCAAGCTGATGGACAGTTACAAGAACTTTGTAACATTCACGACGCCGCGCACCATACTGAAGCTGCACAAAAAAGAAGCCGCCCTCCTCCGGCCTTACATCGAAAGCGAGATGGAGAAGGCGATCGCCACCTACGAAGACAAGTACCGGATGAAGCTCACCCGCCCGGTGCAAGTGGAGGTTTACCCCGATCACGAGGATTTCGCGGTGCGCACCATGGGTCTCCCCGGGCTTGGCGCGCTCGGCGTGACGTTCGGCTACTCCATTGCCATGGACAGCCCGTCCGGCAGGCCGCCGGGCCAGTTCCATTGGGCCTCCACGTTGTGGCACGAGATGAGCCACGTCTTCACTCTCACCGCCACCAACCATCATGTCCCCCGCTGGTTCACCGAAGGCATGGCGGTGCACGAGGAGACCGCGGTATCGCCGGAGTGGGGCGACCGCCTCACCCCCGACGTGATCGCCGCCATCAAGAACAAGAAGCTGCTGCCTGTCACCGAATTGGATCGCGGCTTCGTGCATCCCGTCTCTCCCGGCCAGGTCGTGGTGAGTTATTTCCAGGCCGGAAAGATCTGCGACTACATCAACAACAAATGGGGCTGGAACACCCTGCTCGCCATGCTGCACGATTTTGCGGGCGCGATGGAGACGGCCGACGTCGTTCGCAAGGAGCTGAAGATTGAGCCTGCCGAATTCGACAAGCAGTTCATCGCGTCAGTCGAAGCCGAAACCAAGACCGTGGTCACCAGCTACGACGATTGGAAGAAGGGGATGCGGTCGCTGGTAGACAAGGTGGCCGAGAAGCAATGGGACGCGGTCATCGCCGAAGCCCCCAAGTTGCGTGACGACTACCCGGATTACGTGGAAGACCACAACGCCTACGAAGCCCTGGCGCAAGCTTACCTGGCAAAGGGCAACAAGCAGGCTGCGCTGGCGGAACTGGAACGCTACGAAAAGGTTGGAGGCCGCAATCCCGAGACGCTGAAGAACCTGGCCAAGCAGCTCGAAGACGCTGGACGTCCGAAGGACGCGGCCGCCGCGCTCGACCGCATCAATTACATTTATCCGATGGACGCGGCCGCGCACCGTTCGCTCGGCGCGCTCTGGCTCGTCCAGGACAATCCCAAGGGCGCCATTCGCGAATTTCAGGCCGTGCTCGCCAGGAATCCGCTGGACCAGGCGCAGGCCCACTACGATCTCGCCCGAGCGTATCAGGCCAACCGCCAGCTTTCGCAGGCCAACGACGAGTGCCTGGCCGCGCTCGAGGCCGCGCCGGGGTTCCGCCCCGCCCAAAAGCTCCTGCTAGAATTGAGCAATTCCCCGGAACCGGACGCGCCTTCGCCGGTCAAGAAATGAGAAACGACCATCCATGTCAACCGTGAGCTCGCAGTTGGATTCGGAAGTATTGAGATCGCGCATCGGGCGCTTCCGCCAGGTGCAGGGCGAGATCGTGGAGCAGGTGCGCCGCGTGATCGTCGGACAGGAGGAGGTTCTGGAGCAGGTGATGATCGCCCTGTTCGTGGGCGGCCACTGCCTCATCACCGGCCTCCCCGGCACCGCGAAGACGCTGCTGGTGCGCACGATGGCGCAGACCCTCGGCCTGGTGTTCAAGCGCATCCAGTTCACCCCTGACCTGATGCCCAGCGACATCACGGGCACCGACATTATCGAGGAGGATACCGCCACCGGACGCCGTACGTGGACGTTCGTCCAGGGCCCCATCTTCGGCAACATCCTGCTTGCCGACGAAATCAACCGCACGCCACCGAAGACACAGAGCGCTCTGCTCGAAGCCATGCAGGAACGGGCATGCACCGTCCGCGGCAACATTTATCAACTGCCTGCTCCCTTCTTCGTGCTGGCCACGCAGAACCCCATCGAACTCGAGGGCACGTACCCGCTGCCAGAGGCTCAGCTCGACCGCTTTCTCTTCAACACCGTGCTCGACTACTTGTCCGCCGACGAGGAGCTGAAAGTCGTCGACCTCACCACGGTCACCACGATCCCGCAGGCGGACGCTGTGACCAACGCGCGCGAGATCCTGGATTTCCAGCAGCTTGTCCGCATGGTCCCGATCGGCGAGAGCGTCGCGCGCCATGCGATCGACCTGGTCCGCGTCACCCGCCAGGGTGATGAAACTGCGCCGGATTTCGTCAAGAAGTACGTTAATTACGGCGCCAGCGTTCGGGCGGCCCAATTCCTGGTCCTGGCGGCTAAGGCGCGCGCGCTGATGAAAGGCAGGTACCACGTTACGTACGAGGACGTGCGGGCTTTGTATATCCCGGTGCTGCGGCACCGCATCCTGCTCAACTTCCACGCGGAGTCGGATCGCTTGAGGCAGGATGACATCCTGAAGCGGATCCTGGAGTGGATGGGGGCACCTCGAGAATAGACGGCCGCTGGATTCACCGCAGAGACGCTGAGGCGCGGAGAAAACGCAGAGTTTTGAGATGGAACGAGCAGAGATCAATCGCCTGACAGACCGAATCATCGCTGCTGCGATCGAGATCCACAAACATCTCGGCCCTGGCTTGCTCGAGTCCGCGTACGAAGAGTGTCTCTGTTACGAACTAAGTCAGGCTGGAATCCACTTCAGACGGCAAGTTCCGCTTCCAATTCAATACAAGGGTTTGAAACTGGACTGCAGTTATCGCCTGGAACTGCTGGTTGAAGACCTCGTAATCGTCGAAATCAAATCGGTCAATGAGCTGCTACCGATTCATTCCGCGCAGCTACTGACATACCTCAAAGCCGCGGACAAACAAATCGGCCTTCTCATCAACTTCAATGTCCCCGCCCTGAAGCAAGGCCTGAAACGCATCGCGAATGGTTATACCGAATCCTCCTCGGAGCCCAATATCTCTTCTCTGGGTCTCAGCGTCTCTGCGGTGAATCGGAGGCCCCGCTGATGCTACAGCGTTTCCTCGACCCGGCGACTCTCGCCTCTATTTCGTCGCTCGACCTGGTTGCCAAGACTGTGGTCGACGGGTTCGTGGCCGGCATGCACCGGTCGCCGGACTTTGGCTTCTCCCAGGAATTCGCCGAATACCGCGCTTACTCCGAAGGCGACGACCTCCGGCATGTGGATTGGAATGTCTTCGCCCGCACCGAGAAGTGCTTTCTCAAACGCTATCGCGGCGAAACCAATACGCAGCTGCTGATGCTGCTCGATACCTCGGCCTCAATGGGGTTCAGCTCCCAGCCGGTCAACAAGCTCGAGTATTCCAAATTCGTCGCCGCCACGCTCTGCTACATGGCCAACCTCCAGCGCGACGCCGCCGGCCTCATCATTTTCGATGAAGACGTGAAGAACTACGTGGCGCCCTCCACGCGCCAGGGGCAGTTATTCCGCCTGCTGCACGCCATCGAAAGGGCCGAGGTCGGCACCCATACCGATTTTGCCAAGCCGTTCATCCACTTCCAGAACTTCCTGCACCGCCGTGGCCTGGTGGTGGTCATGTCGGATTTTTACGCCGATCCCGAGGTCATCATCCGAACCGTCGAGCCGCTCCGCTTCAAAGGCAACGAAGTGATCCTCTTCCATATGCTCGACCCGCAGGAGATCAAGCCCAAATTCCGCGAGCCGGTACTGCTTTACGATCTGGAAGACACCGCCAACTCGCTCGAGGTCTCGCCGGAATATGCAAAGCGCGAGTACCGCGAGAAGATCGATTCGCATGTCGAGGCGTTGCGCAGCAAGGCGCGCGGCGCCGGCATGGATTATTTTCTGATGGACACCGGGCGGCCGCTGGATGAAGGGCTGCGCGAGTATCTCCAGGTTCGCAAGGGGCGATTCTAGCAATGGGCTTCTTCACACCGTGGTTTCTCGCTGGCACGCTCGCGGTCGGACTGCCGGTCTGGCTGCACCTGCTGCGCAAGCACAAGACCACGCCGCTGCCATTTGGCTCGCTGATGTTCTTCGAAAAGCGCACCCAAAGCTCGATCAAACACCGCCGATTGCGCTATCTGCTGCTGTTTGCCGCACGCGCACTGCTGGTTCTGCTTCTGGTGCTCGCGTTCGCTCATCCGTACATCCGGCAGCAGGTGCTCGCTTCGAAACGCTCCGGAGAAGTCACCGTGCTCGCGATCGATAATTCGCTCAGCATGCGCGCCGGCAACCGCCTGGATCAGGCCAAGCAGGCCGCGAAATCGGTGATCGGGGGCTTGCGCCCGGGACAACGCGCCCAGGTGCTGGCTTTCGGCTCACGCGTGCAGGTGATGAGCGAGGTTACCGACGATCACCAGCCGCTGAACGCCGGCGTCGACGCCATCACGCCTTCCGACGCGCGCACTTCCTTCGCCGAGCTCTCACGCACGCTGCGATCCATCGCTACGTCGCTGAAACTGCCGCTGGCGGTCGAGCTCTATTCGGACATGCAACAGACCGGCTGGCCGGCCAACTTCAACGACCTGCGCCTCAGCGGTGAGATCCAGCTCAATCCCCGTGGGATCGAGGCCAAGGAGATGCCGAATTTCACGGTGGAAAACGTAGTGGCGCCGCGGCGCGTCTACGATGCCAAGAAGACGCGCGTGCTGGCCACAATCGCCGGTTTCGGCAACAAGAAAGCTACCCGCACGGTGTCGCTAGTGCTCAATGGTCGCGTGGTCGAGGCCAAGCAGGTAGAAGTCCCCGAGGCCGGACGTGCCTCGGCCGAGTTCCTTTCTATGGATGTGCCCTACGGGCGCAACAAGGGCGAGGTGCGTATCGATTCCGGCGACTCGCTGCCTGCCGATGACGCCTTCTATTTCTCGGTGGAGCGCGCCGACCCGCGCAAGGCGCTCTTCGTCCAGGAAGCGGCCGGAAGCCCGGGTCTGCTTTACTTCCGCGCCGCGCTCGACGCCAGCGGCCAATCGGCCTTCGAAATCGACCCCGTGGTAGTAGACCAGGTCACCAACCTCAATCCGGCGAAGTACGGCTTTGTGGTGCTCAACGACCTCATGTCCGTGCCCGCGCAGTTTGAAGCCGCCCTGCGCGAGTACGTCCACGGCGGCGGCAGCGTATGGGTGGTGCTCGGCGTGAAGTCCGCGGGGCGTACCAAGGTCCCCGTCACAGGACAGGCGATCGGCGGCGGCCGGTATAGCGGCCGCGAGGCCGATCGCTTCCAAACGGTCGCGTGGCTGGATCCTTCGCACCCCTCGATCCTGAAGAACGACCGCTGGGACGACGTCAAGTTCTACAACACCATCCGTGTCACGCCCGGCAATGCGCGCGTGGTGGCAAAGCTCAGCGATCAGGCGCCGCTGTTGATGGATGAGCAGATCGGCGAAGGCCATGTGCTGGTTTTCGGTTCGACTTTCGACAAAATCGAGAACGACTTCCCGATCCACGCTTCGTTCGTTCCGTTCGTCGAGCAGACAGCCCGCTACCTGGGCCGCCTGGATGCGGGTCCGGCCAGCGTGCTCGTGGGTTCTTTCGGTGAACTGCGCGATTCGAAGGAAAAGGGCGCGGCCGTGGACGTCGTCGATCCCAAGGGCGAGCGCGTGCTTTCGCTGGACGAAGCGACCAAAGCGCAAAACATTCAATTCAACGTGGCCGGCTTTTACGATATCCGCCGTCCGAACGGCCGGAATGAGTTGGTGGCGGTGAATGCCGACCGCCGCGAAAGCGATCTGGCACCTGTGTCCCAGGAGAGCCTTTCGTTGTGGCAGAATACTGCCCAGGGCGCCTCTACGGGTCCAGAGGGTACTACCGGCGAGCAACAGAAGCCGGTTTCGTTGTGGTGGTACGTGATGCTGGGGGTATTTTTGCTCGCAGTGGCCGAATCGCTGCTGGGGAACCAACATCTATCAGTAGACAAAGAAGCGGTATAAAAGAGGCGGCATGAAACCATTGGATCGGTTGAGCGAGTATCTGGGCGCCATCGAACGGCGCCTTCGGCTGCTCGCGCTGACCCGCGGCATTGCGGTTACCGCGGGCCTGGCGCTGGCTCTCACGGTGCTGGCGGTTCTGGTCATCAATCAGTTCGCCTTCTCCAGTCCGAGCGTGATCGGTGCACGGGTCTTCCTTTTCCTGGGACTGGCCTTCGCCATCGCCGCCGCCGTGGTCATCCCGGTGATCCGCCTCAACCGCCGCCATGCGGCCCGGAGGGCTGAAGCGCGCCATCCGGAATTCGAAGAGCGCCTGCTGACCTTCACCGAACGCATGGAGCAGACACCCGGCGACCCGTTCCTGGAACTCCTGGCTTTCGATACCCTCGACGTGGCCCAGCGAGCCGAGCCCAAGAGCGTTGCCCGCGATTCGTGGATCTTCGGCTTCAGCGGCGCCGCCGTTCTCTCCGCGCTGATGCTGATCTGGCTGGCAACCTCCGGTCCCGGATTTCTCGGCTATGGTACCTCTCTGCTATGGGCCGGACTTCCGAAGGGTGTCAGCAAACCGTACTACGCAATCCAGGTGACGCCCGGCAACAAGACCGTCCGGAAGCGTTCCGACCAGGTCATCACCGCTCACCTGATGGGCTTCAGCGCGCCCAAGGTGCGCTTCTTCGCGCGGTATGCCAGCGCATCACAGTGGGAGCAGGCCGAAATGGCTGCCGAGCAGGGCGGCCCGGGTTACCAGTTCCTCATTGCCGGCGTTCCTGAAACTCTCGAATACTATGTGGAAGCCGGCGGGGTGAAGAGCGACACGTTCAGGATGAACGTGATCGATCTTCCAGGCGTCAAGAAGATCCGCGTCACGTACCATTACCCGCCGTGGCTCGGCCTGAAAGATGCGATTGAAGATCCCGGCGGCGACCTGCGCGCCGTGGAAGGCACCAAGGCCGAAGTTGCCGTGCAAACGGATCGCCCGCTCGCCAGCGGCGTGCTGATTCTCGATGATGGTTCCAAGCTCGATCTCAAGACTGGTGAGGGCGGATTCCTTACCGCCACCGTGCCGATCCAGAGAGACGGCGTGTACCATATCGCCGCGATGGAGGGCGGGGAAGACGTCCGGCTCAGTGAGGACTACTTTATCGAAGCCCAGAAGGACCGCCCGCCCGAGGTCAAAATCTCTCGTCCCGGGCGCGATTTCAAGGCGTCGCCGATCGAAGAAGTGACGGTGCAGGTCGAGGCCAAAGACGACTTCGGTCTCAAGAACGTCGAGCTGCACTACTCAGTCAACGGCGGACCGGAAAAGACGGTCTCCATGCTGCAAGCAGGAGGAGCCAAGACCTCCAGCGGCAGCACGGTACTGGCGCTCGAGGATTTCAAGATCGAGCCCGGCGACGTGGTCAGCCTCTACGCCACCGCGAAAGACGCACGCGTCTCCACCAACACCGACATCTACTTTATCGAGGCGCAACCCTTCGAGCGCAACTACACGCAGTCGCAGCAGGCCGGTGGCGGCGGGGGCGGCGGCGATGACGATGGCGAACAGCAGAACCAGATTTCGCAGCGGCAGAAGGAAATCATCGCGGCCACCTGGAACCAGATCAAAGGCGGCGGCGCCAAAGGCAGCGATGCCGAGAACGCGGCATTCCTTTCCAACGTCCAGTCCAAGCTTCGCGACCAGGCGAAATCCCTCGGCGACCGCATGAAGGCCCGCCAACTTACTGAGGCCGGCGATTCCTTCAAGAGTTTCGTGAAAGACATGGAGCAGGCCGTGGAGGCCATGGGGCCGGCGGTCGATAAGCTCAAGGGCGCAAAATGGCAGGATGCCCTCGCCCCCGAGCAGAAAGCGCTGCAGTACCTGATGCGCGCCGAAGCCACCTTCCGCGACATCCAGGTAGCCTTTGGCAATCAGCGGCAGGGGGGCGGCGGAGGGGGTGGCGGCGCCGGTGGCGCGCGCGATCTGGAGGGTCTCTTCGATCTGGAGCTCGATACCGAAAAGAACCAGTACGAGAGCAACCGTTCCCAACAATCTTCTTCGGCCAGCTCGCGCCAGCAGCAGATCGACGACGCGATGCAGAAGCTGGAGCAACTCGCGCGGCGCCAGCAGGAGCTGGCCGACCAGGCGCGGCGCAATCCACAGACCTCGCAGCAGCGCTGGCAGCAGGAAATGCTGCGCCGCGAAGCCGAGCAGCTTCGCCAGCAGCTCGAGCAGTTGACCCGCGACAGCCAGAGCCAGCAGCTCAGCCGCAACGGGCAGCAGGGGCAGCAGAGCCAGCAGGGGCAGGGCGGCCAGCAGTCCAGCCAGCAGGCGGGGCAATCCGGACAGCAGGGCCAAGGCCAGCAGGGCGGGCGTAGCGCGCAAGCGCAGCAGAGCGGCCAAATGCAGAGCGGACAGCCGCAGAATGGACAGCCGCAAAGCAGCCAGCAGTCAGCCCAGCAGCGCGCCATGCAGCAGCAGATGAACGGGGGAGTGCGCGGTGCGGATCCGCGCCAGCTCCAGCAGATGCTCGACCACCTGAACCAGGCGCTTGACGATATGCGCGGCGCGGCGTCATCGCAGCAGGCGGGAACGCCGCAGAGCGAGGCCGCGGCGCGGCGCGCGGCCGAGCGTCTCAAGGAAGCCGAGCAGATGCTGCAGGGCATGCGTAGCAAGGAATCCAACAATCAGGTGGAGAGCCTGGTGCAGCAGGCCGACGATCTCGCCCACCGCCAGCAGGCCTTCGAAGGTCAGATGCGCAAAGCCTTCGGACCGCAGAGCGAGGGCGTCACGCAGCCGCAGGCCAGCCAGCTCGCCAACGAAAAAGAAGGCGAGATCCAGGATCTCAAGCGCCTCGAGCAAGGCATGCAGGCGGCCATCAAGGATCTTCAGAACTCACAGCGCAAAGCCGCTACGAAGCTGCGCGAAGCTCTCGGCGAGATGCAGCAGGCCGAGCTCCCGCGCGATATGCAGCGCAACGCCGATTGGATTCGGCGTGGCATCGGCCAGTACGGCGTGATGTCCGAAGCCACCATTACCCAGGGCCTGAACGATCTACGCGACCAGTTGAAGCAGGTTCAGCAGATGCTCGGCCAGGGCGGAAAGGACGGCAAGGACGCACAGGGCGACAAACTCGCAGAGGCCACGCTCGGCCAGGTTGAGCGCCTGCGCCAGCAGTTGGAGCAGTTGGGTGCGCAGCGCGGCCAGCAGGGTCAACG
>DATJYW010000472.1:0-9503 GCA_035499435.1 Candidatus Acidiferrales bacterium | reverse complement strand
GAGATCGGTGTGCGGATGGCGCTGGGAGCGGCCCCGCACGAGGTGGTTGGGCACGTGCTCGGGTTTGCGGCGCGTTGGACCGCATCGGGACTGGTGGCGGGCGCTTTCGGTGCCGTCGCGGCCACCCGCTGGCTTCGGACCCTGCTCTTTCAGGTGGAACCCGCCGACGTGCGCGTATTTTCAGGCGCCGTCATCGTGCTGGCGGCCGTGGTTCTGGCGTCCGCCGCCACTCCGGCCTGGCGTGCTTCCACGGTCGATCCGGCCGAGACGCTGCGCGAAGAATGAAGCTACGGGTGCGTGTCGAGCAGGTTGACTTTGCCCGTGTCCAGAGCGTAATCCGCGGCGATTACTTTCAGGCCTTTCTTCTCCACGGCTTCCTTCAAAACCGGCTCCGATTCTCGGATCTGCGCCGCCACCCGGCGCACGTTGGCCACGACGCAGTTGTGAATCCTGTCTCCGGGATCGTTTCGCGTCGCGTCAACCGAAGGTTGGATCGCCGCTACCAGCGCCTTCAGGTGCCCGGGAGCATTTCCGCCCTCTACGGCGGCCGAGACTGCGCCGCATTTCTCGTGCCCGAGCACCACGATCAGCTTTGTGTCCAGGTGCTCCACCGCATACTCGATGCTGCCGAGAATCGCGTCGTCCACGACGTTGCCCGCAACGCGGACCACGAAGAGATCGCCCAGGCCTTGGTCGAACAGCAGTTCCGGCGAGACGCGCGAATCGGCGCAGCCGAGAATCACCGCGAAGGGATGCTGCCCGGCCTCGAGTTCCTTCCGGCGCGCCATGGACTCGTCCGGGTGCTGTTCCCTGTGACGCATGTAGCGCTGATTACCGGACATCAGTTCGGCGAGCGCCTGATCGGCAGGTAGGCCCTGTGCTGGCTCTTGCGCCAACGCGCACGCGGCCGCCCCAAGCAGCAGGCAGAAATTCAGGCACTTCATCTCCTTCACAGTATAAGTGGATGTGCGCTCCATATTCTGCCGTCCGAAATTCTGTAGAATATTCAACCATCATGCGTTCATTCCGCATTTGGTGCGCTTCCCTGCTCTTCCTCGGTCTCGCCGCAGCCCAGGAAATCACCTCGCCTGAGAAATTCTTCGGATTCCAGCTCGGCGCCGACAAGAAAATGGCCCGCTGGGACAAGATCGTCGAGTACTTCGGCGTTCTCGAAAAACAAAGCGGCGGCCGCATGAAAGTGGTCAACATGGGCCCGACTTCCGAGGGCAACCCGTTCCTCGAGGTCTTCATCACCGCTCCCGCCAACATGGCCAGGCTCGACCGCTACCGCGAAGTCAACGCGCGCATCAGCGATCCGCGCGGGCTCACCGAAACGCAGGCCCGCGCGCTGGTGGATGAGGGCAAGGCCGTCATCGTGCAATCGATGAGCATGCACGCCACCGAGATCGGCGGCACCCAGATGGCTCCCGAGCTGGCCTACGACCTGCTCGCGCGCAAAGACGAAGAAACGCGACGCATCCTGGAAAACGTCATCTTCATCGAAGTGCCCTGCTTCAATCCCGACGGGCAGATCATGGTCACCGATTGGTACAACAAGCAGCTCGGCACGCCCTACGAAGGCACCAATCCGCCCTGGCTCTATCAGAAGTACGCCGGCCACGACAACAATCGCGATGCCTTCATGACCAATATCCCGGACTCGCAGTACATGGCGCGCATCCTGTTCACCGAGTGGAAGCCCGAGGCCTACGTGGATCACCACCATATGGGCGGCAACGGCGCGCGCATCTTTTTGCCGCCCTATGCCGAACCCATCCGGCCCGGTGCCGACCCCATCCTCTGGCGCGAGCTGAGCTGGTACGGCGCGCACATGGCATATAAAGAGGAAGAGGCCGGGCTCTCGGGCGCCATCAACGAAGCCATCTATTCCGGCTGGGGGCACTTCGGATTCCACTGGATCACGCCGTTCCACAACATCGCGGGCATGCTGACGGAATCGGCCAGCGCCCGGCTCGCCTCGCCGCTCTTCCTGCATCCCGACCAGTTGCGCGGCAACACCCGCAATCTGCCGGTGTACGAGGCCGAGACCATCTTCCCCAACCCGTGGCCGGGTGGATGGTGGCACCTGCGCGACATCGTGGAGCGGCAGAAAGTATCGGCTTGGGCCACGCTCGATCTCGCCGCGCGCAATCGCGAAACCGTGCTCTGGAATGCGTACCTGAAAGGCAAACGCCAGACCGAGCGCGGCGCGGCCGGCAAGCCCGCGGCATACCTCATCTCCACGCTGCAGCACGATCCGCTCACCGCGATGAAGATGGTGAACAAGCTGCTCGGTCAGGGCATCGAGGTGCAGCGGGCTCTGAAGCCGTTCGCCACCGCGTCCGGCATGAGCTACCCGCAGGGATCGTTCGTCGTCTCGATGGCGCAGCCGAAGATGGGCCTGATCCGCTATCTGCTGGGGCGCACCTTCTATCCCGATAACGAATGGACCCGCGACCGCGACGGAGCCCCGATCCGCCCCTACGATATGGCCACCGACACCCTGTTCGAATACATGGGGGTGCGGGTCGACCCGCTCGACGAGATCGCGGAAATCCAGGGCGCGCCGCTGGAAAAAGTGGACGCTCCCGTTGCGCCGGCAGGCAAGGTCACGCGGGGACCGAACGGCTATTGGCTGGATGGTCGGCTGAACGACAGCTTCCGCGCTGTGAATCTGCTGTTCGACAAGAACATCGCGGTGCGGCGCGTCGACAAGGCGTCCGGAGGAATCCGCCCCGGCGATTTCCTGGTGCCGGCCGGCTCCGAAGCTGCGCTCGAGGCCATCGCGCGCCAGACCGGTGTGGATTTCACGCCGCTGCGCGCCGCCGTCTCCTCCGGTGTCCACGATACCAGGCGGCTAAGAATCTCCATGTACCAGCGCTACGGCGGCGGGAATATCGATGAAGGCTGGACCCGCCTGCTGCTGGAGCAGTTCCACTTCCCGTATACTTCGATTTTCGATCCGGAGATCAAAAAGGGCGGGCTCACCGATAAGTACGACGTGCTGATCCTGCCCAACGATTCGACTGCGACCATCACGGGCGAGGCGCCTGCCGCCGGCGCCGCCGGAGGCCGCGGCGGACGCGGAGGCGGTGGCTTTGGAGGCGGTGAAGGCGGACGCGGCAACACGCCGCCGGAATATCGCACGGGTCTCGGGACCGAAGGCGTCAATGCCATCCGCGACTTCGTGCAGAAGGGTGGAACGCTGGTGGCGCTCAACGGCGCGACGGCGTTCCCGGTCGACCGCCTCGGCATCGGGGTGCGCAACGTGCTCACGGGCAAGTCGACCCAGGAGTTCTGGTGCCCGGGGTCCACCCTGAAGGTGGAGGTCGAGAACACCAATCCGATCGGGTACGGAATGCCGGCTCAGGCGCTGGCCCTCCACTTGAACAGCCCGGCGTTCGAGGTGACGGCGCAGAATTCGGAGAACTACCAGGTGGTCGTGCGGTACGCGCCTCGCGAGCTGTTGCAGAGCGGATGGCTGCTGGGCGAAGAGAATCTCGCCCGGCGCGCCGCGGTCGTCACGGCGAAGGTGGGACAGGGCAAAGTAGTGTTGATCGGGTTCCCCGCGCAGCACCGGGCACAGACCCACGGCACCTACAAACTGCTGTTCAACGCGCTCATGCAGTAGCGTAGTGGCGCGGACCATCGTCTTGCGTCGTCCGATCTCTACTGCGCGACACTCAACCGTCCGGTCACCATCGCGCCCGGATCTGTCTCGATCGCCAGGATCTCCTGGCCGCCGTTCACCAGCAGCCCCCGCATGTCGAGCCACTGCTCGCGCTCGGCCGCATCCAGCACGATCAGGTTGAACTGGACGGTGCAGTCGGAATCGACTTGGAAGCTGCCGTTGCGCGCCACATCCACCGTGCCGCGGGCGGAGACGGTCTGGCGCCGGTCGCCTTCCTGCATCGGCGTAGTGCTGCCGGAGACCGAGTAGGTGTAGCGCGCACGCAGGTCCTGGGCGGTGCACTTGCCGCCGGATTTCACCATCACACCGCGCTCCGGGGCGCCGGGATCCGTCTGGCGGAACTGGCCCCGGACCAGGTCGGGCGCGATCGTCCCCGCGAAATTCTGATAGGCCCCGGAATCGTCCTGTAGCTTCCAGGTGAGAGAGCAGTCGGCGCCGGCCTCGTAGGAGCCGGTCACGGGATTCGCCAGCAGGAATCCGCTGAACATGGTCGAGGAAATGCCGCTGAGTTTGCCCTGGCCGTCGAATACCACGCGGGCGAGGCTGGTGGCGGGCTTTTCGACGCCGGAGATGGTTGTGGTCCCGGATAATTGCAGCGCATAGGTGCCGGCGAACTTGGCCGGATCGCACACTTGTGCCGCGGCGGATGCCGAGAGCAAAAGCCATAGCAGTGGCTGGCGGCTGATCATATTTGGATAGAGTCGCACGGAGGCAGCCAGTGTGAGAAGCGGCACTCTCATTCGGGCACCGTAACCGTCACACTGCCGCCGGCTCCGACCGTGACCCTCACCCAGGAATCCGTCCGGCCAAGCGGGCCTTTCTCGGTCTGGGCCTTCATGGCTTTCCCGTTCACCAGCAGATTGTCGTGCGAACCCGGAAAGGCCGCGTGCCAGATCAGCGCGGGCCCATGGAGATTTGTGAACGTGGTCTTGCGGGTCCCCTCGTGGCGGACCGTAACTTCGTTGGCGCGAATCGGCAGGTTCCGCAATTCGGCCCACGCGATGTTCGCGCCCAACCCGGAAAGCGTCTTCACCGCGGCCTCCACCCAGTAGCCCTCCACGCTCGACAAGAGCGCCGACGCCGTCTCCAGGTTGATTCCCATCGTGCCGTTCGCCACCGTGCTGATGATCGAGTACGGAACCTCCGGATACTCCATGCGGCTGCGCCCCGGCGTCATCGCGTCGAGCAGGCGCTCGCGCGCGGCATCCGGGTCTCCATAGCGGTAATAGCTCTCCAGGTAGTGCGGGTTGGCCATGGCGCTTTTCAGCTTCGGACCATCGTCCACCACGCCCCAGTAGACCAGGTTGCCGCCGCCGCGGCCTTCCAGGTTGTGGCCCTTGCCCACCCGCAGGTAAAAGCTCTGCTCCTTCTCGTTCCACCATGTGGTATTTACCAGGGACCGCACATCGGCGGCCTTCTTCAAATAGCTCCGTGCCAGATCGGCGTTCCCGCGAACCTCCTGGATATGGGCATACGCCATGTACGCCGCATATTGGGTGGCCAACACGTCGCCGCCGAGGGTGTACTCGTGGTTGCCTTCGTCGTAGCCCGGAATGCCGCGCGCGGATTGGAACTTCCGGTTGCCCGGGATGCCGCGGATGTTGAGCAGGCGCGGCCGCGTCATCGCCTGCTCCAGCCCGAGGCCCCAGCGCTCCACGTAGTCGCTCACCGTACGGTCGTAGAAATTCAGGAACACGGGGTCGCGCACGTAGGTCTGGTCGCCCGACCAGAGGTACATCCGATGGCAGGCGTCCAGGATGTCGAAGTTCGCCGGAAGGTTGTACCAGAACAGGGCATCGCTCTGGTAGTCGACCGGCGCGGGCCGGTTGAACCGATCGATCTCCCACAGGCTGCACCAGTCGCGGGAGTCCGAGATGTTCTCCGCGAAACGCCGCAGCATGTTGAGATTGTGGCGGGCCAGGCCGAGAGCTTGGGCGCCCATCGCCTGGTGGGCCACGTCGCGCATACAAAAGGCTTCGCGCCCCGGCTCGGCGGCCTCGTACCATGGGCCGACCGGGTCGCCCTCGAACACGTACGCCATCGCCTGCCGCTTGGCCCGGTGAAAGCCCTCCACCAGGCGAGCGTCGGAGGAATCCAGTTCCAGGCGCGATTGGGCCGCCCCGGCCGCCTGCTTTACCTCGCTGGCGCCGGTAATCGACGCGCCCACAACCCGATAGCCGCTCTCGCCGGTCTGAGCCGTTGCCGTCCAAATCAGTAAGGCCGCCGCCAGGACGATCGGGAACCTGATAGTGTCCATAATCGCCTACCTTCTGGGATACCATCATTATGGTTCCAACGATCGACGGAGGGGTCAGAGCCAATGGACCGGCTGAAAGGCAAAAACGCGCTCATCACGGGCGGCACCACCGGCATCGGCCTGGAGACCGCCCGCCAATTTGTGCAGGAAGGCGCACGCGTGGCCGTGACAGGCACTAACCCGGCGACGCTCGAAGCCGCACGTCGGCAACTGGGAAGCAGCGTCATGGTCATCCCCTCGGACGCTGGTGACGTGTCTGCCCAGGAGAAACTTGCGCATATCGTAGGTGAGGCTTTCGGTCGTCTCGATGTCCTGTTCGTGAATGCGGGAATTGTCGACATGCGGCCCGCCGGCAAGTGGGACGAAGCCGCCTTCGACCGCTCCATCAACATCAACTTCAAGGGGCCGTTCTTCCTGATCCAGGCCCTGCTGGGTCGGTTTGCCAATCCGGCATCCATCGTCCTGAATGCTTCCGTGAACGCACACATCGGGATGCCGAACACGGCAGTCTATGGAGCGTCCAAGGCGGCCCTTCTGTCGCTGGCCCGAACGCTCTCCGGAGAGCTGATCTCGCGAGGCATCCGGGTCAATGCGGTAAGTCCCGGGCCGGTCTCGACGCCGCTCTACGGGAAGCTCGGATTGGCGGAAGCCGACCTCAAGACCGTGGCGGCGTCGATTCAAAACCAGGTCCCCGCAGGCCGGTTCGGTAACCCGGCGGAAATCGCCAAGGCGGTCGTCTTTCTCGCCTCCGATGAGGCTTCGTTCACGGTTGGCAGCGAGCTGCTGATCGACGGTGGCATGAGCACTCTCTGATTTGGCAGTCCTGGCGCGGCACAGCTTTTGTTGCGATCGACAACAACCGCGATGTAAATCCCAACATCAGATCTAAGTATCTGAAACTAGTTTGGATGATTGCATTTCTCGACAGCACCCCGTCGAAAACTTCAACGTGAGAGACTTCAGCGCTCGGAGCCGGCCTTGCAACTGCGTCATTCCACAACGGATATAGTTGGAAAAATCGCCGCCTTTTGGCACTCTCCGTGCCCTATATAGAGCCGGAAAGAATGGAGGAAGGCAATGACAGTCATACTGGTTCTCGCAACGTTCCTGGTTTTCATCGTTCTGGATTACGCTCTCAATCGACGCAAAGCAATCGCCACCGTTCCGGCGGCGTCGCATGTGGTCCCGGCCCCGGCGGGCGGCGACTACGTAGACGGATTCCTGGTTCCGGACTCGGTTTCTTATCATGCCGGCCACAGTTGGCTGCTCCGCGAGCGGAAGAACGTCGTGCGCGTCGGCGCCGATGAGTTCGCAGCCGCTCTGGCAGGGAAAATCGAGCATGTGGAACTTCCCAAACCCGGGCAGTGGATCCGCCAGGGACAGCGGGTAGTCGCGTTCGTTCGCGACGGGCAAAAGACCGAAATGGTATCGCCGACCGAAGGCGAAGTCATGGAGATCAACTCCGAAGTGCTGGGAAATCCCGCATTGATGCGGCAAGACCCTTATGGCAAAGGCTGGCTGATGAGTGTCCATGTTCCGGATGAGGAGAACACCAGCCGAAATCTCGTGCCGAAAATGCTGGTTCGCGAATGGATGGCCGAGGCAGTGTCCCGGCTGTATTCGCGGCAACCGCAGTTGGCCGGCGCAGTGGCCGCCGACGGCGGCCGTCCGGCAGAGGATCTCCTTTCGGCTCTTCCAGATGCGGACTGGCGGCAGGTGACCGGCGAGTTCTTCCTCACGGTGTAAGCCGCGGACCAGGGCCCGCGCAGCGCCCTCTGTAAATTTTTTCTACACAAAGCCTTGAATATCTGTTAAAAAGGATTTGAGGGTCTTTATATGTCGAAGGCCATTTTATACGACAGTACCCTCTGCATCGGTTGCAAAGCCTGCGAAGGAGCGTGTGCCGAACGTTGGGGGATCCCCTACAACGATAAAATTGCCTCGGAAGAGCATATTTCCGCACACAAGCTGACCGCTGTCGAGACTCATGGAGAACATTTCAGCCGCCGATTGTGCATGAACTGCCAGCAACCGGCGTGCGCCAGCGTCTGCCCGGTGGGGGCGTTGCAGAAAACTTCGCTGGGGCCCGTCGTCTATGATGCCGAAAAATGCATGGGCTGCCGGTATTGCATGCAGGCCTGCCCGTTCCAGGTCCCCTCTTACGAGTGGGACAAGCGCCTGCCGAAGATGCGCAAGTGCAACATGTGCTACGAGCGGCAAAGCCAGGGCAAACCCACGGCATGCACCGAGGCCTGTCCGGTAGGCGCGACCATCGGCGGCGAGCGGGACGATTTGATCGCCGAGGCGCGCAAGCGGCTGGCCGAAAAACCAGGCTCCTACTACCAGAAGATCTACGGGATTCAGGAGGCGGGCGGCACCAGCGTTTTCTACCTTTCCGCCGTGCCGTTCGAGCAGATCGGGCTTCGCACCAATGTGCCCATGGAACCCCTGCCGGATACGACCTGGCGGGTTCTGGAACTGGTGCCGGACGTGGTTTCCACCGGCACGGTGTTGTTGGGAGGAATCTGGTGGATCACCAACCGTCGGGCGGAAGTCGCCAAGAAGGAGGGGCGGCGATGATCCGCCTGTTCGGAAAGATCACGGTCTGGCGCGCCATTTTCGCGGCCATTCTGCTGAGCGGTCTTTATGCCACGTACCTGCGCGTGATGTATGGGCTGGGTGGTTCGACCAACCTCAGCGACAAGTTTCCCTGGGGTATCTGGATCGGCTTCGACGTCATGTGCGGAGTCGGATTGGCAGCCGGCGGCTTCACGCTCGTGGCCATCGTGCACATCTTCAATATCGAGCGATATAAACCCGTATTGCGGCCCGCGGTGCTCACGGCATTCCTCGGTTACGTGCTGGTGGTGGTCGGATTGATCTACGACCTCGGCCGCCCGGATCGCCTGTGGCATCCGCTGGTGATGTGGAATCCGCACTCGGTGATGTTCGAAGTCGCGTGGTGCGTCACTCTCTATACGACGGTTCTCTTTCTGGAATTCCTGCCCGTGGTCTTTGAGCGCTTCGGTCTCCATAAGCCGCTCGAGTGGATCCACCGCATCTCGGTGCCGCTGATGATTCTGGGCGTTTTGCTCTCGACGCTGCATCAGAGCTCGCTGGGCACGCTTTTCCTGATCGTCCCCGAGAAGTTGTATCCGCTCTGGTATAGTCCTATCCTTCCTCTTCTGTTTTACGTATCGGCCATTGGGGTGGGGCTCGCCATGACCATCTTCGAGTCGTGGCACAGCAGCCGGGCTTTCGGGCGCGCCCTCGAACTGCCACTGCTCGCCAGCATGGGGCGGGTGCTGGCGGTGATCATGACGGTGTTTTTGTGGATCCGCTTCCTCGATCTCAGCCACCGTCACGTGCTGGGGCTGCTGGCCCGCAACCGCATGGAGACCTGGCTGTTCGCACTCGAGATCGCGCTGATGGTGGTACCGACGGTGCTACTGTACCAGGCGCGCATCCGCATGCGCCCCGGCGCGCTGTATGCCTGCGCCGTGATGGTGGTTTTCGGTTTCATCGCCAACCGCCTGAACGTGGGCACGACGGGTC
>DATJYW010000471.1:0-3306 GCA_035499435.1 Candidatus Acidiferrales bacterium | reverse complement strand
CGCGCCAGTTCCACCGCGCGCTTCGCCGGCGTCCCGGATATGCCTGCCCGGCGCATCTCGCCGGCGTCCATGCTGGTCAGGATCGTCACCGCCAGCAGCGCCGGGCGCGTCCGAAGACCGCTTACCGCATCCCTTGCCGCGCGCATCATCTCCAGGCCGCCGAGCGCATGCACGTTGATCAGGCGCACCCGGGGCAGCTCCGCTGCGGCCGCTACCGCTCCGGCCACCGTATTCGGGATATCGTGGAACTTGAGGTCGAGGAAGATGTCAAAACCCAGGCCCGCAAGCGTTTTCACCGCCTGCGGGCCCTCGGCTGAGAACAATTGGAGTCCAACTTTGAAAAGGCCTGCTGCTCCCCGCAACCGCCGCGCCAGGGCCGTGGCCGGCCCCAGGCGATCGACGTCCAGGGCTACGATCAGTCGTGACGTTCCGAGGCGGGGCGTGAGGGCACCTCAAGTAGTTCCAGGCGGACCTTCGCGGTCCCGCGCTGGTCGAATCCAAGCTTCTTGGCGACGGCGTAGGAGACATCCAGCTCCCGGCCCTCCACATAGGGGCCGCGGTCATTGATGCGGACCACATCGCTGCGGTGGTTCCGCGTGTTCACCACCCGCACGATCGACCCCAGCGGCAGGGTCGGGTGAGCCGCCGTCTCCGCGTACATATCATAGGTCTCGCCGTTTGCCGTCTGCTGGCCGTCGAAATCGCCTCCGTACCAGCTGGTCGTGCACACCCAGGTCGCCAGCGGCTTCTGCTGGCCCTGCTTCGCCTCAGTTGTGGGTAGGGGGGCTGATGCTGTTTGGGAAGGGTTGCCGTCCTTGCCGAGGGCCGTGGGATTGGCCGAAGGGGTAAGGATAAGCAGACCCAGTCCTAAAAACACCGATTCGAGAACCACGAAGATCTTAGCTCTCATTTTTCTACTAACCTCCCTGAAATCAATTAATTCTAGCACTCCGGCGATCTCTGAAGCAACCGCTTTAGCTCTTCAGCGATCCCCGTAACTTATTGATTTCAAGTAAATTTTCGTCCCGGCACCACTCTTCGAGCCCGCTGACCAGCTTCTCCGACGCCCTCGGGTCCGCGAAGTGTGCTGTGCCTACCTGCACCGCCGAAGCTCCTGCGATCATATATTCGGCAACATCAGCCGCGGACTCGATACCGCCGAGTCCTATGATCGGGATTCTTAAGACCTTAGAAGCTTCGTGCACCAACCTGACTGTTATAGGCTTGATGCCCGCCCCGGACAACCCTCCCGTCGTACTACCGAGCCGGGACTTCCGAGTGTGGCTATCGATACACAGTGCCGGGTAAGTGTTCGCGATCGTTACCGCGTCCGCTCCCTCCTTTTCAGCAACTCCAGCTATAAGCCCAATAAATCCAACAACCGGTGAGAGCTTCACCCAAAGCGGCCTCTTGGAAGCCTTCCGGGCTGCCGAAATGACCTCGGCGGCGAGTACTGGATCGGTACCATACTCGGCCCCGCCGCGTTCCGTATTGGGGCAGGAGATGTTCAGCTCGTACGCCGCCAGCCCCTCCGTGTCCTCCAGGACACGAATCACCTCGACGTAGTCGGGGGTGGTATAGCCGAACACATTGGCGACGATGGCGGTGTCGTACCGGCGGAGCTGGGGCAGCTTCTCCGCCACAAACGCCCGGACCCCGATGTTCTGGAGCCCAATAGAATTGATGATTCCGCTGGGTGTTTCGGTCATACGCGGCGAGGGGTTTCCGGCCATCGGCTTGGCGGACAAGCCCTTGACCACGATCCCGCCCAGCCGGTTCAGATCGACGATTTCGGCAAACTCGATGCCGTAGCCGAACGTACCGCTGGCTGCAAGGATGGGATTTTTGAGACGGACACTACCGATGCTGACTCGGAGGTCAACCCCCGACGATGGCCCGGGGATCCTTACCCGCTCTGGCGAGCTCACTAAGCGAAAAGTGTAACACGCGGGTCAAGATTCCCGCCCGCGCTCCCGTTTTTTCGCCCGCTTCGGCGGCTCGAACTCCGCGGACTGTATGTTAGGATGTGCGCTGCCTATGCCGGTCGTCGAAAAGCGACAACTCCTCTCCGCCGAAGAAATTGGACGCACCCTCAGCCGTTTGGCCCATGAAATCGTCGAAAATAGCGGGGGCGCCAAGGATCTGGCGCTGATCGGCGTGCGCCGGCGCGGCGTTCCGCTGGCCGAGCGCCTGGCGACGCAGATTCGCGGGTTCGCGAATGTGGACGTCCCGGTGGGCACGCTCGACATCACTCTCTATCGCGACGATCTCTCGCAGGTCGGCTCGCATCCGGTGGTGCAGTCCACGCAGATCGACTTCGCGGTCGACAATCGCGACCTGGTGATCGTCGACGACGTGCTCTACACCGGCCGCACCATCCGCGCCGCCATGAACGGCCTCTTCGACCTGGGCCGGCCGCGCCGCATCCAACTCTGCGTGCTGATCGACCGCGGCCACCGCGAGCTGCCCGTCGAGGCCACGTTCATCGGCCGCAAGGTTCAGACGAGCGACACCGAGATCGTGGAAGTTCGCCTTCGGGAGATCGATGCCGAAGAACGGGTCATGCTGGTGGACCGCGTTCCCTGATCCGGTCCGGGAGCGGTTCGGAGGCAGTGCCTAAAGGGAAAAAGTGCTGCGCCTGTCACACTTGCTCGGAACCGAAAACCTCACCGCCGAACAAATCTCCTTTATTCTCGATCAAGCCAAGCCTTTCCAGGAATTCCAGCGCCACCCGCTGAAGAAACTCGCCACCCTGCGCGGCAAGACCGTGGCCATTGCGTTTTTCGAAACCTCCACGCGCACGCGCATCAGCTTTACCACCGCCGCCTCGCGGCTCGGCGCGGACACCATGGCTTTGCAAGCCGAGTCCTCCAGCCTGAAAAAGGGCGAATCGCTCATCGACACGGTCCGCACGCTCGAAGCCATGCGCCCGGACGGCATCGTGATTCGCCACGCATCTTCCGGCGCGCCTGAATTCGTCGCCCAGCGCCTCGAGATTCCGGTGCTCAACGCCGGCGACGGCACGCACGAGCATCCCACGCAGGCCCTTCTCGACGCGCTCACCATCCGCGACCGCAAGGGCGCGCTCGAAGGCTTGAACGTCACCATCCTCGGCGACATCCTTCACAGCCGCGTGGCCCGCTCGAACATCCATCTGCTCAGCAAGTTCGGCGTGAAGATCACTCTCTGCGGCCCGGCCATGTGGGTGCCGCGCGAACTCGAAAAGCTCGCGCCCGGCATTCGCGTCACGCATTGCCTCGAGGAAGGCGTCAGCGGCGCCGATGTCGTCATGGTGCTGCGCGTGCA
>DATJYW010000470.1:0-3854 GCA_035499435.1 Candidatus Acidiferrales bacterium | reverse complement strand
ATCGAGGTGGAGCACGCGCGCATCGCGATCTCCGATCACGCCCTGGAAACGATGACACCGGCCGAAATAGAAGCCGAGGTTGCGCGCCGCTGGTCTCTGCCGCTGCGCCGCTACTCCGACCTGCGGCGCGTGCTGGTGTTCTTCGCGTCCCTGCTGGTCGGGATGGCGCTCAGCCTGCTGGCGACATTCGGTTTGGGGGTCGCGCAGCTCGTGCTGCATCTCCACGCGTCCCCGATCCTGACCCGGCTCTCGCTGGCGATCGCCGTCGGCTGCGCGGCGGTCATCGGCCTGCTTGCCAGCCGTTGGCTGGCACGCCGTGCCCATCGCCGCGGAGACGCGCTTTGCAGTGGCGCCGAGCCCGAAGCCGGGCGTGCAGCGGCGGCACAGGCCGCGGCCGCATCGGGGGTGGCGCAATGATTTACGTGGTTACTGGCCTGGTCCTGTTTCTCGTCTTTTTCCTGTTCAAGGCACGCGGTCTCGTCGCGGTGCTGCTTTCCGAGAGGAGCATGCGGGCCGGGGACTACGATGGCGCGCTGCGCACTATCCGCTGGGCCAGCCTCGGAATACCCAATGTTGCGACCCTTCACAAGCAGGGCCTGGTGCTGTCGCTGGCCGGGCGTCCCGCGGAGGCGGCCGCCTGCTATCGCGAGGCAATCGCCATGGCGCGTGGAACCATCTATCCGGTGGAGCGGCTCCACGCCTGCCACGGCTACGCCTTGATGGACCTCGGCCGCTACGACGAAGCTGAGGAGTGCTTCCACGAAGCCATCGAAGCCGGCGATCACACGGGCAACTCGCAAGATGGGCTGGCGGAGATTCGACTGCTACTGGGCAGGGAACCGGGCTACGCGCTGAGCTACGCCAACCAGGCCATCCAGCACGCGGCGCGCCGTCCGGGCGGCAGGGTTCCCGGTTCGTACTACGCGCACCAGGCCTGGGCCCTGGCCTTGTTGGACCGCCGCGAGGAAGCACGCGAAGCTCTCGACCAGGCGCTGCGCGCCGGAGCCTCCAATGCGCGCGGCTCGGCCAGCCTGCATTGGCGGGTGGGCATGGTTCTGCTGGCGATGGAGCGCGTCGACGAAGCGCGGACGCATTTCCAGATCGGCGCCGAAGCGGATCCGGGCGGCAAGTACGGCGGCCGATGCCGCGAGCACTACTGCACGGAGTTCAGGTAGGCCAGCAGGTCGCCCAGCTCCGCGGGGCTGCGGAACTGCGGCCAGCCGATGCCCGCTTCTTTCATGCGGTTGAGCATCTGCGGGCCGTGGTGCCAGAGGGCGGATATGATGGTCACTTCCGAGAACTTCCGCGCCTGTCCGGGCAGCGGCGGCGCGCCGTGAGTTCCGCCCGCGTGACAGGTGGCGCACTTCCGGTCGGTGAAGATCTGCTTGCCGTGGGCGATGTCGCCGCCGGGGTAAACGAATTGCCGCATCCAGAGGAAGCTGAGAAGCTGGCGCATTTCGTCCTGAGTCAGGTACGGCGGCGGCTGGATCATGCGCGGGGAGTGGTTCCACATGTCGACCGCGATATCGGTCAGGGTCATGTTGCGCAGGCGGGTCTGCAGCGCCAGGTTTCCTTTGTGACACCCGGCGCAGCCTTTGCCGACGAAGATGCGCTCGCCGCCCGCGCCCGAGGTATTGGCGAAGTGCGCGGTCAACTGGCCGGCCTCCGGCAGCGACCGGAGCCACGCCAGAATGTCGTTCAGCTCGTCCGTAGTCAGGGCCTGCCACTCGATGTGTCGGCGCTCGAAGGCCTGGCGCATGCGGAAGCTGTGGTTCCACATCTGCTGCACCAGTTGAATCGGGTCGGCCAGCGATTCCCATTTGGCCACCGGCGGCGCCGATTCGGCCTTGGAATCGGTGATGCCGTGGCACACCACGCACTTGCGGGTTTCAAACGCGGTTTTGCCGCGCGCCGCGTCTCCTGCCTTATCGAAGAAGCGCGCCGAGTAGAAGAACGCGAACAGATCGGCGGCGCCTTCTGGGCTGAGCTTGGGCTGTTCGATTCCCGCGCCTTCGATGGCCGCCCACATCACCGGCGCGTGATTCCACATGGTGCTGGCAAGCTGCGCCGGGGTGTAATTTCGGTTCACGGTGCGGCCCAGGTCCAGCCCGATCTTGCCGCCGCGCCCGTTCACCGCGTGGCACTTGATGCACTGCTCGCTTTCGAAGAGCCTGGCGCCGCGCGTGGAATCGCCGGGGATCACGGGCAACTCGGCCGCTTGCGTGCCAAGCGCCAGCACCAGCGCCGCTGAAATGCCTGCGATCCTCATCGCGGCTCCGATCCCACGCGGAGCACGTTGCCGTCCGGATCTTCGATGCGGAACTCCAGCGCCCACGAATAATTGGTCAGGCCCTCGACGATTTTGACGCCGCGCGCCTTCCATTCGTCGTGCAACGCCTGGGCATCTTCCACTCCAATCCAGACCCAGGCCCCGCCGCGGCCCTGGGCGCCGCGGCAGAGATAGATGGCGGCGCGGTCGCGCGACACGCTCGTGAAATCGGCGGAGCCCCAGGGCGCCTTCTGAAATCCCAGCAGCTCGACGTAGAATCGCAGCGCGGCCTGCATGTCCTCCACGCGAAGAATGGGCTGGCTGCACTCGAAATGAACGGGTCCCGGTTCCGGCTCCGGCATGCATCCTCCTGGGTGAATCTTACCGCGAAAGAATCCCGGCTTAGAATTATCTTATGGACGCGGCGCCGGCCCGCGCATGCTTTCGGTTTTATGCCGAGCTGAACGACCATCTCCCCGCGGAACAGCGCTACCGAAGCGTCGAAAAAGAGTTCTTCGTGCCGCCTTCGGTGAAGGCCCTGATCGAAGGCTTCGGAGTGCCGCATACCGAAGTCGAGCTGGTCCTGGTAAACGGCGAGTCGGCGGATTTCTCGCGGCTGATTCAGAACGGAGATCGGGTCGCGGTCTATCCGGTCTTCGAATCGCTGGACGTGACGCCGGAGCTGCGTGTGAGGCCGGAGCCGCTGCGCGAGACGAGGTTCGTGCTGGATGTCCACCTGGGCCGGCTGGCGGCCTACCTGCGAATGCTGGGCTTCGACACGAGCTATCGCAACTGCGCCGACGACGCGGAGTTGGCGCGGACCTCTGCGGCGGAGAAGCGCATCCTGCTGACGCGCGATCGTGGACTACTGATGCAGTCGGCGGTGACGCACGGCTACTGGCTGCGCGAAACCGACAGCCGCCGCCAGGCCGCCGAGGTGCTGCGAAGATTCGACTTGGCACGGTCGATGCGGCCGTTCACGCGATGCATGGCTTGCAATGCACCGCTGCGCCCGGCAGACAAGGCGTCAGTCAGCGGACGCGTGCCGCCGACAGTCGCCCAGGCCCACGACGAGTTTCGCGAGTGCCCGCGGTGCGCCCGCGTCTACTGGGAGGGATCGCACCACCGCAGAATGAGCGCATGGATCGCGGCCCTCCCGGGTGAGTAGCCGCTCTTATACTTCGGCCAGCTTCCACCGGCCGCGGCGGAACAGGATCACTGCGACGATTGCCAGCACCGCGTCGGCGCCGCAAATGCCGAGATAGACGCCGCGAGGGCCGAGGCCGGCGCGGTAAGCGAGGTACCAGGCCACCGGGACTTGCAGCAGCCAGTAACAGAAGAGGTTGATCCACGTGGGGGTCTTCGTGTCGCCGGCGCCGTTGAAGGCCTGCTCCATGACCATGCCCCAGGCGTAGAAGGGGTAGCCGAGGCTGATGTATTGCAAGCAGGTCACGGCCACGGGGATGACCGCCGCGCCAGGCCGGAACAATCCCACCACCGGGTTGGCCGCCAGGAAGAAGACGATGCCAACGATGGTCAGGAAGATCATGTTGTAGAGGCCGGCCAGCCAGACGGCGCGTTCGCT
>DATJYW010000469.1:0-15749 GCA_035499435.1 Candidatus Acidiferrales bacterium | reverse complement strand
GAAGGCCTTGGCGGCTGCACAAAAGCGCACCGACGAGACGCTGCAGTCCTTCATCAATTCCCTCCGTCGCGGCGGCAACGGCCACGGCAAGTCCGAACGGCTCCGATAGGGCTGCCTACCACCCCGCCTTGTACGCAATGTACGTCCGCAGCGCGAAATAGCCGAGCACGATCCACACGGCGTACAGCAGCTTGCCATCCAGCGTGAACCCCGCCATCAGCGCGAGAACCGCGTAGGCGCAGAACGCCCAGATGAGGCGCCGGTGCATGGTCATTTCGGCATATTGTAAGCGAAGTTCAATTGCAGGATGACCTGGCTGCCCTTGAACTCCGCCGGCAACGGGGGAAAAGGAGTCGAGGCGCTGATCGCGGCCACCGCGGCGCGGTCCAGCGCATCGGTGCCCGACTGGTACGCCCACGTGACTTTGTTGACTCCGCCGGTCTTCGCGATGATAAAAATCAATCCTACCTTGCCGCGGCGGCCCAGGCGGGCGCTCTCCGGGTAGACCGCCAGCCAGTTGCGCTTGATGGCCACCAGAATCTGCGCGAGATATGGTCTGAAATCCACACCCTCCGGATCGCTCTTGAGCTGAAGCGCGGCGCCGGGAACACCCGGCGTCGCAGACTGGTTGATGCCTTCCCCGATGCCGGACAGCGCGCCCGGATCGCCCACGACGACTCCGCCACCGGCCACCCCCCCGTGCGCGCTTTGGCGGATCGCATCGGATACCGAACCGCCCGTCGGGATCGGAATCTTGCTCTGTCCGGGAGGCACCGGAGGCGGCGGCCCGCCTACGTTCTCCAGCACCATCCTTGGCTTCTCCACCGTCTGAATCTGCGGCGGCGGGACCGTCGAAGGCGATGGCGGCAGATCGATCTTGGGCGCATTCAACGCCGTTTCGATCTTCGGCGGCTCGGGCAGCGCCGGCGCCGGGGCTTTGGGAGCCGGTGCCGGAGGAATCACCGCCGGTCGCGGGGCCGCGGGCGGGGCGTGGATCGGCGCGCGCGCCTGCAGACTCGCCATGTCGATCTCGCGATTCACCTTGCCCTTCGTGGGCTCCTTCTGCGTGAACTCGCTCAGCGGCGGCGCAATCAGCGGCGTCACGATCTCGTGCTTCCTTTCCGGCGGCGGCTCCGGCGGAGGCACCAGAAAATCGGGCGGCAGGATCACGATCACGATGATCCCAGCCACGTGCACCAGGACGGAGGCTACCCCGGCTTTGCGCCGCCGGGCGGGCGCAAACGGATCATGCCACTCGTAAAGTAGATGCAGGTCGTCGTCGGCTAGAGGTGGTCCTACGGTTGCCATCCAGTAAGGGTCTGCGAGACCACTTGCGAGTGCTCTTTGATTTTATCAAGAATCGCTAGAGCAGCCGCTAAAGTTCGACGCGCTGAGGGCCCGGAAGATTTCGCCGGATTTCGCGTCGCCATCGACTCCAGGAAGGCTTCGAACTGCAGCTTGAGAGGTTCGGACTTGGTCACCTGTGCCTGTTCGAAGCCGATTCGCTGGTCCGCTCCCACACTGAAAATGGCCAGGTCGCGGCGGGCGTAGTCCAGCGAAAGATATTGATGTGGCTGGAAAAGCCGCAGCTTGCGGACGCTTTCGGTCGAGATCCGGCTGGCGGTGAGGTTGGCGATGCACCCATTGGCGAAAGACAGGCGAACATTGGCAATATCAACCTTGGACGAGAGGATGCGGATGCCCGCGGCGCGAATTTCCTCGGGCTCGTGCCCCGTCAGGCCGAGAACCAGGTCGACGTCGTGGATCATCAGGTCGAGCACCACGTCCACGTCGAGCGAGCGCGCGCTGAACTGGTTCAGCCGGTGGATCTCGAAAAACAGCGGCAGCCTCAACCGCCGCTCCAGCTCGAGCACGGCGGGGTTGAATCGCTCCACGTGGCCGACTTGCAGAATCCGCCCGCGTCGCTCCGCGGCCGCGATCAAGCGATCGGTCTCGGCCAGGTCCGTGGCGACGGGCTTTTCGACCAGCACGTCGAGCCCTGAGTCGAGCAGAAGGCAGCCGATATCGGCGTGGCGCGTGGTGGGAACAGCGACGATTGCGGCATCGGCACGGCCGGCAAGTTCCCGGGCATCGGAGAGCGCGGTGGTGTTGTACTTGGAGGCGGCTTCACCAGCCCGGGTCGCGTCGGTATCGACGACGGCCACCAGCTCGGCGCGCTCGCTTTCTTGAACCACCCGGCAGTGGTTCTGCCCGAAGGCTCCGGCGCCGACAACCGCCATGCGGGGAAGCGGCATTACGCCTCCACTCCGATGATCGAGATATCTGTCTCGTTGGCGGCTTCGATCATTCGGTCTTTGTCCAGCAGCAGGGTGCGCCCGGCTTCGACCGCCATCACTGTGGTGCCGGTCTCGCGCATTACGGGAATCGTGCTCAGCCCGGCAACCGGAACATCGAAGAGCAGGTGCTCGCGGCGGCGCGCGACCTTGACTAGGCTCAGGCGGCGGCCGTTGACCAGCGAGGCGGCTCGGCGCAGCATCGCGTCGGTGCCTTCCATGGCCTCCAGCGCCACGCAGGCGCGCTCGCAGATGGCGACGCTCTGGCCCACGTCGAATCCCGCGAGCGCGTTGGCCACGCGGCAGCCGTATTCGATATCCACGGTCTCCTCTTTGGACGGTTTGCGTCGCGTCATCACGCCCTCGGTGGCCAGCAATGGCTTGAGCAGCAGCGTCGAGTCGTTGAGGTGAATGCCTTCGTCCTCCAGGATCTTGCGGACGCCGCCGATCAGCCCGTCGGTGCTCTTGCTGGGCAGCGTGGCGAGCAGTTTGACCAGCCGCCAATCCGGCACGATCGAGGAGAAGATCTTCGCGTGCTTCACCTGGCCGCACATCATGACTTCGGTGATCCCTTCGCTCTTGCAGATCTCGATCAGGTTGCCAAGCTGTCCCAGCGAGATCCAGTGGCACCGTTCGGCGAGTGCCTCGACTTCCTTCGAGGCCTCTTCCTGGATCGCAATCACAGTCATTTCCAGGCCGAGCTGGCGCGCGGATTCCAGCGCCAGAATCGGGAAGCGTCCATTGCCTGCGATGAGACCGTAGCGCATTACTTCACCACGCCGCGCTGGCTGGTGCGGATGAACTCGAGCAGCTCCTCCACCTCGGCGGTGGCAGGCACTTCGGCGCGGATGCGCTCCACGGCCTGCGACGTGTTGAGCTGCGAGCGCGTCAGCAGGCGGAAGCTGGTCTGCAGGCTTTCGATAGCCTCGGTGGCGAACCCGCGGCGCTCCAGGCCGATGCGGTTGGCGCCGAAGACCTTCATCTCGCGCTCGCTCACCGTGGTGGAGTAGGGCAGGATGTCCTGGGTCACCACGGAATGCGGCCCGATGAAAGCGTGCCGTCCGATGCGGCAGAACTGGTGCACACCGACGAAGGCGCTGAGCTCGGCCCAATCGCCGATCGTCACGTGGCCCGCCAGGGTCACGCCGTTGACCAGGATGCAGTGGTCGCCGATGGCGGCATCGTGCGCCACGTGCGTGTATGCCATCAGCAGGTTGTCGCTGCCGATGGAAGTCACCAGCCCGCCGCCCTGCGTCCCGCGGTGGATGGTGACGAACTCGCGGATCTTGTTGCGGTGGCCGATGCGGGTCTCGGCGCGCTCGCCCTTGTACTTGAGGTCCTGGCTGGCCACGCCGATCGTGGAATACGGATAGAAGATGTTGTCTTCGCCGATGGTCGTGGGCCCTTCGAGGTACAGGTGGGCCATCAGGCGCGTGCCGGCACCGATTTCGACCTCGCGTCCGACGATGCAGTACGGGCCGATCTCCGCCGTCTCCGCGATGCGTGCCTGCGGATCGACGATGGCGGTGGGATGGATCGGCATCGGCTAGACAGCCGGGACGGGCGGCTGCGCGGGCGCGGCAGGTATGGGCTCTTCCATCTCGGCAAGCTTGCACATGACTTCGACTTCCGCGACCGTGGCGCCGTCCACGGTGGCGGTGCCGGCCATCTTGGCGACGCTCGCCTTGCGTTTAAGCACCTTCATCTCCATGCGGAGCGTGTCCCCCGGGACCACGGGCTTACGGAAGCGCGCATTCTCGATGGCCACCAGCAGGACCAGTTTGTTGCCACGTCCGCCCAGGCTCTTGAGCACCAGCACGCCCGCGGTCTGCGCCATGGCTTCGACGATCAGAACGCCCGGCATGACCGGAAAATCGGGGAAATGCCCGGCAAAAAACGGCTCGTTGGCCGTGACGTTCTTGATCCCGACGATGCGCTCGGGCTCCATCTCGATGATCCGGTCCACCAGCAGAAACGGATAGCGATGCGGCAGGAGGGCACGGATCTCGTTGATATCCAGGATCGCCATGGAAGCTGTATTATCGCATGATGCGCCGGCGATGCCCTCGGCTAGACAAAAAGCTCGTGCACGTGGCCGTTCGAAGTCCCCCGGTACATCACCTGCTTCGTGCCGCCTGTGTACCAGCCATACCCCGAGAGGGGAGGCCCCACCGCGGCCGGCGCATTGGTCATGGCAGTCAGGTCCGCGTGACTCCATGAGCCGAAGCGGCGTACCCAAAGCTCGTGTACGTGGCCGTCGCTCGTCAGATACACGACTTGCTTGGAACAACCGCCTTTCCACGCGTAGCCCGCGGGACTGGCGCCCGGGGCAGCAGGCGACCCGGCAATCGCCGTCAGGTCGGCATGATCCCACGGATCGTCCATAGTCACGAAAAGTTCATGCACGTGGCCATCCGCGGTAACGTAGGCGACCTGCTTCGGGCCTCCTTCGTCCCAGCCGTACCCGGACAGCGCCGGCCCGGCAACCGGTGGGGCGCCTGCGAGCTGCGTGAGGTCGGCGTGGCCCCGCGCTCCGCCCAGCGTCGGAACAGCTCATGAATGTGGTGGTCGCCCGTGGTGTAGATCACCTGTTTGGATCCGCCGCCTTCCCAGCTATAGGCCCCGAGGCGGGTTCGGTCCGCTACGGGAGCGCCCGTCGCCTGGGTTAGATCCGTATGAGTCCACCGGCCTCCTATACTCACCGCCAGCTCATGCACGTGGCCGTCCCCGCTGAAGTACACAACCTGCTTCGAACCGCCGGTCTCCCAACTGTACGCCGCCAGAGCGCTGCCGGTCGCGCCAGGCGCTTCCGGCACGAGAGTCATTAGATCCGCGTGGCTCCATACGCTGCGAATTGGCACGAACAGCTCATGAGCGTGGCCATCCGCATCCAGGTATACCAGCTGTTTACTGCCTCCACCAACTCACGGTGCCAGGGTAGAAAGGCCGGGCAGTTGTGAACATGAGTGTGAGCGTGGATTTCATCCTGCTTAAACCAGAAGGTCACGCCTCCCGTTGGCGTGTCATTGCGGCCCCCCGCGTAAAACGCGCGATTGAGCGCCAGGATGGCGTCCCGCAAACGATGGCGTTCGGCCAGCGACACCGTGGCAATATTCCGTCTGATTCCGTCTCCCAGGCTCATGTCGCACCCCCTGAACAGGAATTGTGTCTTCGGCGGCCTGTTGACCGGCGATTCCTCTGCGACACATTGGTGCGCTCACGGCCGTCGTCATTACGCCCGGTATCCGGGAGAATGAGCGCAAACGCACTCACCCGGGGAGGCTGTATGATAGCCTCCGTGGATCCCCTTCTCTCCTTCGCGCACGCCCACCAGGCCGCCATGACGTCGCTCATCCGTAGCTTCGTGGAGTGCGAATCGCCCAGTGACGACGCGGCCGCCGTCACCCGATTCGTCGAGCTCGTCGCCGACACCGTCGCTCCCTACGCGAAAGTCAAGACCATTGCCGGCGGGCGATTCGGGCGCATCCTCACAGCGGAGATGAAGCTCCCCGGCCGCCGCAAAAACGGTCAGGTGCTCGCCCTGGGGCATTCCGATACCGTGTGGCCGATGGGAACCCTGCGCAGCATGCCGTTTCGCGCCACCGATGGACGGCTGTGGGGACCAGGCGTGCTCGATATGAAAGCCGGCATCGCGTTCTTCGTGTTCGCCGTTCAGGGGCTGCGCGAACTGGATGTCGCCGTGGCGAATAGAGTGGTGTTGCAACTCAATCCCGACGAAGAGGTAGGCAGCGACGCGTCGCGGGCCCTGACCGAGAAGAACGCCGCACAGAGCAAGGCGGTCCTGGTATTGGAGCCGGGGACCGGCCTCGCCGGCAAGCTCAAAACCGCGCGCAAGGGAGTGGGCCACTTCCTGGTGAAAATCACAGGACGCGCCTCGCACGCCGGCGTGGATTTCGGCGCCGGGGCCAGCGCCATCGTCGAGCTGGCGCGACAAATCAACCAGATTGCCGCCTTTACGCGGGAAGACCGGGGCATCACGGTCAACCCGGGAGTGATCGGGGGCGGGACACGTAGCAACGTGGTCGCCGCCGATGCATGGGCCGAAGTCGATATCCGTGTGCTTCGCCTGAGGGATGCGCCATTGCTGGAGAAGCGCTTCCGCTCGCTCAAGCCATACGACAAGCGCTGCGCCATTGAGGTTACCGGCGGATTGAACCGGCCGCCCATGGAGCGCAGCGCCGGAATCGTCAAGCTGTTCCGCACGGCACAAACCCTCGGCCGGGATCTGGGGTTGGAGCTCGATGAGTCGCTGACCGGCGGCGGCAGCGACGGCAACTTCACGGCGGCGCTGGGCGTGCCTACGCTCGACGGGTTGGGCGCGGTAGGCGAGGGGGCGCACGCCCCGAACGAAAGCATCCTCGTCGATCGCATGGCCGATCGAACAGCGCTCGTCGGAAAACTGATCGCGGCGCTTTGATCCTCTTACACCAGTTCCCGCAGACCCGCGACCACGTCGCGGAGTTGCTCTGCCTGGCTGGAAAGCTCGCGGCTGGCCGCGGCGCGCTGCTCGGCCTGGGCTGCGGTAGCGGCCGTGGCCTGCTCCATTTCTGAAATCGCCTGGGCGATTTGCGCAAGACCATCCGCTTGCTGGCGGCCATTCTCTTTGACCTGGTCGATGGTCTGGCGCGCGCCGGCGATGCGCTTGCTCATCTCCACGATGCGCCGGCTGACATCGTTGACCCTGGCGGTCCCGGCGGCAGTGGATTCGATCGATCCGGAGACCAGCTCCGCTGTGTCCTTGGCGGCCTCGGCACTGCGGCGCGCCAGGGCGCGGACTTCGTCGGCAACTACTGAAAACCCGAGTCCGGCCTCCCCCGCGCGTGCGGCCTCCACCGCGGCATTGAGCGCCAGAATATTGGTTTGGAACGCAATCTCATCGATGGTTCGGATGATGTGCGAGATACGGTCGCTGGCCGCCACCATTTGTTTCATGGAACCCAGCAGCTCCTCGAGTTGCGCCGTGACTTCGCCGGCAAATCGGGTTTCCGCGGCCATCGTCTCGGCGGCGGCTTCAGTCCCGGTCACGTTAAGGCGCGTCTTGGCCTGGATCTCTTCAGCTGCGTGCGCGGTCTGCCGGATACAATCCGCCTGCTCGGACGCGCCGTGGGCCAGGGCATCGTTGGACTGCGAGAGTTCGCCGGCGCTGGCCGCGACGTGAACGCTCATCTGGGCAAGCTCACTGGCCCGCTGCCGCAGAGTGCGGGCCACCTGCCGCAAGACCCACAGTCCGGCCAGGCCCGCCATGAATGCCAACAGCACGGTGACAGAGGTGCTCCGAAGACTGTTCCCTTCCTGCCGTTCGGCTTCCTGGCGAGCCTTTGCCAGCGCTTGTTGTTGTTCGCCGTTCAGCGAGTCGGCCGCGATTTCGATGCGCGCCACCAACGGATAAATCTGGTCCACCATCATCTCGTGAGCGGCGGGAAAATCGCCCCCTTGCGCCAGGTTGAGGTACCGCTGGTAGAGCGGCGACCAGGATCCGATGCCCGACTCGAGCTCGTCCAACGCCTTGATCTCGCTGGAATTGAGCGGCATGGCCCGAACTTCTGCCATCAGCCGGAGCAGCTTGTCGGCCGCGCTCTCGATCGCCTGCCGGTTGGTGTTGACCCGATCCGGCGTATGGCAGGCAATGCAGGAAGCGCCGGAAACCGAACCCATCGCGCCCTCCGGGACTTTCGTGTCCAGCAGGGAAATCTCCGCCAGTGCGGCGTGGATCTTCATTTCCCCGACGCCGGAGTGAATGGCGGCGGCGGACGCCATCTTCTGCGCCGCAGAGTTGACGATAACGTCTATGGATCGGCCGAGGCCGTGGATCCCGTACAGCGCAATCGCTCCCATGGTGCAAACAAGAGTCAATAAGACTGCGAAACTGCCTACGAGCTTGAAGCACAATGTGACGCGGCGGGAACGGAGCATATTCGTCTCAGTGACACAGATCGGCAGCACCGGGCAAAACCATTAGGGCGCCCGCCCGCAGCCCCTCGTCAGGCCAGGGTGAGGTTTGCCTGGGCGGCGATGTCGAGCTCCGCAAATTCCCGCCGCTCGAGCTTGGGAAACGCCGCGGCGGCAATCATGGCGGCGTTGTCGGTGGAGAGGCCAGGCGAGGGAAAGTGAACCTGCCAGGGAAATCCGGCCGCCCGCGCCGCGTCGCGCAGACCGGCATTGCAGGCCACGCCGCCGCTGACTATCACACATCGTGCGCCGGAGGACTCGGCGCTGGCTGCGGCTCGCGTGAGCAGCTCATGAATCACCGCATGCTGAAAAGAAGCCAACAGATCCAACGTCTGCTTTGGAGTCACCGCAAGCCATTGCCCGGTTGTGGGCGATGGACACTGGCCCAGCAACTCGCGGCGCGCGGCGATTTCGCCCGCCAGATCGCGCGCCTCCACCCAGCGGAGGACCGCCGTTTTCAGCCCGCTGAAACTGAAATCCAGTGCGTTCCCCTTCATTTTGGCGAAGGTGAAGCGAACGGCCTTGGGGTCGCCGTGAGGAGCCAGCCGGTCGATGACCGGACCGCCGGGATATCCAAATCCCAGCAGCTTGGCCACTTTGTCGAAAGCTTCGCCTGCCGCGTCGTCGCGGGTGCGCCCCAGCAGCCGGTACTGAAAGCCTTCGCGGACTTCGAACAGATGCGTGTGGCCGCCGCTGGCCACCAGAGCCAGCGCTGGATATTCGACCGGCTCGCCGTCGCGCGCGGCTTCCAGGATCACGGCATGAATGTGGCCCTCGATATGATTGACCGCGATCAGCGGCACCCCCGTCGCGAAGCTGAGGCTCTTTGCATAGGTGAGCCCGACCAGCAGGGAACCGACAAGTCCCGGGCCGGCCGTGACGGCAATCGCGGCAAGATCCCGCAGGCGCGTACCGGAGCCCTCCAGGGCCTCGCGAACCACCGGGACAATGGCGCGCAGGTGCTCGCGTGAAGCCAGCTCGGGGACCACGCCGCCGTACTTTCCGTGTGTGGTCATCTGTGACGCGACTACCGAAGAGAGGATGGCCTTTCCGTCTTCCACTACCGCGGCGGCCGTCTCGTCACAGGAGGATTCGATGCCCAGGATGCGCACTACTCCCACCATAGCAGGGGCGTGTCATTGCAGATGGTCGGCGATCTCTTCCAGCGGGGCGTTGACCGGGTGGACGCCGTTGCGCGAAGTGTAGTTCAGCATCGTCGCGGTCTTCCAGATGCACCGCTGCGTGGCGGCTGAGAGATCGTACAGCAGCAGGCGCGCCGGGTGCCCCGGCTCGAGAAGCTGGAGCGAGTTCCAGGCGCTGTTCAGAATGATGGTCATTTCATCGTTGAGGTCGTGCGCGGCAGCAGCGGCGACGGCGCTGGCGCGATCGGTTCGCGTGAGGCGTTCCACGTCCGAATTGTCACAGCGGCGTTCCGGCCGCAACGGCGCGGTGGGCTTTAAGTGACATGTTTTCACCAAAAGATTTAGAAAAGTTCGTGTGACCGGTAACGTTCGGGCGCATAATAGACCCGGTAACGGACCGCTGATGGAGGTAGTTCATGCCGATTCAAAAGCTTCTCGGCTTGACCTTCCTGGCCAAGCCATTGACCTCGCAAGAAGGCCGCCGGATCCTGGAGCGGGACCAGTATCGCTGCCGGTACTGCGGTCTCGACGGAAAGTCGAACTTTGAAAACTCCCTGATCATGACCGTGGATTTCGTGCATCCCCGGGCCCAGAAAGGTAAGAAAACCCCGGATAACCTGGTCACCGCCTGCCGCCCTTGCAACACCATCAAGGGGCACCGGGTCTTCCACACCTTCGAGGACGCCCGCGCGTACGTGCTCAAGCGCCGCGCTGAGCTCCACAAGGATTGGGAGAAGCAGACCGCCCGCCTGGCCGCGCACAGCACAGCGTAGCTCCGGCGAACATTTTGGGAATCGAACCACCTCGAGTGCCACGACCCGGGAGCGCGGCCGCCGGTTCCGGGATGACCACGTTCGAGCCGCTTCCGGGGATCGTCTGCCCGGACCAATCCCGCCCGCCTGATAGTCCACTGGCTGACCTGATCCGGCAGCAATTACGCCGGCGAATGCATTTGGGATTCACAATATTTTCGGCATTTTTTTCACAAATTCGAGAGCAGAAAAAATAAAGCCGCCCAGCCAGAAGCGGCATCGTAGCACTACTTCGAAAAAGAGGGGCCCTTGCCAGGGGGGCCGCGAACCGGAGTGCCGCCGCTGCCAACCGACGGCGGGCCTGGAGAAACCATGGAACATACGAATCAGTTTGCGAACGCCGTGACTACTACGGCGGCACTACTGGCCCTGTGGCCGGCCATCACGTTTGCACAAGATACCGGCAGCGGCGCGGGGGATGCCGGCAAGGCCGCGCTTCAAGCAAAGGTCGGCGAGCTCAAGCAATCGCTGGCCGATAATCAAAAGGCCATCCGGCAATATACGTGGACCGAGACCACGCAAATCAGTCTCAAAGGCGAGGTCAAGAAGACGGAAAAGAAACAGTGCCGCTACGGTACCGATGGACAGGTGATCAAGACCGACGTGGGCGATTCGGCTCCGCCGCCCCCGAGTCAACAGGGCGGAGGCCGGCGGCGCGGAGGCGCTCTCAAGGAAAAGGTAGTCGAGAAGAAAGTAGACGAAATGAAAGACTACATGGGCGAGGTCAGCGCGCTCGTGAAACAGTATGTGCCGCCCGAACCCGAGAAGATCCAGGCAGCGATGCAGAACGGCAAGGCGGCGCTGAACAAGGAGAGCGCTCCCGGAATCGCCGAGCTCGCGTTCACCGATTATGTCGTACCCGGTGACAAGCTTGCTCTCTCGTTCAATACAGCGGCGAAGCAACTCGCCGCGGTGAACGTCGATAGCTACCTCGGGAAGGCAAAGGATACCGTGACCCTCGCAGTCCGTTTTGCGGCCCTGGCCGACGGTGTGAGCTATCCGGCCCAGACCGTGCTGGTCGCCAAAGCCAAACAGATCCAGGTAACGATCACCAATAGCGGGTACAGCAAGCAGTAGGGCCGACCAGGAGAACATGCGTTGAAGAAAAGTAGTTCGATCGTAACGTTTACTGCGGTGCTTGGTCTATGTATACCGGCCGCACCGCAAAGCGCGCACTCTGCTGGAGACGTCCCTGTTTTCCAGCTTGTCCCTGAACAATGTGCAATCAACTTCGGCGTCAAGGCCTCCGTGCCCATTTCAGGTAAGTTCGATAAGTGGGATGCCTCGCTGACATTCACCTCTACGGACGTGACGACCGGTGTGCTGGATCTCAAGATCGAGGCCGCGAGCGTGAATACTGGAAGCGGCATGAAGGATGGGAAATTGAAGAGTAAGGACTTCTTCGATGCGAAGGACGAGCCGTACATCACCTTCCATTCGACCAAGGTCGTGCAGACCAGCCACAACACGTTCGATATCTTGGGAACCTTCACCATTCGCGGGGTCTCGAAACCCGAAACGGTGACCTTCACGGCCCCCGACATAGGCAAAGGGGCGGGTGAGATCAACGGAACCATGGCCTTCGACCGCAAAGAGTTTGGGATGAACAGCGGCATCCCCTTCATCAAGATCGCCGACCGCGTCGAGGTTACGGTCGCCCTGAAAGGGAAACGAGTCAGCGGGCCCCCATTGGTCTTCAAACAATAGCCGCTCGTGCCGATGGCCGGAAGCGGCATCCAGGCAATGTTTCAAACGGGGAGACTTGTATGGCCGATCTACGGAAAGTCTTTGCCGCCACCGTGCTCATCGTGGTGGCCGGCATCGGCGCCCCTGCTCAGGAAGGCGCAAAAGAGAAGTTCGCCCAGGCCCAGAAGCAGAACGCGGTCCAGTTGCGCCAATACGGCTGGACCACCCGTACCGAGCTCAGGCTGAAGGGCGAGAGCAAGAGCGTCAAGACGGAAAGCGTCCGCTACGACGCCGGCGGCCAGTTGCTGAAAACCACGATCTCGGATACCCCGCAGAAGCAGCCTCCGAGCGGCGGACGTCTGAAGCAAAAAGTCGTCGAGAAGAAGACCGATGAGTTCAAGGACATTCTCGAAGGTTTGGCCAAGCTCGCTCAGTCCTACGCCCACCTCACCCCCCAGCAAACCCAGGCCTTCGCACAGGGCGCGGCCATCTCCAAGGGCGACGGACCCATGGCCGGCACCCTCCAGATTCAGGGCAGCAACGTGGTCGTCAGCGGCGACAGCGTCACCGTGCGCGTCGACGGCACCACCTTCCTGATCCGGCAGGTCAACATCGACAGCGTCTACGAAAGCAATCCGGTGAAGCTGACGGTCGCGTTCCAGAGCCTGCCGCAAGGCCCCACTTACCCCGCGCAAGTGGATCTGTCCTATCCGAAGAAAGAAATCCAGGTAACCGTCACCAACTCCAACTACCAACGCCTTCAGGCAGCAGGACCGTCAACCTCCGCGGCCCCCAACAGTGCCCCCGCACCGCCCGCCGATGAGGGTTGGCCGCGCAAGAGAGTCATCGATGGAACTACGCTGATCTCCTATCAGCCCCAGGTCGACGACTGGAAAGAGTTCCAGACACTGGATTGGCGAATGGCTTTCAGCCTGACTCCCAAGGGTGGCAAGGCCGTCATTGGAGCCGCCAGCATGGAGGCTCAGACAAATGTCGATAGCGACACCCATACCGTCCTGATTCACGACATCAAGCTGCGGCACACCGACTTTCCGTCTCTCGACGCCGGCACCGCAGCCCGCATGGAGCAGTCGCTGCGCACGTTTCTGCCCCCCACGGTCACGATTTCGCTGGAGAGAATCATTGCCTGCACTCCGAAGAAGGACAGCGCGCCCACCGTGCAACTGAAGAACGACCCGCCGGTCATCTTCGTCAGCTACAAACCAGCCGTTCTTCTCGACATCGATGGCGATCCGGTCAGCGTTCCGATTCAAAACACTAATCTCGAATTCGTGCTCAACACCCCTATGCGTATCATCCGGGACAAGTCCGATTCGCGCTACTATTTTCTGGTCGACGAGCAGTGGCTCACGTCCGCCGACCTGAAGGGCCCCTGGTCCGCCGCCAGCAGGCTTCCGAAAGACCTCGAAGTCGCCGCGCAGGACGAGCATTTCGCCGACATCAAGGATTTTGTCCCGCTCCGGCCGCCCAAGGCTGGCGCAGTTGTGCCGGCCGTTTTCTACAGCACCGGCCCGGCAGAGGTGATTCTCTTCGACGGCCAGCCCGCCTATGCGCCCATTCCCGGGACCCAGTTGTCCTACGCCTCCAACACCGTGAGCTACGTCTTTACCCACACCTCAACGAATCAGGTCTATTTCCTGACCACCGGGCGCTGGTTCAGCGCGAGCAGTCTCGGCGGACCGTGGACCTTTGCCACGCCCAATCTCCCGCCGGACTTCGCCAAAATTCCGGCGTCCAGCCCGGCTGCTCAAGTGCTCGCATCCGTGCCGGGCACCGAAGAGGCCAAAGATGCCGTCCTCATGGCCCAGATACCGACGACGGCGGTCGTGGACCCCAAAGCCGCGGCCGAATCCGCCAAAGTGGCCTACGATGGCAACCCCAAGTTCGCGCCTATCCAAGGCACCTCCATGCAGTACGCCACCAACACCAGCCAGAAGGTGGTCAAGGTAGGCGACGTGTACTATCTCTGTCTTCAGGGCGTGTGGTTTTTCGCGACCACGCCTCAGGGGCCGTGGCAAACCGCGCCTTCCGTGCCTCAGAAAATCTACACGATTCCGCCCAGTTCCCCGGTCTATAACATCACTTACGTCACCCAGACCACGACTTCCGGCGGAGACATAGAAGCTAGCTATACCGCGGGATACGTGGGCGCCTTTGTCATCGGCGCGGCGACCGGAGCCATCATCGCCGGCGGCACTGGATATTACTACCCGCCCTATGTCGGCTATTACCCCGGTTATGTCGGCTTCCCACCCTATTATGCCGCGCCCTATACGTATGGCGCCGGAGCTTACTATAACTCCGCAACCGGCAGGTATGGCGTATCGCAGACCGCCTACGGACCGTACGGCTCCGCGACCCGAGGCGCGACTTACAATCCCTACACCGGCACCTCGGCCCGGTACGGTTCTGTGTCCACGCCATACGGCCGGGCCTCCGCCGGCCAGGCCTACAATCCATACACCGGTGCGTACGGCGCAACCCGGCAGGGTTCCAATGCCTATTCGCAGTGGGGCAGTTCCGTAGTCTCGAAGAACGGACAGACCGCATACACCCAGCACTATTCCGACGCGCGAGGAACGGCAGGCTCGGTTCAAACCAGCCAGGGCGGAAAAGCCGTCGGAGGCGTCGGCGCGGGCGGCAACAGCGGATTCGCCGGCAAGACCGCGAGCGGCGACATGTACGCCGGCCACGACGGCAACGTCTACAAGAACACCGGTTCCGGCTGGCAGAAGTACAACAACGGTTCCGGCTCGTGGAGTTCGGTGAACACGCCCAGCCAGGAGCGGACATCCGGCGCCGCGTCGCCACAAGCACGTCCGGAGAGTTCCGGCGCCGCGCAGCGAGCACCCTCCCAGGGAGGCGGCGGCAGTCAGATGCAAAGCCTCCAGAGCGAGGCCGCAAACAGGCAGCGCGGAGCGCAATCGAGCCAGCGCTTCCAGCAACGCTCGTCCGGAGGCGGCGGGTTTGGTGGCGGCGGACGGTCCTTCGGCGGTGGCCGCCGAAGGTAGCACCTGTACCCATCCGCTATTTCTTCTTCTCGCGCCCCGGGCGGTCGATCGCCTCCGCCACTACGTTCGATACCGACTGGAATACGATCTGCGAATCGTAACTCTTCATGTACCCGAATCCTGCCGGCTCGCCTTCCACGGTGTCCTTTTTCTGCACGTGCTCGAACCGCCCCACCAGCGTAGCCGTCACCTTATACAGCGGGCACCTCGAGCAGATCGCCCCGTCTTTCGGCTTGTACTTCTTGTCCAGCGATTCCCGCATCTTCTGGTACTGGCGATCTTCCCTCAGGCTCGCGTTGGCTTCCGCTCCCTCCGCAAGATCCGTCCCGGCAAGCCAGACATAAACGGAACACGTGTCGTCCCGAACCAGAGTCGTCTGCAACCCCGTCTGCACTGTGGCCCGAACCTCGACCACCTGGCCCTGGAACCGTTCCGGTGAGGCGGCCAACTCGCAGAGAGTGGTGCGGACCGGTGCCGGCGGAATGGAACCGCCGTCGCCCGCCGCCAATGCCAGTCCCCCGGCCGTCATCACCAGGACAATCCAATCCATTCGTATCATTGGTTGCCAGCCTTCCCACCGGCTATCCATTTCCATCCGATCGGAGGCCGGCGCGCAACCGGACGGCCGGCCCCCGCATCCGCGTTCAGAACGTCAGCTTCAGCCCGCCCTGAATCTCACGCGAGTTCAGAACTCCCACCGGGGCGCCGAACCGCAGCTGCGGGCTTGGCGCGACCGACAAGCTCGGGTTGCCCCACAGCGTCCCGATCTCCGTGACGTTCATATGGTTGAACAGATTGAACGCGTCCACCGAA
>DATJYW010000468.1:0-33331 GCA_035499435.1 Candidatus Acidiferrales bacterium | reverse complement strand
TATTGCGTGATGGGCTCGAAACACATCCGCACCGACGTCAACCTGGCGTGGCCCACCGCCGAGATCGCGGTGATGGGACCCGAAGGCGCGGTGAACATTGTCTACCGCCGCGAGCTGGCGGCGGCTGCCGACCAGGATGCGGTGCGCAAGCAGAAAGTGGAGGAATTCACCGATCGTTTCGCCAATCCCTTCGTCGCCGCCGAACGCGGGTACGTGGACGATGTGATCGAGCCGCACGAGACGCGTCCGCGCGTGATCCGCGCCCTGCGCATGCTGGAGACCAAGGTGGACACCATGCCGCGCAAGAAGCACGGCAATATCCCTTTGTAGCTACTCCGACCGCAACGCCGACATCGGATCGATCCGCGACGCACGCAGCGCCGGCACATAGCCGGCGACCGCTGCCACCAGCGTCAGCACCAACAGCATTCCCCCGAACGTCACCATGTCCCCCGGCTGCACGCCGTAAAGCAGGGAAGCGATCAATCGCACCGTGACCGCCGAGGCCGCGGCACCGATTGCTGCTCCGGTCAGCGCCAGCACCAGGGTCTGGCGCAGCACGCCCCACTGCACTCGGCCCGCCGAAGCGCCTAGCGCCATGCGGATGCCGATCTCCTGCGTCCGTTGCGCCACCGAATAACTCACCACGCCATAGATGCCGAGCGAGGCCAGTACCAGCGCGAGGGCGGCGAAACCGCTCAAAAGGAGCACGACGAAGCGCCGCGGCGAGACCGCGCGATGAACCACGCTCTCCAGCGTGCGGAACCCGGCAGTCGGCAGCGTCGGGTCCACTTTTCGGATTGCCGCACGGACGTCCTGGGCGATCGCCTCCGGCGTGAGGCGGGTGCGGACCACCAGGTCCACCGAGCTGGCCTCCAGTTGAGAAACCGGCAGGTACACCTCGTTTCCGCCCTCCTCTTCCAGGCTGCTGTGACGAACATTGCCCACTACGCCGATCACGCGCCAGGGCTTCCGGTCTGTAATCACCACCTGCTGGCCGACGGCGTCACGGTCCGGCCAGAGACGCCGCGCCAGCGCCTGGTTCAACAGGACGCTCCTCTCGGTATCGGTGGTATCGTGCACCGTGAAGTTGCGGCCCGCCCGCAGCGGAATCTTCATCGCGGGAATGTAGCCGGCATCGATGATGCGCGGGAACGCCAACGGGAACTGGCCCGGCTGGTATTGCACACCGAGAGCGGTCACACCCCAACTCCGGTTCTTGCCGAACGGCAGGCAATCGTTGACACCGGCTGCCTCCACTCCCGGCACGGCGAGCACCGCCTCTTCCAGGCGCCGGTAGAAATCGGCTTCCTTGGTGCCGTTGTTGAAGCGATCGCCGGTCTCGATGCTCCACGCCGCCGCCCGTGACACCTGGAAGCCCAGGTCGACCTCCATGACATGAAGAAAACTGCGGATCAGCAGCCCTGCGCCCACCAGGAGCACACAGGCGAGCGCGATCTCGGAGACCACCAGCGCATCGCGAATCCAGCCGCCCCGCCGGCCTTCGCTCGATCCTCGCGCGCTCTCTTTGAGCCCGTCGTGCAAATCGCCGCGCGAGGCCTGCAGCGCCGGGACGATGCCGAAAACGAGTCCCGTGAGCAGCGCTGCAGCCATCGCAAACGCCAGAGCCACTCCGTCTACCCGCACTGCATGCAGCAGAGGAATGTTCATGGCCTGCAGTCCGGCAAGCGAGCGCGTGGCGGCCAACGCGATCGCCACTCCGACCACCGCGCCGCAGCAGGCCAGCGACGTGCTCTCTGTGAGCATCTGGCGAATCAGGCGTCCTCGCCCCGCACCGAGCGCTACCCTCACGGCCACTTCTTTACGCCGCGAGGCCGCGCGCGCCAGTAGCAGGTTGGAGAGGTTGGCGCAGGCGATCAGCAGCACCGCGCCGACTGCGCACAACAGCACGATCAACGCGCTCCGGACGCGGCCGCTGACCTGCTCCTGAAGCGGTGTCAGTCGCGCGCCCCAGCGGGTGCCGCGCTCCGGATGCGCTTTGTGAAGCCGGTCGACGAGCAGTTCGAACTCGGCCCGGGCCTGGGGCAGAGTCGCTCCAGGCTTGAGACGGCCGACCACGGAAAGCGTATTGCCCCAGCGGTCGGTCTCGTCAGTGATCGGAAAGGGCACAAACAGATCGATGCGCGCGCCCGGAACGAAGACGTTGGCGAAATCGAACGTCTCCGGCATCACGCCGACGATGGTGGTGGACTGATCGTTGAGGGTGATGGCCCGGCCGATCACGTTGGGATCTCCGCCGAAGCGCCGCTGCCACAAGCCGTAGGTCAGGATCGCCGCGGGGCGTCCGTTCCATTTGCATTCCTCATCTTCGAAGTTGCGTCCAAGCATCGGCCGCACGCCAAGCAGATCGAAGAAATTCTGTGCCACGCGGTATCCGGAGAGCCGCTCGGGCTCGCCCGCGCCGATCAGGTTGTAGTAGCGATAATCGGAGAACGGAAAATATGCGGACAGATCTTCGAAGGACTGGTTCATGCTTCGCCAGTCGCGATAATTGGCAACGCGCGAAGTGACGCCGGAAAGCCCGCTGTTTCCGGTGTTGGCGATCCATACCAGCCGTGCGGGATCGCGGAACGGCAGCGGACGAAGCAGCACCGTGTTCGCCACGCTGAAAATCGCGGTATTCGCGCCGATGCCCAGGCCCAGGATGCCCACGGCCACGGCACAGAACCCGGCGTCGCGCCGCATCGTGCGCAGAGCGTAGCGCAGATCGCGCAGGAGTACTTCCATGATGTCTTATACTCGCGGCGCGGGCGAAGGTTACGCTACCCAGGCGAAACTGCGCATGGAAAGGTTTCCGTAGTGGAAGCCTTCGTAGATTGTCTCGAGGCGTTCATCGGGCCAGGCGGCGCCGAGCGCAATGAAGATGGGATCGAAGTGCTCCGGCGTCGGCACGGCCAGTTCGGCTTCCGGGGCGGAAGCCCGGTAGTTCAACAAGCCCTCGATGTCCTGGCCGGCGATGCGCGCCGCCACCCACCGGTCGAACTCCGCGGCCCAGGGATCGATGCCAGAGTTCTTCTCAGAGAAATGCACCAGGCCGAAATTGTGCACGATGCCTCCGCTGCCGATCACGATGATGCCTTCATCGCGTAACGGCCGAAGCCCACGGCCGAGGTTGAAGACTTCCTGGGGGCCGGTCGCTGGGAGGGAGACCTGAACGACCGGGATGCGCGCGTCCGGCCACGCCAGCCGCAGAGGCACCCACGCGCCGTGATCGAGCCCGCGGCTCACCTCGGCTACCGCGCCGGGAATCCGGGCCGCCAGCGCAGGATCGCCCGCCGCGGGATACCTGATCCGGTAGAGTTCCTCGGGGAAGCCACCGAAATCGTACACGAGAGGAGCGTGCTCCCAGGCGGTTGCGCGAACCGGGGCGGAGGTCTGCCAGTGGGCTGACACGATCACGATTCCGCGCGCGCCGGCGTGCGCCTGCCCGAAATGTTTCAGGGCCGCTGCATGAGCGTCCCCTCCCAGCGCCGACATGGGCGAACCGTGAGCGAGAAAGACGGCCGGACCGCGCATAGAAGCACCTTATTGAAAGCCCAGCCTCCATCCGAGTTTCTGCTTGTCGAACCAGGAGATGTCGATGCTGAACCAGCGTGTGTGCGAGACCTGCTTGAAATGCGAAGGATTCGCCGCCTGAAGAATGAACGCGCACGGCCCCTCGCCGAACTGCGCGAGCCGCTGGTTGAGCCAGGAGTCGGCATTCAGAGGCTGGGCCAGGATCACCGGCACGTTGCCCAGCAGCGCCATGTAAGCGCCCCATTCCTTGTCCGCCTGTTTGATGGGAGGCGGGGAGCCGTACGCGGCGTGGTAACGCTGGATCGCGTCGTCCAGGCTGTTCACCGCGATCACCACGCGCTCCACGCCACGGAACTGGCGCGTGACCGGCTTGCCCTGCGGGAACGCGCGCTCCTTCCGGGGAGTCAGATCCTGGATCAGAAACGGAAAAAAGGTGCCGCGCAGGGCCGTGCCTACGTCCGACGTGTCCCATTCGAGGCGCACGCCGTCGGGACGCTGCCGCCCGCTGCGAACGGGCGCGGACACCGGGACGCCAGCCGCTTTGAGCCGCTGGATTTCGGCGGACAGGTTCTGCGAGCGCAGCGCCCAGGCGCACGGGCCTGCATTTTCCTTAAGGAACTTTGCCCAGACGTGCTCGCTGACGGCCTTGGGATCGGCGTTCGGTTGCAGGCCCATCAACTCGAGATACGAGCCGTCCGGAAAGCTTACGAGCGCCATCGCGGTGGCGTGGTTACTGTGGGCACCGCCATAGACGCTTTCGATCCCGACGCTCTTCAGCGCCGCCTGAAGCTTGTCCAGATCCTTGCCGGCTACGGTGACGTGATCGATGCGCGCTTCGGCGGCGAACAGGAGGCCGGCGCACAAAAAAAGAACGCCGCCGGTGACGCGCCCGGCGGCGATGCTCAACGCAATCTTAGGAGATGAACCTGGCAATCCCAAACCAGTGCCAGCCCGCCCCCCGATCCGCAGATGATCGGACGCGCTGGACTGTCGGACTGCTGATGTATCATGCACCAAAATCGGCCTCCTGGAAAGCACTATTGGTTCTAATCTGGGACTTCTTGATCATATCGGTACTTTTTCTGCAGAAGTCGATTGCGGCTCCCCGTTGCGGCCGATTGCGATCAACGATACGGCCTGCCACGGCAAGAATCTGTCGATGCGCCGGAAAACCGGTACAAGCCAATCGAACAAACGGAGTTGCAGGCGTCCGAAAGAGCGGCGGCGAGAGACCTTCCCATTCCACCACCAACCTGGCCGGGTTACTGTGTTGAACTGAAACGTGCGTTCGATCACGAACCCGGCTTCCTCCATGCGCGAGCGAAGCTGTGCGTCAGAATACCTTCGATAGTGTCCCAGTACTTCATCGAGAGTGCCGTAAATTGATTGGCCTTGGGGAACGAGAATGACCGCCCGCCCGCCGGGTGCGAGCGCCTTACGGATATTGCGCAGGGCAGCCAGGTCGTCTTCGACGTGCTCGACCACATTCAGGCAGACCACTGTATCGAACGCGCCCGCAAACTCGTCGAAATCTGCAGTCAGGCAAAGATCGCACTTGCGGATTTTGAGACTCGGCCTCCCGCGGAAGCGCACGCGCTGCCGCGCCAGGTGCTCTTCGTCGAGATCGGTGGCCACGTAGTATTTGCGGCCCCCGGCGAGCTGCTGCGTCATGTTGCCGATTCCCGCGCCGAGCTCGAGGACGCGCGAGCCGATCCACGGACGGATCGTGTCAGCCATCCAGCGGTTGAACCGCCGCGTGCCCGCGAGCGAATCCAGGATGTGCGCACCCGGATCGCGGTAGATGTCGCGGCTGAAGTAACAGCGCAGAATCACCCAGAGCGCAGCCACGGCGTCTTTGGCGCCGATCTTCTTGCCCTCTTCGTAAGTACGGCCGTGATAGCTGATCGGCACCTCGTAGATGGAAACCTGCCGCTTGGCAAACTTGATGGTGATCTCCGGCTCGATACCGAACCGGTTGCTGCGGATGGGAATGCTGCGCGCAAGCGAGACCCGGAAGGCTTTGTAGCAGGTCTCCATGTCGGTGAGATTGAGATCGGCCGCCATGTTACAGGCGGTGGTCAGGATGTGATTCGCCAGCGCATGCCAGTAGTAAATCACGCGGCGCTCGCCGCTAATCAGAAACCGTGATCCATAGACCACGTCGGCCTTGTTGGCTACCAGCGGCCCGAGCACTTTGGGGTATTCGGCGGGATCGTATTCGAGGTCGGCATCCTGAATGATGGCGAATTCGCCGGCAGCCTCCCCGATGGCGGTGCGGATGGCGGCGCCCTTTCCGCTGTTCGCCTTGTGATGGAAGACGCGCACGCGCCTGGGGAACTGGTGCGCCAGCTCGTCCAGAATCTCACCCGTGGAATCGGTCGAGCCGTCGTTCACGGCTACCACTTCGCTGGTGAGCCCGTCCGGCAGCGGCGCTTCCAGCGCGCGCCGGATCGAGGCTTCGACAAACTCTTCTTCGTTGTAGACGGGAACCAGGATCGAGAGCAGCCGTGTCTGTACCAACTACGGATTATCGCGCAATGGTGTGCGCACGGGCACCGCGGCGGGCCGCCGGTTCAGCAGCGATGCCACCGCGCGAAAAGCGAGCAGGATGCCCACGAGAAAGCCGTAGAGGAGAGGCAAGCGGATATCGCTCTTGACCAGCCAGTAGTAGTGGATCACGCCGGCTACGGCGCTGGCGTAGACGAGGCGATGGAGCAACTGCCACCGCCTGCCCCCCATGCGGCGGATCCAGCCGGCGGTCGAGGTCACGGCCAAGGGAATCATCAGGACAAAGCCGGTGAACCCCACCGTGATGAAGCGCCTCTTAGCAACGTCGGCCACGATTTCATGGAAATCGAAGAACTTGTCCACAACGAGATAGGTCGAGAAGTGAAGGCATCCGTAAAAGAACGCGAAGAGGCCCAGCATGCGGCGGAAGCGGATGAGATCCGGGAGCTTCAGGGTCTTGCGCAGCGGAGTGATGGCGAGCGTGAAGACCAGGAACCGGATGGTCCAGTCGCCGGTGAAGTGGGTGATGTACTCGACTGGGTTGGCGGTGAGGTCCTGGTTCCAGGCGCGCCAGGCGAGGTAGAGACAGGGGACCAGGCAGAGGAGGAAGAGCACAATTTTGAGCCATCTCTTTCGTAGCATCGGCAACTTCCTCTTGTTCGGGAGGGCGGACGACGAAAAACGATCGTCCGCCCCGCTGCCACTCAGTAATTCTTTTTCAGGTCCATGCCGTTGTAGAGGCTGGCTACCTGGTCGCCGTAGCCGTTGAACATCAGCGTGGGGCGGCGCCGAAGCTCACCGAGACGGCGCTCCGTCGCCTGGCCCCAGCGTGGATGATCCACCTGCGGATTCACGTTCGAATAGAATCCGTACTCGTGCGCATTGGCCATGTTCCACGTGGTTGGCGGCATGCTGCCGGTGAGCTTGATCTTGACCAGCGACTTGATGCTCTTGAAACCGTACTTCCACGGCACAGTGAGCCGGACGGGCGCGCCGTCCTGCATGGGCAGCGTCTCGCCGTACATGCCCACGGTCAGCATGGTCAGCGGGTGCATGGCTTCATCGAGCCGCAGTCCCTCGACGTACGGGAAGGCGATGCCCGCCAGCTCCGGGCGAGCCAGGGGCTCGCGCCGCTGATCCCAATACGATTCGAATGCGACGTACTTCGCCTTCGGCGAGGGCTGGACCTGTTTCAGGAGTTCGCTCAAGGAGAAGCCGACCCACGGCACCACGATGGACCAGCCTTCCACGCAGCGGTGCCGGTAAATGCGCTCCTCCAGCGGAGCCAGCTTCACGATCTCCTCGATGCTGATCTTGCGCGGCTTGGCGACGTCGCCCTCCACCGAAACCACCCACTCCGCCGGCAACTGGAATTTCCTGACATTGCCCGCTACGCCTTCCTTGTCGGTGCCGAATTCGTAGTAGTTGTTGTAGTTGGTTACATCTTTGTACGAGTTCGGCTTTTCAGTGGTGCTGAACTGGCTCTTTTGGACATTGGGCAGCGATGTCGCGGCGGCCGTGCTCGGTGCGAGCGCTTCGCGTGCGCCCAGGAAAGCCGCCGGAATCCCGGCCAGAAACTTGCGCCTGTTGAAATAGAGGTCCTTGGGCGTGATTTCGGAATAGCGGATACCCGCCGGCTTTCGGATCAGCATGCTGTCACCTCTCCTGTACGATTCTTATGATGACGCTTTGTTCCCGGCCGTCGCAAATTTACATCTGAGTATACGAAGCGGCGGCAGCCCCGGATTTGGCTGGTTCCCGCCTGGGTTATAGTTGAAAAATGAACCGCCGCATCCTGGTGGTCGCACTGGTGGCGGGCGCCGTGGCTGTGGCGGGGCAGCCGCTCACTCCCGCCGAGCGAAACGCCAACATCGAATCTTTCGAGCAGGTCTGGAAGACCGTTCGCGACAAGTATTGGGATCCCAGGATCAACGGGCTCGACTGGCAGGCCGTTCATGACGAATTGCGTCCCAAAATCGAGGCCGCCAAGGACATGGACGAGGCGCGCCGGGTCCTGAACGGCATGCTCGACCGGCTGAAGCAGACCCATTTCGGCATCTTTCCAGGCGATATCTATCGCGATCTCGACTCGACCGATTCCAAGGACGACCGAGAGTCCGACGAGGCCAATCCCGGAATCGATGTGCGAGTGCTGGACGGGCGCGCCGTGGTCACCGGCGTCGAGCCGGGCTCGCCAGCCGCGGCGCACGACGTCAAACCGGGTTGGATCATCACCCACATCGGTAAGATCGAAGTGGCGCCGGTGATCGCCCGAATCAGCAAGCAGTTCAAGGATTCAACGCTGCTCGATCTCCGCCTGTCGCGAGCGGCACTTTCGCGCCTGCAAGGCCCAACCGACTCGGTGGTGCACGTGGACTTTTGGGACGCCGCCGATAAAGAGGTTTCGCTCGACTTGACCCGCGCGCGCCCCCGGGGCAAACTCACGCACCTGGGCAACATGCCGCCGCAGTACGTATGGTCGGAATGGCGGAAACTGCGGCCGGACATCGGGTACGTGCGATTCAACATGTTCATGGAGCCGGAGCCGTTGGCCGCGACCATGGCAGAGGCGATGAGAGGCTGTCAAGACTGCCAGGGGTTCGTGATCGACGTGCGCGGAAATCCAGGCGGAATCGGCGGGCTGGCCATGGGGGTCGCCGGGTGGTTCATGGATCGGGCGGGCGTGCAATTGGGAACTGAAACCCTGCGCGGACTGACCGTCAATTTCGTGATCTTTCCGCGGCCCCAGCCGTTTCGCGGCCCCCTGGCAGTGCTGGTGGACGGCAGTTCGGCATCCACCGCTGAGATCTTCGCGGGAGGCTTGAAGGACGTGAAACGCGCCCGCATCTTCGGCACGCGCACCGCCGGTGCGGCGCTGCCTTCGGTCATCGAACGGCTGTCCAACGGCGACGGTTTCCAATACGCCATCGCCAACTATGTTTCGCAGGGCGGCAAGCCACTCGAAGGAATCGGCGTGATCCCGGATGAGGAAGTGCGGCTCACCCGGAAGCAACTGCTCGAGGGCAAAGATCCGGTGCTGGAAGCGGCGATCGAGTGGATCGGGAGACAGAAATAAGAAGTCAGAAGTCAGGAGCCAGGATGAGAAGCAAACGCAGTTTTCGAATCGGAGTGGTGCTGGCGGTCGCGGCTGGGGCGCTCTGCGCGGCGGACGACCTGCCCAAAGGCGAAGCCGTCCTCGATCGGTACATCGAAGTCACAGGCGGCAAAGCGGCCTATTCTAAACTCCACAGCGAGATCACCACGGGGACCATGGAATTCAAGGCGATGGGCCTCAAAGGCAAGTTGACTGGCTACGCGCTCGAACCGGACAAACGATACACGGAAATCGTGCTCGAGGGAATCGGTAAGATCCAGGAGGGCTCGAACGGCGAAGTGGCCTGGGGCATGTCGGCCATGCAGGGCCCGCGCGTCAAGGAAGGCGACGAAAGAGCCGAGAGCCTTCTGCAATCCAAGTTCAATCCCGATTTCACCTGGCGCGATTTGTACAAGTCGGCAGAGACGGCCAGTGTGGAGCAGATCGACGGCAAAGACTGCTACAAGGTAGTGCTCACGCCCAAGACAGGTTCGCCGATCACGAAATGGTACGACAAACAAAGCGGACTGCTGACGAAAATGGCGCTAACGTCCAAAAGCCCGATGGGCGAGATCCAGTCGGACTCGGCATTCAGCGACTATCGCAAGGAAGGCGAGATCACCGTGGCCCACAAGATGGTGACCCACGTTGCCACCGTGGAACTGGTGATGACGGTGGAGAACGTGCAATACAATGCGGAGATCCCGAAGGACAAGTTCGAGATCCCCGAAGAAGTGAAGGCGTTGATGAACAAGACGGCGAAGTGAGGTTTAACTCAGCGCCTTGCTGTGAAACTTCCGCAGGCCCAGGTACAGCAGGCTGAAATCGATCACCGCCAGCACAGCGATCACCAGCAGCGTATTGATGTGCGGAACCGAGGGTACCAATGCTCCGCGCAGTCCTTCGCTCGCGTAAACCAGCGGGTTGATGAGCACGGCGTATTTCAAGACCGGAAACGGATCGAGCGCCTGCCAGGGATAGTACGCGCAGCCGAACATCATCATGGGCGCCAATACCAGGCTGAACATCAGCCCGACCTGCGTCTGCCCGATGCTGCATCCGAGCGCCAGCCCGCCGGCGGCGGAAAACAGTGCCACCAGCAGCGCAATCAGGAGCATCTCCAGCAGGTGGCCCAGGCTCGGACTGACTCCGGCGCCCATCACCAGCCACGCGGCGGGCAGCACGACCAGGCCGGCAACGAGAGCCTGAATCATCCCGGTCACCACCTTCTGCACCGCCAGCCAGCCGATCTCGATCGGCGCCAGCAGGCGGTCTTCGATCTCGCGCGTGAACTGAAACTCGCTGATGAGCGGCATGGCCACCGCCCACACGCCGGACATCACCATGCTGATCGCCATGATGCCGGGCAGCAGCATGTTCTTATACGACGCCGGCATGATTCCGCTGGTGGTCATCACGCGACCGAAGATAAACGTGAACAGCAGCGGCTGCAACAGGTTTTGCAGCAGCATCGGGAGCAGGTTGCGGCGGGCGACGTGCCCGTCGCGCGAAAGCAGCGCGTAAAAGGTTTTCCAGTTCAATCTCGCAGGCTCCTTCCGGTGTGATGCAAAAACAGGGTCTCCAGGCTGGGCTCCGAAATGTGCACGTCGAGCACCTCGATTCCCGCGGCCTGTGCGGCATTGACGATCGGCCCGATCAGTGGCCCGCCGCTGCCGGCATAGACATCCGTGCCGGTGCCATCGTTGGAGCGTACTTCGGTGACACCCGGCAATAGCCGCAACTCGCTCAACAACTCCTCGGGAGTGCGGTTGAAGCGTAGGCGCAGAAGATACCCGCCCGGAATGGATTGCTTCAGCTCTTTGGGTGTGCCCTGCGCGATGATCTTGCCGTGGTCGATGATCACCAGCCGCTCGCACAACGCATCGGCTTCGTCCATATAATGAGTCGTCAGCACGATAGTCTTCCCCACGCGGTTGTAATCGCGGATGGTCTCCCACAGCAGCAACCGAGTCTGGGGATCGAGCCCGGCGCTGGGCTCGTCGAGGAAGAGCACTTCGGGATCGTGCATCATAGCGCGCGCGATGGAGAGGCGCTGCATCATGCCGCCGCTGAACGTCCGCACCATATGGGTGGCGCGGTCGGTGAGCTTGAAGCGTTCCAGCAACTCGTCCGCTTTGCACTCGCGTTCCTTCGCGCTCTGTCCGAAGTACGCGCCGTGGAAGACCAGGATCTCCCGCGCGGTGAGGGCAAAATCGAGATTGGGGCGCTGCGGCACCACGCCAATCAGGAGCTTGGCCTTCACAGGCTCGCGCCAGATGTCGATGTCGCCGAGGAACGCGCGCCCCGCCGTGGGCTGGGTGCGTGTCGTGAGGATACCGATCGTTGTCGATTTGCCGGCGCCGTTAGGGCCGAGCAGTCCGAAAATCTCGCCGGGACGGATTTCGAACGAGACGTCGTCCAGCGCCACCACTTCGAACTTTCTCTTGGCCTTTTCTTTGTCCTTGCCGCCGCGCTGGGCCGAGAACCCAAAGCCCCCGGCGCGCGCGGCCATCGGCGGCGGCGTATCGTAGACCTTACGCAGGTTCTCGGTTCGGATGCCGACTCCCATGACTCAGAGATCCTCCAATTGCTTTCGCGTGCGCTCCAGGATGTTCCGCACCTGCTCCGGGCCGGCGCGGCGCACCGCGTGCATGCTTGCCTTGATGACTCCCCCCATCGTGTGAAAGACGAGCGCTGAATCCGGGTTCAGGCACTGGCCCCAGTCCTCCCAGGATTCCGCGCGCTTCCAGATGCGATTCACAGCGTCCGGATCCTTCTGCAACTCTCGGCGCCCCGCCGCCGTTATGCGATACACCTTCTTGCCGCCCTGTTGATCGCTGGTGACCAACTCTTCGTCTTCGAGCTGTTGAAGCGTGGGATAGACGCTGCCGGCGCTGGCCTTGTACAAGCCGCCCGAGCGCTCGGCCATCTCTTTCATCAACTGGTAACCATGCTTGGGACCTTCGCTGAGCAGAGAGAGGATCGCGAGCCGGACTTCCCCCGATTCAAAGAAACGCGGCGGCGCCTGCCCCCAGCCGAACGCGGCCCAGGGCTGCCCGCCGGGAAAGGCCCACCATTGTTTGCTCATGATATATCGTACGATATATCGGAAGTGTGATCGGCACAAGGCCCGTTTAGCTTGTAAACGTCCGGTTCAGCACGTTACCGCCCGCTCAACGCAGGCCGCTCCACTCTTCGGCCGCCACGATCGAGTTGGCCGGATTGCGTGCGTCGTACTTGACGCTCACGGAGCCGTTGATGCTATACCCGGAAGGCGCCTTCTCGCCCAGCACGGCAATGTCCTGGGAGGCCGTGTACTCCACACCTCGCACGGCGTAAGAATAGAACAGCAGCGTGTCGCGGACCTCCACCAGCGTGGCATCGCCCATCTTGCCGGTGGCCACGAGCCAGGCCCGGCGGCGCCGTTCGCGCTCCTCCGGCGTAATGCGCGAACGCCGGTACGCCCGATAACCCAGAAGCGCCACCAGAATCGCCAGCACAGCGGCCAGCGCCACGGTGATTAGCTCGGCGAGTGAGAAGGAGAGTAGTTCGCCAGCCATCTTTGGCGCGTCAGCCGGCCACGGGCGTTTCGTGGAAGACCTTGCCCCAGTCCTTGAGGAATTGCTCCAGACCTTTGTCCGTAAGCGGATGGTTGAACAACTGGTCCAGAACTTTGAACGGCATGGTGCCGATGTGAGCGCCGGCCAGCGCCGACTCGATCACGTGCGTGGGCGAACGCAGCGACGCCGCCAGAACCTGGGTCTTGAACCCGTAATTGCGGTAGATCTGAGTGATGCTGCGGATCAGGTCCATGCCCGTGAAACCGATATCGTCCAGCCGGCCCACGAACGGGCTGATGATGTACGCCCCGGCCTTGGCTGCAAGCAGAGCCTGGCCCGCGCTGAAGCACAGCGTCACGTTCACCCGGATGCCTTCCTTGCTCAGCGCGCTGGTGGCCTTGATCCCGTCGCGAGTCAGCGGGCACTTGACCACGATATTCTTGTGGATCCTGGCGAGCGCGCGGCCCTCGGCGATCATCGCGTTGGCCTCGGTGGAGACGACCTCGGCGCTGATATCCCCGTCGACAATGTCGCAGATCAGGCGCACCTGTTCCTCGATGGGACGCCCTTCTTTGGCGATCAATGAGGGATTGGTGGTCACGCCATCCACAATTCCCCACGCTGCGCCTTTTTTCAACTCATCGAGATTCGCGGTGTCCAGAAAAAACTTCATTATTGGGCTGCCCCTCGCAAATCCCAGTTTACAACGGCGAAACGGGCCTCCGGCCGGGTGGCTGTACAATGAGTAGAAGTGGCTGGGAAAACCTTTTACCTCGAAACATTCGGCTGCCAGATGAACGTCCACGACTCCGAGAGAGTCGTCGGGACGCTCCTGGCGAAGGGCTATTCACAAGTCGAGACGCCCGCCGAGGCCTCGCTCGTGCTCTACAACACCTGCAGCATCCGCGATAAGGCGGAGCAAAAAGTCTTCAGCAGGCTGCAGAGCTTCAAGCGCGAGGCCGGCAAGGGCAAGGTTTTCGGCGTGCTCGGATGCGTGGCGCAGCAGGAAGGCGAAAAGATCTTCGATCGCGCGCCGCACGTCTCGCTGGTAGCCGGCAGCGCCAGCTATCCGCGGCTGGGCGAGATGCTGGTGCAGCTCGAAGCCGGCAATCGCCGCGTCACCGGCCTCAGCCTGGATACCGAAGAAACGTTCGACACGCCTTTCACCAGCCGTGACAACCCGCACCGCGCCTATATCACCATCATCGAGGGCTGCGACAAGAGCTGCGCCTATTGCGTGGTGCCGTTCACGCGCGGGCCGGAGCGGAGCCGCACCAGCCAGAGCGTGATGGCTGAGGCACGCTCGCTCGCCGAGCGGGGGTACACCGAGATCCAGTTGCTGGGGCAGAACGTGAACAGCTACCGCGATCCCTCGCCCGGCAGCTGGGACTTCGCGGCATTGCTGGCGGCAGTCGGCAACTTGCCGGGCATTCGGCGGGTGCGCTACACCACCAGCCATCCGCGCGATTTCGTGCGCGGCATTGTGGACGCCATGGATGCCAACCCGGTGCTCTGCGATCACGTGCATCTGCCCGTGCAGTCGGGCTCGTCGAAGGTGCTCGCGTCCATGGATCGCCTCTACACCCGCGACGAATATATGCGCCGCATCGAGTGGCTGAGGACGGCGAAGCGCAGTTACGCGATCACGACTGACATCATCGTCGGCTTCCCGGGTGAGACCGAAGCGGATTTCCTGCAGACGCTGGACCTGCTGGACGAGGTGCAATATGATTCCCTCTTCAGCTTCAAGTACTCGCCGCGGCCCAATACGGCCGCCCTGGCGATGGCGGACGCCGTCTCGGACGAGGAGAAACAGCGCCGCCTTGTGATCCTGCAGGAAAAGCAGCGTGCCATCCAGATCCGGCGAAACGCAGAGCTCATCGGCACCGTCCAGGAAGTGCTGGTAGAGGGCCGGCACGAGTCGCTCGGCCAGTGGATTGGCCGAACCTCGACCAACCGCACGCTGAATTTCGCCCATCCGGGCGCGAATGGGACGGACCTGGTGGGCAAGTACCTTTCGGTCCAGGTCACGCGTTCCGGTCCCAACTCGCTGGTGGGCGAGGCAGTGCAGTAGCGTGCAATGTGGTGTAATCAAGGGAGGGGGCAGTCATGGAAGTCGAAATGAAAATTCGTGGGCTCATGATGGATCCCGTTACCAATATGCCCATCGTCATCCTGAAAGATGTCAATGGGAACACCGTGCTCCCGATCTGGGTCGGCGTCTACGAAGCCAACGCCATCGCGCTGGAAATCGAGAAGGTCTCGACGCCGCGGCCCATGACCCACGACCTCATCAAGACCCTTCTGCTGGGCCTCAACACGGGCCTGCGCAAGGTAGTGGTCAGCGAGCTCAAGGACGACACCTTCTATGCCGTGATCTGGCTGGATCGCGACGGCGAGCTCATCAGCGTGGATTCGCGGCCCAGCGACGCGCTCGCCCTGGCGCTGCGCCTGGACTGCCCGATCTACGTGGAGGAGACGGTCCTCAAGAGCTCCAAGCAGGCTTCCACGATCTCCGACAAGGTCAATAACGAAGAGCTGCGGCGCTGGCTCGAAGGTCTCAACGACGAAGACCTCGGCCGCTATAAGATGTGAGCCGCCCGGCTTGAGCCGCCTGGATGACTTCGGCATCCGGCTCATGGTGCAAGGGCCGGTGGTTTCGATCTATGTCCGCGAGAATTGCATCGCGGTGGTAGGCGGCGGCACGCAGGGCAGCACCGGGATGCTCACGCCGCAAGGGCTCGCATACCTGATCTGGCGCGACGGCCGGCCGCTGCTGGCGTCCAAAAGCATCGAGACGCCCGCAACCCCGGAGCAGGTGGAGGCCGTCCGCAAATTCTCGGAAGATTTGAAAGCAGCGCTCGGCACATGACGATCGACCAACAATTCACCTACCTGAAGAAAGGCATGGCGGAGATCATCCGCGAAGAAGATCTGCGCAAGCGGCTGGAGCAAGCCGCGAAGGCCGGCCGTCCCCTGCGCGTCAAGGCAGGATTCGACCCGACCGCGCCCGACCTGCACCTCGGCCACACCGTGCTCTTGCGCAAGATGAGGCACTTCCAGAACCTGGGCCACACAGTCATTTTCCTGATCGGCGACATGACCGGCATGATCGGCGATCCCACCGGGCGCAACGTGACCCGCCCGCCGATGACCACGGAGGAGATCGAGAAGAACGCCGAGACCTACAGGCAGCAGGTGTTCAAAATTCTCGATCCTGTCAAAACCGAGATCCGCTTCAACTCCCACTGGCTGGCCGCGCTGAAGTGGCAGGACGTGATCAAGCTGACCGGCAAGTACACCATCGCGCGTATCCTGGAGCGCGACGATTTCGCCAAGCGCTACAAGGAAGGCGCGCCCATTTCGATGCACGAGCTGATGTACCCGCTGGCGCAGGGATACGATTCGGTCGCGCTCGAATGCGACGTCGAGATGGGCGGCACAGACCAGAGATTCAACCTGCTGGTGGGGCGCGAACTTCAGCGCGACTACGGCCAGCAGCCGCAGATCGTGGCCATGGTGCCGATCCTCGAAGGCATCGACGGCGTGAACAAAATGTCGAAGTCGCTCGGCAACTACATCGGTATCGCCGAGCCGCCCGACGTCATGTTCCGCAAGGTGATGCAGATCTCCGACGACCTGATGTGGCGCTACTACGAGCTGCTCACCGACAAGAGCGTAGCAGAGATCGCCGCGATGAAAGCCGGGATGCACCCGATGGACGCGAAGAAAGCACTGGGGAAATCGATCGTCGCCGATTTCCACTCTGTGGAGGACGCGCAACGTGCCGCCGAGGTATTCCAGGCGGTGGTGCAGCGCAGGGAAGTGCCTGACAATATCCAGACCGTCTCCATGCCGGACGGGGTCCGCGTCGAGGGCGGCATTCGCGTCGACAAGCTGCTGGCCCGCGTAGGCCTGTGCGAGTCGGTCACCGATGCCGTGCGCAAGATCAAAGCCGGTGCGGTCGAAATCAACGGCGAGAAGGTCAAGGAGCTGATCCTGAAAGACCCGCCCGCCTGCCTGCTAATTCAAGTCGGCAAGAACTGGCGAAAAGTAGCTTAGAACTCGAACGCCAGCGGCATCTGCTGATCGAAGGCCGCCGCGCGACGAATTTCCACGCGCGCGGCTTCCGCCGTGCGTCCCCAGCCTTCGAGAATCCAAACGATCTCGCGGCAGGCCTCGTCCTGCGCCGCGTCGTCGCCCTGCGACTGGGCCAGGCTGCGCCATCGCTCCATCACCTCGTAGCACTCCGCGTGACGCCCCTGATCTCGAGCCAGGCGACGCACCTGCCTCGCGGCGGCGCACACGTCGATCCAGGCGGCATCGGTCACGAAGAACGCGCGCTGCGCCTCACCTAGCGGCTCGCCCGTGGAATGAAGACCCGCCGGCGCAATCAGCGTCGAACAACGGCCTTCGAAAACAAGCTCTGGACGGGCGTCACCTTCCAGCACGATCAACAACCGCCGCGCGGCGCAGAAATCGCGCAACCGCTCCAGGTTGTCTGCAAGCTCGCCTTCCAGCCGCAGCCCGAGTTGCGCACCGAGATCGCCGGCCGCGGCGGCCAACGTAGGCGCGAGGGCAACCTTCACCACCGCATCGAAATCGCCCGCAAACGCCATCGCAAACTCCTCGGCCAGCGCGGCGCTCTGCGCCGTCTCCACACCCGGCCGGTCGGCGATATCCAGCCCAAGCACCTCGATATCCACGGCGAACTCCGCGCTCGGAGGTTCGGTCTGGGGCGCTGTCCGGAGCCAACGCTTGATTTCCCGCGGCCGCCGGGCCTCAAACATCGGGGTCAATACCCGCGGCGGCACACAGTCGTCGCAGCGGACAAAGGCGATCCGCACGCCCTCCGCCGCGGGCTCGGTAACCAGCGGCTCTTCCCACTCCGCGCGCGGCCAGCGCGGCGGCAGGGACGCGCGCGAAAAGAACACCAGGATCGCATCGGCCGTGCGCGCGTCGCGCGCCTTCGACGCGAGGTCCTCTCCCGGCCGCATCTCGCCTTCCTCGAGAAACACCCGCACGTCGGCACCGCGCTCCAGGAAGGCCGCGATTCGCGCGGCCGTCTCGCGGTCGTCCGGCGCGTAGCACGGAAATAGGGTCGGGGTCAGAGCTTGCACGCCAGCGTCAGGCCGTCTCCCAGGGGCACCAGGGTGAGCGCGACCCGTCGATCGGCATGCAGTTTGCGATTGAACGCCCGGATGGCCTCGGTGTCGGCTTCGTGGTTGCTCTCGTCCGCCACCAGCCCGTCCCACAAGACGTTGTCCACCGCGATCACTCCGCCCCGGCGCACCAGCACCAGCGCGCGCTCGTAGTAATTCTCGTAGTTCGCTTTGTCCGCATCGATGAACGCCAGATCGAACTCCCCGGCGCGGCCCTGCACGATCAGAGCGTCCAGCGTCTGAAGCGCGGGCGCGAGCCGCAGTTCGATCTTGCTCTCGACTCCCGCCTCGCGCCACGTCTGCCGTGCGCGCGCCGTGTAGTCCTCGCTGACGTCGCAGGCAATAATCTTGCCGTCCGCTGGCAGGGCCATTGCCACCCAGGTGGAGCTGTAGCCCATGAAGACTCCCACCTCCAGCACCTTCTTCACGCCGGCGATCCGCGTCAGCACGTGCAGGAACTGGCCCTGCTCGGGCGATGTCTGCATCGAGGCGTGCGGGTGGTCCTCCGTGCCCTCGCGCAGACGGCGAAGCGGCTCGGGCTCGTGAAGGGTGATCGCGCGGACATAGTCCGCGAGAGGGTCTGTAAGTAGGGTATGTACGCGGGACATGCCTGGCGCTATTTCAGCTTCTCGACTTTCTTCCGGATCTCGTCCGCGTTCTTGGCATCCGATGCCAGCTCGAGGTATTTCGAATAAGCTTCGCGCGCCGCCTTGTGGTCCTTCAATTTCTCCTGCGCCTCGCCCAGCTTGAGCCAGGCTTCGGCGTCGCCGCTATTCCACTTCGTGGCCTCGCTATAGCGGCCCGCCGCCGCGCGGTAGCTGCCCTTCTTGTAATACTCGTTGCCGACGTTGATTTCCTTCTTCGCCTGCAGCGGATTAAAGCCGTACTCCTTGTTCGTGCCCGACGACGTGTCTTCCTCGGGCGGCATCCCGTTCTGCGCCGGAGGCGGGGTCTCGCCTCGCTTCTTCAGAACCTGCCCCTGAGCTTGAAACGGCACTACAGACAGCACGACCAGTGCCGGAATCCAGCGTGACATAATTAAATTATACCCGCGAGAAATGGCACTCCGTGACAAGGTAGCGTCGCTTCCTCTCTCTCCCGGAGTGTACCTCTACAAGGATGCCGGCACCCGCATCATCTACGTTGGCAAGGCCAAAAACCTGCGCGCCCGGGTCCGCAGCTACTTCAACGAAGACCGCCTTGCGGATATCAAGACCGGTACCCTGATCTCAGAAGCGGCAGACATTGACTACATCCTGGTCGATAACGAAAAAGAAGCCCTGGCCCTCGAGAACAACCTGATCAAGCAGTACAAGCCGCGCTTCAACGTACTCTTGCGCGATGACAAGACCTACCCGTACATCAAGCTCACCAACGAGCGCTATCCGCGCGTCTACGTGACCCGCCGCCTGAAGAAGGACGGCGCCACATACTACGGCCCGTACTTTCCGGCGAATCTGGCCCACCGCCTGGTACACTTCATCCACCGCAGCTTCCTGGTGCCGAGCTGCAAGGTCGATCTCACCCGCTTCCATCCCAAGCCCTGCCTGCAATACCACATTCATCGCTGCCTGGGCCCCTGCGTCCAGGGACTCACCACAGACGAGGCTTATGCCGCCGCCGTGCGCGACGTCCGGCTCTTCCTGGAGGGCCGGCACGGCGATCTCGCCCGCGGTCTTCGTGCCCGCATGCAGGCGGCCTCCGACGAAATGCGCTTCGAAGAGGCCGCTTCCCTGCGCGACCTGATCGCCACGGTGGACGAGATCGAGGAGCGCCAGAAGATGGCCGCCGCCAAAGGCGACGACGTGGATATCTTCGCCGCCTACGCCGAGCCCCCTCTGGTCGCGCTCAATCTCTTTCACCTGCGGAACGGCCAGATCGTCGATCGGCGCGAGCTTTTCTGGGAAGACCAGGTGGAGTTCGACGAGCCGCAATTTTTGTCTTCGCTGCTTAAGCAGATCTACCTCGACCAGCAGTTTATCCCCGCCGAGATTCACGTGCCGGTGGATTTCGAGGACCGCGAAGCCCTCGAGGAACTGCTCAGCGACAAGCGCCGCCGCAAGGTGGAGATCCGCACTCCGCAGCGCGGCCAGAAGAAGGCCCTGCTGGAATTGGTGGGCACCAACGCGAAACACAGTTTCGATGCGCGTTTCCGCGTGCTGAAGCCGTCATCGCGCGCGATCCAGGAGGCCTTGCAGGATTCGCTCAACCTTCCCGACCCGCCCTCGCGCATCGAGTGCTTCGACATTTCGCATATCCAGGGCACGGACAAAGTAGCCAGCATGGTCGTCTGGGAAGACGGCCGCATGAAAAAATCGGACTACCGAAAGTTCATTATCAAGACGGTGATCGGCAACGACGATTTCGCCAGCATGCGCGAAGTGGTCACGCGCCGATACTCGCGCCTGCAGGAGGAGAAGCAGGCCTTCCCCGGCCTGGTGCTGATCGACGGTGGCATCGGCCAGTTGCACGCTGCGGCCGAGGCGCTCGAAGCCATCGGCATCTCCGACCAGCCGCTCGCCTCCATCGCCAAGCGCGAGGAGATTATCTACGTCTACGGCCAGGAGGACGAGCCCGTAGTGCTCGACCGGTTTTCGCCGATTCTTCACCTGGTGCAGTCGATCCGCGACGAAGCCCACCGCTTTGCCGTGACCTTCCACCGCAGCCGCCGCGCCGCCCGCCAGCTCACCAGCGAGCTGGATGCAATCCCGGGCGTCGGCGCCAAGACAGTGCAGAAGCTGTTGAAGCACTTTGGCAGCTCTCAGTTAGTACAAGCCGCTACTGAAGATGAGCTCACCGCAGTGGTGGGCCGCACGGCCGCGCGACGCGTCAAACAGGCGTACCCAACCGTCCCCCTTCAGACGTCATGAGAAAATAGGTCTATGCGTTTCCGGCTCCTCTGCGCCGCGCTGTTCCTCTGTCTGGCAGCGACCGCCCAGCCCATGTCGGTGGAAAAGCTGATCACCTTCCTCAAATCCAGTGTGGAAATGAAGCACTCTGACAGCGAGGTGGCCAAGTTCCTCAAGAACGTGAAACTTACCGACAAGCTCACCGACCGCATGATCGAAGACCTGCTCGCCATCGGCATCGGTCCCAAGACCCGCGACGCCCTCAACGTCCTCCGCGACCGCTCCGCCAACCTCGGCGCCGCCGTCATCGCTCCGCCGAAAGACGAAGGGCCGAAACTGCCGCCGGTACCCTCCTCCGCCGAGCAGGCGGAGATCATCCGCGACGTCCGCGAGTACGCTCTCAGCTACACCAAGGGCCTGCCCGACTTCGTCTGCACCCAGGTGACACGCCGCAAAGCCGCCGGCGAGCCCGGCTCCCGCTACGCCATGCGGGGCGCGAACGAACCCTCCTTCCAGACCCAGGACACCCTCACCATACGCCTTAGTTACTTCGAGCAGAAGGAAGACTACAAACTCATCCTGCACAACAACAGCCCGACCACGGAGGACTACCAGAAGCTGGGCGGCGCCACCTCCAGCGGCGAATTCGGCAGCATGATGCGCGAGATCTTCGAGCCCTACACCCAGACCTACTTCGAGTGGGACCACTGGGCCACCCTGCGCGGCAAGCTCGTGATGGCCTTCCGCTACAATGTCGAGCAGCCGCACTCGCAGTGGGGCATCGACTACGAACATCGCCAGCACATCTATCCGGCCTACAGCGGCCTGATCTTCATTGACAAGGATCTTCACGTGGTGCTGCGCATCACCCTCAACGCCGACAACATCCCGCCCACCTTCCCCATTCGCCTGGCGAAGACCATCCTCGACTACGATTACCAGGACATCAGCGGCCACGAATTCCTCTTGCCGCTCAAGGCCCAGGTGGATATGAGCGCGGATGGGATCCTGACCCGCAACGAGACCGAATTCCGCCTCTACCGCAAGTACTCGGCCGAGTCCGAAATCAAGTACGACATCACGCCCGACCCGCTGCCCGACGACAAGACCAAAGAGGCGCCGGCCGTAGACTGCAAAGATCCGAAGAACGCCAGCAACCCGGCGTGCAAGAAGAAATGATATGCGCCTGCGATTGGCTGCCGCTGCGATCGTCCTGGCCTTCGTCTGCACGGCCCAATCGGCCCTCACCGCCGATCAGTTGATCGCGTTCATAAAGTCGTCCATCGAGCAGAAGATGACCGACGCTGAGGTGTCGCGCTACCTGCGTACCGTCACGCTGAGCCAGCGCCTTTCCGACTCACAGTTCGACGATCTCCTCACCTCGGGACTCGGCCCGCGCAGCCTGCAGGCCCTGCACGCCATCCAGGACCAGGCGCAGTCGCTGCCCCTTGCCGATGGACCGGCGGCAAAACCCGACCCACTGCCGCCTGTGCCCAACGCCGAAGAACAGTCCGCGATCATTGCCGCCGTCCGCGAATACGCGCTGAATTACAGCAGGAACCTGCCGAATTTCCTGTGCGCGCAGCAGATCCGGCGCAAGGTGTCGCCCGGCGAGGGTGAACCCGCGTATCGCGACCAGGACACGCTCATCGTGCGCCTGAGCTATTTCGAGCAGAAGGAAGATTACAAGCTGATCACCGTCAACGACCGTCCCGCGCGCGGTACGTTCGAGGAACTAGGCGGCTCCACTTCCACCGGCGAATTCGGCACTCTGCTCCGCCAGGTGTTCGAGCCCGCCAGCCACGCGAAATTCGAGTGGGCGCGTTGGGCGCGTTTGAACGGCCAATTGGTCATGGCCTTCCGTTACGCGGTGGAGAAGTCCAACTCGCGTTGGGCCCTGGAATATTTGCGCAGCGACCGCCTTGTGCCCGCCTATAGCGGATTCGTGTTCGTCAACAGAGATTCGCGCGAGGTCATGCGCCTGACCCAGCGCGCCGACGGCATTCCGCCGGCGTTCCCGATTCAGGCCGCCGAAACGATCCTCGACTACGACTACCGCGACATCAGCGGCCGCCAGTTCCTGCTGCCGGTGAAGGCCCAAATGGACCTGACATCGGACGGAGTCCGCACGCGCAACGAGATAGACTTCCGCAACTACCAGAAGTATTCCGCCGACGCAGTAATTACCTTCAAGTAGGACAGGCTTCAGCCTGTCCCCGGCCGCTACTTGTACGCCTGCTCGAATTTATTCCTGCTGTTGTACAGCTTGAACGACCCGTCCTTCTGCGCGTCGACGCGGATCCAGCGGCCCTCGCAGGTATTTGTCTCGTCCAGGTTGGCGATCACCGTGTCCGCCGAGTTGTGGTCCTTGCCGCCCGCCACCGCGAAGTGAAGCTGCCACAGGTCCTGAAGTCCCGGCGAGTCGTGAATCGTCTGCCAGACCTCCGGCGATCCGCCCTTACGCGGCCCGTTGTTCATCAGCGCCACCTTGGGGTGCAGCGCGTGCACCAGTTGCGGCGAGCCGCTCATATTCATTCCATGGTGCGAAACCAGGTATAGGTCCACCGTGCCGATCTTGTTCACCGGACACACCAGGTCCTTCTCTTTGTTCCACGTAAGGTCGCCAAGGTCGACCATGCGGAAACTACCGTACGCGATCAGCATCCCCACGCTCTGCGCGTTCTCCGATGGGTCGGGATCCTTCATCTGGAAACTGGCACACTCCGGGTTGGGCTGGCCCGCGCCGGGCAGCGGCGCATCGATCACCTTTCCCGCCGCCGACAGCACCTTCACCTCGATGCCCTTGATCGGCACCGTGTCGCCCGGTTTCACCTCGATATGGTTGCCCTTATCGCGGTACTCCAGGTAGGTATTGAACAGTACCTTGCCCTGCTGGTTCTGCTCCACGCTCGCGCCGTGGTCGACAAAGTTGTGGATCGGCATCTTTTCCGCAAGCTGGAGAATGCCGCCGACATGATCGCTGTGGTAGTGGGTGATCACCAGGTAGTCGATCTTCTTCACTCCCGCGGCCTTCGCCGCTGCTGCAATGCGGTTGGCATCGCGCTTGTCGAACCCTCCCCATCCGGTATCCACCAGCATGGATTCCCCGGATGGCGAGACGAACAGGGTCGCCTGCCCGCCTTCCACGTCGATCGAGTAGACCTCCAGATTCTTGGCCGCGAAAACCAGTCCGGGTAGGGCGAATAGGATCAGGACAAACATCAGGCGTCGCATGGCCAGAATCTTAACACCGTTTTACGCTACACTACGCTTGAGGCACAGAACCCGTGCCGTGCTGCCCGCGGACCAGGGGGGTCCGAGGGCGCACCAACGGATTCCAGGCGAGACGGACTCGAGGCGAATGGAGCCGCTCACCGCGTGCCCGATAGGAAACTAAATGGAACAGAAATTGAAGATCGCCGTCTTCATCGATTTCGACAACATCGAAATCGGCGTGAAGAGCACGCTGCACCGCGAATTTGACGTGGCTGCCGTACTCGACGCGCTCAAGGAACGCGGCGAAATCGTTACCAAGTTCGCTTACGCGAACTGGGGCCGCCAGGAGTCCGCTACCCGTGCGCTCAGCGAGCACGCGGTGCAGATGGTTCAGCGCGACCCTTCTCCGCGCGGCGACAAGAACGGCGCCGACATCAACCTGGCTCTCGATGCCCTCGAGATGGCCTTTACCCACGACCACATCAATGCCTTCGCTATCGTCAGCGGCGATAGCGATTTCATTGCCCTGGTCAACAAACTCAAACAGTACGACAAACGGATCTTCGTGGTAGGCGGCCGCGCCTTCACCAGCACCATCCTGCAAAAGAACTGTCACGAGTTCATCGCATATGAATCCGTGATCGACGATCGCCCGCGCGACCGTCAGGCTCAACGCGAGGAACGCCAGGAAAAGCCTCAGCCTCAGCCTCAACATCAGCCCCAGCAACAGCAGCAGCACCAGCAACAGCACCAGCAGAAGCAGCAGCACAAGCGCGTGGCGCTCGACCTTTCGCAGGCCATGCCGCTGGTGGAGCGCGCCCTCGGCGTCCTGGAGCGCCGTGAGGTCCGCCCGCAGCTCGGCCTGCTTAAGAGCACCATGCTGCAGCTCGATTCCACTTTCAACGAGAAGGCCTACGGCGCCAACTCCTTCACCGATTTTGTCGAACGCCTGCAAAAGGCCGACTATGTCGAGGTTACCGGCGGCGAAGGCCGCTACATGATCCGCCTCAAGGGCGGCGCCACCCCTGAAAAGCCCGGCGCCAAGCCGGAAGAGGCCATACCGCTGCTGCGCGACGTGCTCGAGATTCACCGTATGGAAGTCGACAGCGGTGCCACCGCCGACGAAGTCCTGGAGTGGGTCAAGGAAGAACGCACCGATTTCGAGCCGAGCACCTACGGCTTCCAGGAGTTCGCGGAATTACTGAACTTCGCGCAGGACAAAGGGCTGGTACGCAATCAGACCGACGAAGAGCGCGGGCTGATCGTCTATCTCGGCAACGAGTTCCACCCGCCAGCACCGCCGCCCGAGCCCGAACCGTCCCTTCCCAGCGAAGAGGAAGAGATCGACGAGCCGCAGCCGCTGGTGCCCGGGCAGCCGACGGCGACCGGCGAGATTCCGATTCCCGAACCGCCGCCCAAGCCGCAGCGGCGTCCGCGCGCCCCGCGCCAGAAATCGCAAACGGACCCCAACAAGAAGCGCGCGCCGCGCCGCAAAAAGGTCCAGTAGCTGCGTGGTGCAGGCTTCCGGCCTGCCCTGCCTTAAGAACACATGAAGGCATTTGCGATCCTATTGTGTATCCTGCCCCTCGAGGCGGGCGAACTCGTGGTCGCCGCGGATGGTACGGCGCAATTCCAAACCGTGCAGGCCGCTGTGGATGCTGCGCCGGCGCACACGGTGATCCGGATCAAGCCCGGCAGATACAAAGAGCGCGTGGTGGTACCCGCCACCAAGCCCTTCCTCACGTTCCGCGGCGAAGATGCGGCCGGCACCGTGATCACCTTCGACCGCCACGCCGGGCTTCCCGGCGCCGACGGCAAGCCCATCAACACCTTCGACACGCCCACCGTATTCATCCAGGCAGACGATTTCACCGCTGAGCACATCACCTTCGAGAATTCGGCGGGACCACATGGACAAGCTGTCGCGCTGACCATCATGGGCGATCGCGGCGTGTTCCGCGACTGCCGGTTCTTGGGTTATCAGGATACCCTGCTCGCGCAGGCCGGGCGCCAGTACTTCGAGCACTGCTACATCGAAGGCGCGGTCGACTTCATCTTCGGCGGCAGCGCAGCATGGTTCGAAGAGTGCACGATCCACGCCACTGCCCACGGTTATCTCACCGCGGCCAACACGACCAAGGATCAGCGTTACGGCTACGTGTTTCACAAATGCAGGATCACCGGGGCGCCCGGCGTGCGAACCTTTCTCGGCCGGCCGTGGCGTCCGTGGGCGGCGACCGTCTTTCTGGATACCACGATGAGTGAGGTAGTGAGGCCGGAGGGCTGGAACAACTGGAACGATCCTGCCCGTGAGAAAACGGTCCGCTACGCCGAGGACGTTACCAGTGGCGCCGATGCGCGCGTCGGCTGGGCCCGCCGCCTCAGCGAATTGGATGCGAAGGAGTACACGATCGACTCCGTGCTCGGCGGGCTCGATGGATGGAATCCGAAGACGGGCGCCGTGCGAACGCCAATGGGCATCGCGAGCGGCGCGGCCAAACCTGCGCGTGCCTCCAGGTGGATCGCCGTCGCGGCAGATGGCCACCTGCTCTCCTCCAAAGATGGCTTAAATTGGTCCGCCACCCGCGGATCCGTTCCGGCCCCGAATGCGCGCGTCACCATCGCGCCCGATGGCGCCTGGCACGCCGTCTGGTCCGATGGCAGGCTTCTTCTGCATGCGTCTTCCCCGGATGGATCGCGCTGGTCCGAACCGCAATCTACCGACGTCATGGCGGGACAGAACGCGCTCGACCTGGATTCCCCCGGCGCCTTCTATGACGCATCCGGCGGCCGGTTCATCGTCACCTGGAGTTGCACCCTCGCCCGCAACGCCATCCAGGCTTTCCAGGAAGACGTGGAGCACAACCCGCGCATCTGGTATGCGATCACTCGCGACTTTACCAATTACTCGGCGCCGGCGCTGCTGTTCGACAACAATTACGCCGTGCGCGACGCCCAGATTCTCCGCGACGGATCGCGCTACGTCTTGCTGCACAACGACAACAGCCGTCCAATGCGTGACCTGCGCGCGGCGTTTTCAAATGCCCCCACCGGCCCATGGGGTCCATCCACAAACGCCTTCACCGCGATGGGTAGCGAATCGCCGGCCGCCATCCGCTACGAAGGTGAATGGTGGATCTACTACGGCGGAAAATCGCCCGGCCTGGTCCGGACGCGCGACTTCATTCATTTCACCGATTCCTCGGCGGAACTCCGATTTGACGACGGCAGCCCGCCTGTTAGTATGCTCACCCTCAGGCGATGAATAGGGGAACAGGGCACTCGTCAGTACTCCTGTATTCACCTGAGATAGTAGTTGACGATATCGAGCATCCTCCGGTTATAATGGCGGGGTCGGCTGAGCGCTTGCATGAAAAGATTGTTCGTGATTTCTCTGGTGTTATTGAACGCCCTTCCGCTTACAGTGATCGGGCAATCTCAGCAGCGCCGGACCTCGGCGGCCAAAAAGAGACTTGCCACTACCCGTAAGACCGTTCCGGCGGTAGATCCCACCATCGGAGATAACATCGACGGCGACGATCTGACCATCCGCCGCGCCGCGGTCAGTGCGTTGGGAGGCTATGCAGGCAGCGTAGTCGTCGTGGATCCGGTCAACGGACGCATTCTCAGCATGGTCAACCAGAAGCTGGCGCTCCAAACCGGCTTCATTCCCTGTTCGACCATCAAGCTGGTCACTTCGCTCGCCGCACTTACCGAAAACGTAGTCAGCAAGAACACCAGCGTGTATATAAGCCGCTACGCCAGTTACAACATGACCCAGGCGCTGGCGCGGTCGAATAACCAGTATTTCAATATCCTGGGCAGGCGCCTGGGCTTCGATCGCGTGCATCGCTACGCGCAGATGCTGGGCTTCGGCGAAAAGGCGGGCCTGGAGATTGCAGGCGAGCAGCCCGGCGTGCTTCCGGAAACCGAGCCGGCCACCGGAGTCGGCATGATGACCAGTTTCGGCACGGGAATTTCGATGACTCCCCTGGAGTTGGCCGGCCTCCTGGGCGCCATCGCCAACGGTGGAACGCTCTACTACCTGCAATATCCGCAGACGCAGGATGAAGCCGATCATTTTGCGCCGCAAGTGAAGCGCCAACTGGAACTGGCGCCCAACGGCATCGAGGACATCAAATTCGGGATGCGCGGAGCAGTCGATTTCGGCACCGCGCGGCGAGCGGGCTATGACGCCTCCGAGCCGATCCTCGGCAAGACCGGCACCTGCACCGACTTCCAGAGTTCGAACAAGATGGGCTGGTTCGGCAGCTTCAACGAGGTCGGTACGCACCGGTTGGTTGTCGTCGTAATGCTCACCGGCCATAGCAATGTGAGCGGGCCGGTGGCTGCAGGGGTCGCCGGCGCTTTGTACCGGAATCTTTCCTCGCAGCATTACTTTGTCGCGGATGCCGACGCGGGCAAGAAAAAGTCCGACTTGCCCGAGATCATCACGACCATGCCTTGCTGTATCACCACCGCGCATCAGCACTGAAGAACACCGGCATGGTGCGCTGCATCATTCCCGCGATCATGCTCACCGCCTGTGCCTCCGCCGGAGATTTCGATCAGCAGCAGGCTGCCCGTTTCGCGCGCCTGGCACTCGATTGCGTGCACAAGGAGTACCCGAACAAGATTGCGCACTCGCTGAACTCGGATGCCGACGTCAAGCCTCCTCGCGAGCTCACTCCGGCGTTCTACGGCTGCTACGACTGGCACTCCTCCGTGCACGGACACTGGCTGCTGGTCAGGCTGTTGCGCCTCTTTCCCGAGGCGCCCTTCGCCGCGGAGGCGCGCGATTCCCTTTCCGGAAGCCTCACGCCGGAAAACATTGCCCACGAAGTCGCTTATGTGAACGCTGAGGGGCGCAGTTCGTTCGAACGCCCGTACGGCCTCGCATGGCTGCTGCAACTCGCCGCGGAGCTGCGGGAATTCGACGATCCCAGCGCGCGCCGGTGGTCGGCAGCACTTATCCCGCTGGAGGATGCGATCACGGCACGAATCTCCGGCTGGCTCCCCAAGCTCGAGCATCCAGTCCGTGTCGGGGAGCATGCCAACACTGCCTTCGCCATGGGCTTGATGCTGGATTACGCCCGTATCGCAAAGAAGACCGAGTTCGGCCGCCTCGTGGAATCGCGCGCGCGCGATTACTACCTCAAGGACACCGCCTGCCCGGTCGCCTACGAGCCCTCGGGAGAGGACTTCCTGTCGCCGTGCCTGGCTGAGGCAGACGTGATGCGGCGCATCCTGCCGCAACCCGAATTTGCCGCATGGTTCGCGCGCTTCCTGCCGCGCATCGACTTGGAGCCCACGCGCGTGGCTGATGTCACCGACGGCAAGCTCTATCACCTGGCGGGTCTCAACCTCAGCCGGGCATGGATGATCGAGGGCATCCTGTCGAAGCTCCCCGAGGGCGACGCACGCCGCAAAGCGCTGGCTAACCTCTCCGCGCGCCTCCGCCAGGCCGGCCTCGAGAGCATCAAGAGCGAGCACTACAAGGGTGGTCACTGGCTGGGCAGCTTTGCCGTCTACCTGGTGAGCGGGCGCGGGCTGAGCTAACCCCCTCAGAGAGGCATACGCCAGCGCAGGCCCTCGAAGCGCGCGTAGTCGCGGTCGAAGGTAATCCACTCGCAGCCGGACTCGATGGCCAGTGCCGCGAACCACGCGTCCTGCACCAAGTTGCCTTCTGCCTTTGAGCGGCGGCAGAGTTCGCAGAAGATCCGCCAATGATCTGGGCCGGGTTCGATGAGTTGGCAATTCGCCTCGTCCATCACTTTCTCCACAAACAGCAGTGCGGTTTCGAGCGGTTCAGGGTTCTCGAAAATCCGCCGGTTCGTTGCCACCCTCACCACAGATGCCAATACTTGCGCCGAGATGCCATATGGTGCATTGCTTTCCAGCACACCGGTTAACCACCGTAGGCATTGTGTGTGGTTTGCCGAGTCGGGCCGCAGTGCGTAAACCAGGACATTGACGTCCGGCAAGATCACTTGAGGCCATCCATGATGTCCATCAACTCGGCATTGTTGTTCAAGTCCACCCCCGGCCGCAACCCACCGCCCATTCTTGACACCGGAAGCTCGACTCGGCGTCGTGGGGAGTGCCCCGTTTCCGCGGAGAGCTCGTGTCGCAATCCCCTTTCGATCATCGAGGTCAAGGTCTCGCCTCGACGGCGTGCCTCGCGTTTGGCCTGTCTCATCAGAGAGTCGGGAAGCCGCACGGTGGTCCTCATATGTCTAGACATACCAAATCGGTCGGAGTCGCGTCAAAAGCCAGCCTTCGGCCACTCGCCCACCGGGCCTGAGGCTTGCGCTCCTACCCAAAATAGGATAATCTCTATAGTAATCAAGTAGATTAATCTCTATAGAGAAATAGGTATTTATGGCCTCCGCACTCCAAGAGGGACTTTCTGAACGGGAACTCTTTGAAAAACAACACGAAATTACGGTCCGGCAGGAGATCGAGGCCTTCCGCGTAAAAGCCCAAGCCTTCCTGGATGGCCACATCACCGAAGACGAATTCCGGCCTTTCCGCCTGAAACACGGCATCTATGGCCAGCGTCAGGCCGGCGTCCAGATGGTCCGCTGCAAGATTCCGGGCGGCCTCCTCACCACCCAACAGGCCCTGCAACTGGCCCGCATCGCCGACGAATTCGGCGGCGGGCGAAGCCACCTCACCACCCGTCAGAATCTGCAATATCACTTCGTTCCCCTGGCCCGCGTGGCCGACCTCATGCACACCCTGGCCGACGTCGGCCTGACCAACCGCGAGGCCTGTTACAACACCGTCCGCAACGTCACCGCCTGTGCCTGGGCCGGTATCGCTCACGACGAGGTCTTCGACGTCCGCCCCTACGCCCAGCGTGTCGCGTACGCGTTTCTGCGGAAAGACCTCACAGGCAATCTGCCGCGCAAATTCAAGATCGCCTTCGATGGCTGCGGTCACCGCGATTGCATCCAGAGCTCGATCAATGACATCGGCCTGCGCGCCGTGATCCGCGACGGCCGCCGCGGCTTCCGCATGGTAATCGGCGGCGGGCTTGGTCCCCTGCCCACCGAAGCCCAGTTGCTCGAAGAGTTCGTCCCCGAAGAGCGCCTCCTCAATCGCTGCGAGGCTGTGATCCGCGTCTTCAACCAGTACGGCAATCGCAAAAACAAGAACACCGCCCGCATGAAGTTCCTGCTGCGCGGACGCGGTCTCGACTGGCTGCGCGAGCAAATCGAAAAGGACTACGCCGACATCCTGGCCACCGGCGGCATCGCCTGGCCCGAGATCGTTCCCGAAGGTTTTGGCGGTTATCAGTCGCAGCCCCAGCCGCTCGGCAACGGCGCGCTGCTGCCGGTACTCAATCCTGGATCGTCGCACGATCCCGAATACGATGCCTGGCTGGAAACCAACGTCGTGCCGCAACGCCAGACCGGTTATGCCGCCGTCACGCCGCGCGTCGATCAGGGCAACCTGACCGGCGTGCAGTGGCGCGGCCTGGCAAAACTCGCGCAAACCGCCGGCGACGGCCTCATCCGCACCACCGTAAACCAGAACATCGTGCTTGCGTTCATCCCCCTGGCGCGCCTGCCCCGAGTCTACGCAGCGCTAAAGGACCTCGGTCTTGGCGCGGCCGGAGCCGGGCAGATTGACGATGTGCTCACCTGCCCCGGCGCATACACCTGCAACCTCGGCCTGACCAAGACCATGAACCTCGGCGCCGCGCTCCAGGAAGTGGTCCGCAGCTACGTCGACCCGCAAGTGCGAAGCCTGACCATCAAAGCCAGCGGATGTCCAAACTCCTGCGGCCACCACTGGATCGCCGATTTTGGTTTCTACGGCAATGCGCGCAAGGTCGAAGGCCGCGAGATTCCGTACTACCAGATGCTGCTCGGAGGCGGCTACGACCATGACGGCATCATGCGATTCGGCCTGGCCATTCAGTCCGTGCCCGCGCGCCTGGCGCCCGAAGCCTTGACCCGTGTGGTGGATCATTTCCTGGCCAACCGAGTCCACGGCGAGTCCTTCCGTGAGTACGTCCTTCGCCACAGAGTCGAGACCTTCCGCGCGCTGACCGCCGATCTCGCCAAGCCGGTGGAGACCTTCCCCGAGCTCTACCGGGACTGGGGCGACGAAGAAGCCTTTTCGCTGAAACTCGGCCGGGGCGAGTGCGCATCCTGAGTTCCGGCGCACGCATGCTATTGTGCGGTTGATGGCCCGAATCTCCCGAGTTCTTCTTTCCGTCACCGACAAAACCGGAATCGTCGATTTCGCTTCCGCCCTCGCAGCCATGGGCGCGGAGCTCATCTCCACCGGCGGCACCGCGCGTACGCTTCGCCAGGCCGGACTCTCCGTCAAAGACGTCAGCGACGTCACTGGCTTCCCGGAGATGCTCGACGGCCGCGTCAAAACGATGCATCCCAAAATCGCCGGCGGCCTGCTGGCGATGCGCTCCAATCCGGAGCATATGCACGCCATCGAAGCTCACGGAATCGCCCCCATCGATATGGTGGTTGTGAACCTCTACCGGTTCGGCGCTGTGGCGGCCCGCGCCGAAGCTCCTTTGGAGGAGTTGATCGAGAATATCGATATCGGCGGGCCGACCATGCTGCGGGCCGCGGCCAAGAACTACCAGGATGTCGCCGTAGTTGTCTCGCCGGAGGATTACCCCTCGATCCTCGAAGAGCTGCGCGACCATGACGGCGCCCTTTCCCACGAGACTATGTGGCGCCTGGCGAAGAAGGTCTTCCGCACCACCGCCGACTACGACGCCGCTATCAGCGCGCGGCTGGAACGTATTGGCGCCGAGGGTGCGGACCCCCTGCCCGCTGGGCTCGACATCCACGCGCCAAGGCTGATAGGTCTCCGCTACGGCGAGAACCCGCACCAGTCAGCGGGGCTCTACGGCTGCGCGGGGAAAGGAATTGCCGGGGCCGCGCAGATTCAGGGCAAGGAGCTTTCCTACAATAACCTGGTGGATCTCGATGCTGCCTGGCAACTGGTGAGCGAATTCGCCGCGCCCGCGGTGGCGATTATCAAGCACACCAACCCCTGCGGATGCGCCGAGCAATCCGCGCTCGCCGAAGCGTGGCGCAAAGCTCTGGAATGCGACCCGGTGTCCGCCTTCGGAGGCGTGATCGGCATCAACCGCACCATCGACGAAGAGACGGCTCGCGAGATGGCCAAGCTCTTCGTCGAGGCCGTTGCGGCGCCTGGCTACTCGCCGGAAGCGCTAGCCATTCTCGGCGCGAAGAAGAATCTCCGACTGATGCGCGTGGCCGCCGGCTCTGATCCGCTGGTGATCAAGTCGATTTCGGGCGGCTTCCTGGCGCAGACTGCCGACAACGCGAAGCTGGATCGCTCAAAAGCCGTCGTACGGACAAAACGGGGGCCCAGCGAAGAAGAATGGACCGCGATGGA
>DATJYW010000467.1:0-3643 GCA_035499435.1 Candidatus Acidiferrales bacterium | reverse complement strand
CCGTCGCCGGGCGAGTTCTTCGGCTTCGCGTCGATGCTGGATGGCTCTCCGCACCAGACCAGCGCCTGGGCCGCGGAAACGGTAGAGTGCATCGAGGTTGACCGAACGGATATCGAGCACCTGCTGCAACGCAAGCCGCTGGCCGGAATGGACATGCTGGCGGTGCTGGGCAAGCAGTATCACGGCTCGCAGAAACTGGTGCGCATCCGGTCGATGCGCAATCCCAACGAGGTGATCGAAGCGTCCCTGACGCTGGGGGACCGCGTGGCCGATGGCGTGGCGCAGTTCGGCGGTTCGTGGACGTTTATCATTACTTGTCTGGTGCTGCTATCGATCTACGCGATGATCAACGTCTGGCTGGGCGGCCGCGCGTGGGACCCGTATCCGTTCATCCTGCTGAACCTGTTTCTCTCCATGCTCGCCGCCATCCAGGCACCGATCATCATGATGAGTCAGAACCGGCAGGACGACAAAGACCGTTTGCGCGGCGAACTGGATTTCGCGGTCAACCGCCGTGCCGAGTCGGAGATTCAGGCGCTATCGCGCAAACTGAATGTGTTGAACGAGAAGATGGACGACGTGGAAGGCCTGGTGCGCGGCCTTCGGACGCCGCGGTGAGCTACTGGTTCACCGCGATCGTCACAGCCGGGCTCGTGGTTACCCCGCCCATCTGAATCTGCAGGGAAACATTGTTGCCCGTCGGTGTTCCGGCCGGCAGCGACACGTTGATCTGGTTGACACCGACGAATTGTGGCGACAGGCCCGCGAAAACTACCGGTACGGACTTGCCGCCAACCAATACCGTCGGGGTCGTGGTCGCGGTGCGCAATGTATCCAGAGACGCCGAGCCATTCGTTGCCGCCGGCGAGACGGCTCCGAGGCCGGTGCACAGAATGACCAACCCGCCGGGATCGGCGATCTTCGCGGGCTTCGTCGAGATTCCCTGAATGGCTCCGGCCGGCGCGGCGATGCTGCCGTCGGGATTGATGGCGACGGCGATGTTGTTGATCGCGAATATGCCGGGCGAGAAGGGTCCCACCTGCAACGATTGCGGCGCCGATGCCGTTCCGTTGTTTGTGACCACCACGTTCACACTGCCCGTCGTGCCGCTGGAAAGCACATTCCACGGCAACTGCGCGTTGATCTGGCCGGTGCTGACGAACAGAAGCGGCGCCTGCACGCCGTTGAACGTCACGCTCACGTTGTTGAGGGTAGTCGAGAGCGGAATCGTGTCAGCTTGCGCCAACCCGGCGGCCAGACCTGTCCCGTAGATCGAGACCAAGGAACCAGGAGTTACCGGTGTGATGCCATTAGCCGCGTTGCTTATGCCGCCGCTGCTCACTGCCGGAGTCTGCGCGCGGGCCGCAATGGCTATCGCCGCCAGCGTAATTACTCTTACGAAACCGGGTCGCACTGTCCCTCCCCTCCACCTCAGATTTTAAGGTGCGCTCCTTGCGCGGCCCAAGCTTTGCGCGAAGAATTTACTCCTGCAACCGCGCCCGAATTTGTTGCAGCGTGGCAGCCACCTCCGCATGCTTGCCGCCGTCGAGATCGGCGGCGAGAGCCGCTTCGCGCGCGGCTTCCGGGACATGGCCAGTGAAGGCCAGCAGACGAGCCAGAGTCCAGTGCGGTTTGAACCAGGTCGGGTTGGCGCGAATCGCTTCCCGCAGGCTGCCCTCGGAGCGCTGCAGGTCATTCTGCGCCGCATACAGCGCGGAGAGGCTGTACCAGGCGTTGAACGGATCTTCGGCCGTCCGTGTAGCGCGTATGCCGGCGGCAATCGCCGGCTGCAAGGCGCCCGCGCGGACCAGCGCGCGCGAGTACCAGAGGTCGCTGGAGGCGCCCGGAATGTGTGCGGATTCGTAGTGCCGCGCCGCACCGGCGGTATCGCCGGATGAAAGACTTCGCTGCGTGAGGGCAAGCTGGTGGTCGGTGAAGCTGAAGCGCGCCGCGAGGCAGAGCAGCGGAACAACGGCGAGCATCCACGCGAACGAGCGAGGCCGCACAGAGTCCTCGGGTGAATCCTGGCCGATCGCGAGGGCGGCGGTCGCGAAGAATATCATGGCCGTCGGAATCGTGAACGCCGTGAACTGCTGGCTGACGATCCCCGCGGCAAGAGCCGCCGCCAGAGCAGATGCCGGCGCCGGATCGCGCGTCCGTGCGCGCCAGGCAGCGCGCAGCGCAACCGTGCAGAACCCGGCCAGCAGCAGCGCTCCGGGAATTCCCTGGGCCGCGAGAGCGTCCAGAAAAATGTTGTGCGGCGATTCGTGGGCAAAGTCAGGATAGGCGCGCGCCAGCTCGGCCGACTGATAGTGCGGGAACACCGCGGTGAACGTCTCCGGGCCATATCCAGTCACCGGCCGCGCCCCGGCCATCCGCAGGCTGTCGCGCCACAACAGCGGGCGCGCGCCGCCCCAAGGATCTTCTACGAACCAGCGCGTCCGGCTGCGAAGCTGCCAACCCGCCGGCGAGTAGTAGAAGATCGCCGCCGCCGCAAGCACTGCGCAGGCGATCGCGATGGCGCGGCGCGACACCCGCCATCCGCGCCAGAACAGCCACACTGCGCCCCCCGCGATCAGGCCGAGCATTGCCGCGCGCGTCCCCGTGGCCAGCATTGCAGCCGCACACACAAGAGCAATTACCCTCCACATACGACCGGGGATCGCGAGACTCAAGAATGTTACAAACAGCAGCCAGGTGGCGAAATAACTCGCGTACCCGAGGGTTCCCGGCGGCCGCACGATGGTCCACACGCCTTCGCCGACGTGATATGCCGCCGCAGGCAGGATCGGGTCCCATCCAAAATACTGTGCGATCCCGTAAAGCGCCGTCACCGCGCCCGCCGCCACGACGATCCGCAGAATCGCTATCGCACGTCCGGCCTGCGCCGAGACAAACCAGGCCAGCAGCAGGATCGCCGCCTGCGGGACCGCGCCGAAACGCCGCCAGTTGGATCCAAACGCGGAGATCGCCGGCGTCCCGCTCAGAGCCGTGCTGACGGCAAGCGACGCCAGCGAGAGCAGAATCAGCCGATTGAAGATCGACCACCTCGCCGGACGCGCGCCTACGCAGCTCACCGCCGCGGCAAGCAGCAGAATCACAAGCTTCGGCGTGACATCAAAGTAAAAAGAAAAGCCGGGTGTGAGGATCAGCGCGATCATTGCGATCGCAGCGGCCTGCACAAGAGCCATATCAGGTACACTAACTCAGGAAACGCGATGAGCGAGCCGTTCGACGCAGTTCGTTACATAAGTTACCTGCGCTCGCGCTGGCGCTGGATCGCATCCTGCGCGGGCGTCGCCGTGGCGCTCGCTATTGCGATCAGTCTGCTGCTCCCCAACCAATACACCGCCACCGCGCGGATCGTGATTGATCCTCCCGCCGGCACAGATCTGCGCGCCGCCATGGCGGTGAGCCCGATCTACCTCGAGTCGCTCAAGACCTACGAGCACTTTGCAGGCAGCGACAGCCTCTTCCAGAAGGCCGTGGACCGGTTCGCGCTTCACGGCTCCTCCATCGAATCGCTCCAGCGGCGCGTGCTAAAAGTACAGATCGTTCGCAACACCCGAATCCTGGAGATTGCCGTCACGCTTCCGGATCCCAAAAAGGCACAGGCCATGGCGGCCTTTCTGGCCGAAGCCAC
>DATJYW010000466.1:0-9039 GCA_035499435.1 Candidatus Acidiferrales bacterium | reverse complement strand
CTGGTAAGGGTGTGCCCATGCGAGGCCCTCGGTGCGCGCCACGAGCTCGTTGATCCGCGGGTTGTACTTCATGGTGCAGCTTCCCAACGGGTACATGCCGTAGTCGATGGCGTAGTTCCAGGTGGAGAGGCGCGTGAAGTGGCGGATGGCCTCGACCTCGCTTACTTCGGGGAAGCCTTCGATTTCGCGGCGGACGTTGCCGGCGCCGAGAGCTTCGGCCGCGTCGACAGGGGGAACGTCGAGCTCGGGAAGCTGGTAGGCCTTCTTGCCGGGCGAGCTGCGCTCGAAAATGAGAGCTTCGTTCTGCGAGAGGTGGGGAGTGACTTTCTTGATCACGCGAGCACCTCCGCTACGGTGTCCATGTCGGCGCGGCGCGTCATTTCGGTGGCGCAGAGCAATTGGCAGTCGGCCAACTCGGGATAGAAGCGGCCGAGCGGCAGGCCTCCGACGATTTTCTTCTTGAGCAACGTCTTATTTTTCTCTTCGGGCGCGCGGGCCACCAATTCGTTGAAGTAATTGCCGGTGAAGCGGCGGTTGAGTTTCGACCCCAGGTAGTGCGCCTTGGCCAGGTTCTGTTCAGCCAGCTCGCGCAGACCCTGCTTGCCGTAGACCGTCATGTAGACGGTCGCCATGAGAGCGATCAGCGCCTGGTTGGTGCAGATGTTGGAGGTGGCTTTCTCGCGGCGGATGTGCTGCTCGCGGGTGGCCAGGGTGAGGCAGAAGGCGCGGTTGCCGCGCGAGTCTGTGGTCTGGCCCACGAGTCGGCCGGGCACCTGGCGGATGAGTTTTTCCTTGGTGGCGATGATGCCGGCGTACGGGCCGCCGTAGCTGGGCGGGATGGCGAAGCTTTGCAGCTCGCCGGCGACGATATCGGCATCGGCGGGCGGCTCGAGAATGCCGAGCGAGACGGCTTCGGTGAACAGCACGACCAGCAGCGCACCCTTGCGATGCGCGATTTCAGCGGCGGTCTTCACGCTCTCGACGATGCCGAAGAAGTTGGGCGTCTGGATGATGACGGCGGCGGTCAGATCGTCGATCTGCCGCTCGAGGTCTTCGAGATCGAGCGCGCCGCTTTCGGCGTTATAGCCGAATTCGGCCACGGGCATTCCCTGGTTCTTCGAGTAGGTAGCCAGCACCTGGCGATACTCGGGGTGCACGCTCCTGGCCACCAGCACGCGGCCCTTGCCGGTGGCGCGCACGGCCATCATGGCGGCTTCGGGCACGGCGGTCGAGCCGTCGTACATCGACGCGTTGGCCACGTCCATGCCGGTGAGCTGGCAGATCATGGTCTGGAATTCGAAGATGGTGGTGAGGGTGCCCTGCGAGATCTCCGCCTGGTACGGTGTGTACGAGGTGAGGAACTCGCCGCGCGAGACCACGGTGTCCACGAGCACGGGCCGGAAATGGTTGTATACGCCTGCGCCGAGAAATGACGCGTAGCCATTGGCGCACTCGTCGGCGCGATCGCGGAAGTAACGGACGATCTCGTACTCGCTGATGCCGGGCGCGAGGTTGAGCGGACGGTCGAGGCGCACGTCCTCGGGGAGATGCGCGAACAGTTCTTCGGCATTGGCGGCGCCGCAAGCGTCCAACATCGCGCGGCGCTCGGAGTCAGACTTCGGGAGATAGCGCAACTACTTTTCGGCTCCTATGTAGGTCTGGTAGTCGGCGGCGGTCATGAGTCCGTCGATCTCGGCGGGCGCGCTGAGCTTGATCTTGACCAGCCAGGCTTCGCCGTGCGGGTCGGTGTTCAGCTTCTCGGGGGCGGTCGCGAGGGTCTCATTAATCCCGGTCACTTCGCCGCTCACCGGGGAATAGATGTCGGACACTGCCTTGACGCTCTCGACCGAGCCGAGAGACTTGCCGGCCTCGACCTTGGAGCCGATTTTGGGAAGATCGACGTAGACGATATCGCCAAGCTCGCTCTGCGCGTGATCGGTGATGCCGACGCTGGCGGCATCGCCCTGCGCGTGGACCCACTCGTGTTCCTTCGTGTACCGGAAATTGTCTGGATACATTTCTATTTCGCTCGTTTGTAGAACGGGGTTTCGACTGTCACCGCTTCCACAGGCTGGTTGCGGATCATGATGTGAATGGCCTTGCCTGGAACTGCGTGTTCCACCGGGAGGTAACAGAGCCCGATGTTCTTGTTCAACGTAGGAGAGGGGGAGCCGCTGGTGACCCAGCCCGCTGCCGCGCCATCGAGGAAAACTTCGTAGCCGTCGCGGCCGATGCCCCGGCCGCGCATTTCAAACCCGACAAGCTTGCGCCGGATGCCGGCCTCCTTCTGCTTGAGGAGCGCCGCGCGACCGTTGAAGTCGCCTTTGTCGAGCTTGACGATCCACGCCAGGTCGGCCTCGAAGGGACTGATCGAAGCGTCGATTTCGTGGCCGTAGAGCGCCATCTTGGCTTCCAGGCGCAGCGTGTTGCGCGCGCCCAGGCCGCAGGGCTTGATGCCGAATTCGGAGCCGGCATCCATCACAAGCTTCCAGATGCGCTCGGCCTCGGCGGGCGGCACGTAGATTTCGAAGCCGTCCTCGCCGGTGTAGCCGGTGTGCGCGATGCGCGCGGCGGTGCCGGCGGCCTCGCCGTCGGTGAACCAGTAATACTTGATCGCGGAGAGGTCCACGCCCGTGAGCTTCTGCAGCGTCGCCTTCGCTTTCGGGCCCTGGACGGCGAGCTGCGTGTAGCGGCTGCCGGTGTTTTCCACCGTGGCGTCGAAGCGATTCAGCGATCGAATGTGCTCGAAATCCTTGTCCTGGTTGGAGGCATTGACGCAGAGGAAGTAGTGGTCGTCGGCGACCTTATGGACCAGGATGTCGTCGACGAAGCCGCCGTGATCGTAGAGCAGGCCGGAGTAATGCGCCTGGCCGGTTTGGAGCTTCGCGATGGCGTTGGTGGTGGCAAAATCGGCGAGTTTCGCGGCCTCGGGACCGCGCAACTCGATCTCGCCCATGTGGCTGACGTCGAAAAGGCCGACGGCATTGCGGACGGCGCAGTGCTCGTCGATGATGCCGGTGTATTGGACGGGCATGTCCCAGCCGCCGAAATCGACCATTTTGGCTCCAAGGCGGCGATGGACGGAATTCAGCGGAGTGACACGAAGAGCGGGCGCTGCGGACATGAAAATTCAGGCTAACAGCACCCAATTGGGGGTGTCAATGTATCTGGCTATCAGCTTTCAGCCGTCAGCTATCAGCTACGGCCTGCGGCCTCCGCTACGCCCCCATTGCGATTACGGGCTTGTTCATCGCGGTGAAAAATCGCGGGGCGTGATAGGGCTGGAAGCGATAGCCGATGCCGAAGATGGTTTCGATGTACTGGTCGGCGTAGGCGCCCAGCTTTTTGCGAAGCCTGCGCACGTGGACGTCGAGCGTCCGCGTGCGGATCTCGGCGCCGTAGCCCCAGACCTGCATCAGCAGGGCCTCGCGCGGAATGATCTCGCCGGCGTGCTGCACCAGGAGGGACAGCAGGTCGTACTCCTTGCGCGTGAGCATCATCCGCTCACTGTCGAGTGCGGCAGCCTGGTGTTCGAAGTCGAGGCTCAAGTGCTCGTCGCGATACGGCATTACCTGGTGGTTATTCCCTGTTAGCATTCCCGTTTCCCTCCTTTGGTTTGGGTGTCTATTGGTATGCTACGGGCCGCCCGAAAATAGGTAATCCGCAACTTGTAAAAACTTTGTAAAAAGCCCCCGAAAAGGCTTGCTTATTCCACGACGTAGGGCCCGGGATTCGCCACGCGCAGTTCTTTTTCGTGCATGTCGAAGGCTCGAATCGTGTAGTAGACGGCGCGGACATCGTCCGCCATTTCGGCGTGATAAGTGCCTGCGCTACCTGGTTCGGCGGTGTCTTCCTGAACCACGGTTTTCTGGCTGGTGATCACCTCCTTTTCAGGCGAACGAAAATCGAAAACGATTACCAGACCCTTGAGCGGCTTGTCGGCCGTGATTTTCACTTTGCCGTCGACGGCGATCCTGGTGGTTCCGCGGACCGCCCGGGTATCGACGATCTGGACATCGGGCGGCCTTTTCTGTTTCTGCGCAGTACCTGTTCCCGCCAGCGAGAAGGCCACCAGGATGGCGGTCAGGATTCTCATGGGGAGAAGTGTAGCAGGTACCGCGGAGGGCGGCAGCATGCCATAATTGCCCCACGGAGACCACATGAAGGAATTTCGCGTGAGCCGCCGCGCTGTCATGATGGGCGCGGCCAGTCTGCCCCTGATCCAGAAGGTGGCCGCACAGGCAAGGCCGAAGACCATCGTCATTTCCAGCGCGAACCGCAACAATGGCGGCATGAACTGCTGCGCGAAGGCGGTGGAGGTAATCCAGGGCGGCGGCGATACGTTGGACGCGGTAATCGCCGGCGTGAACATCGTGGAACTCGACCCGCGGGACAACAGCGTCGGCTACGGCGGTCTGCCGAACGAGGAGGGCGTGGTGGAGCTCGATGCCAGTTGCATGCACGGACCCACGCGCCGCGGAGGCGCGGTGGGCGCGCTGCGCAACATCAAAACTCCGTCGAAGGTGGCCAAGGCCGTCATGGAGCAGACCGACCATATGTTCCTGGTAGGCGAAGGCGCGCTGAAGTTCGCACGGATCATGGGATTCAAGGAAGACGACCTGCTGACCGAGGAATCGCGCATCCAGTGGCTGGTCTGGAAGAAGTCGCTGCGCGACGGCAACAATCACAACAATTGGGGGCCCGGGATTGACACGCCGCCGGCAAAGAGGAAAGCTGCCCTCGATCTCGAGGAGTTGAAGAGAGAGTTTCCGAATGCCGGCGAGGAGCTGCTCCTGGAGGCGATCCGCAATGCCGCGCATCCTCCGCACGGCACGATTAATTGCATCGCACTGAATGCGCAGGCCGAAATGTCCGCCGTCACCACCACCAGCGGGATGGCCTGGAAGATCCCCGGGCGCGTGGGCGACTCGCCGATCATCGGCGGCGGCTTGTGGCTGGACCAGGATATCGGAGGAGCAGGATCTACGGGTAGGGGAGAAGAGAATATCCGGGCCTGCGGGGCCCACACCGTCGTCGAGAACTTGCGGCACGGCATGTCGCCTAAAGAAGCGGCGCTGGACGCCTTGAAGCGCGTGGTTCGCAATTTCGATAACGACATGGACCGGCTGGCGCAAGTCGACCTGCAGTTCTATGCCCTGAGAAAGGACGGCGAATACGCGGGGGCAACGCTGTGGGGACCGCATTCAGGGCGTGCGCCGGCGCAGTTTGCGGTGTGCACCAGCGATCGCGCCAGCCATCACGAGGACTGCGCGTATCTGCTCGAGGCCCGATAACTCGTCGAGAATATCCACGTCCTTCAAGTTGTGCTTCGGTATCGGCTTGGATAAAATGAAACAAATTTCCCGATTCAGCATCTCCTACAGGTGAACTGAACTGAGGAATTTGTTCTTCGAGGGATAACTGGGCTGCTGTTTTTCCTGATGCGAAACCAATCATTGCTGCAATCGAGCATGGGACGCTAATCGACCATGTCCCAGATTTTTCGTCATAGCACGAACACGTTTTCGCGCATCACGATCTTTGGCGCGGTATTTTTTCTGGGTTTCGTGGCGTGGGTGGGTACAGTGCTGGACAGGTCCAGCTACGCCACGCGCCAGGATCAGGCGCGCGAGCAGCCCGTGCCCTTCAGCCATGCGCACCACGTGGGCGGCATGGGGCTCGATTGCCGCTACTGCCACACGTCGGTGGAGAACTCGAGCTTCGCGGGCATCCCGCCGACGAAGACGTGCATGAACTGCCACTCGCAGATCTGGCTCAGCAGTCCCACGCTCGAACCGGTCCGTGCGAGCTTTCGTACGAATGAGTCCATTGCCTGGACAAGGGTTCACGACCTTCCGGACTTCGTGTACTTCAATCACAGCATTCATATCAACAAGGGGGTCGGGTGCGAGAGTTGCCACGGCCGCGTAGACAGGATGGCTCTGACATGGCAGCAGAGCTCGCTGCACATGGAATGGTGCCTGGATTGTCATCGCGCGCCGGAGAAGCATCTCCGTCCGCGGCAGTTCATCACCACCATGGGCTACCAGCCTGACGGCGACCAGGAAGAGATCGGACTGCGATTGAAAAAGGAATACAACGTGAAGGACGCGCGTGCGTTGACCAGTTGTAATACTTGCCACCGATGAGCGATTCGCCCAAACTGAACATCTCCGAGGTTCGGGAGCGCCTGAGTACGGCCCGCGGCCGGGACTACTGGCGCAGCCTCGACGATCTGGCGGGCACGCCGGAGTTCCAGGAGCTGTTGGAGCGCGAGTTCCCGCGGCAGGCTATCGGATGGAGCGAAGACGAGAACCCGGGGGAGGGGCGCCGTAATTTTCTGAAGCTGATGGCCGCTTCGCTGGCGTTGGGCGGTCTCGCCGCCTGCACGCGGCAGCCGACCGAACACATCATGCCCTACGTGCGGCAGCCCGAGGAGCTGATCCCCGGCCGCCCGCTGTTTTTCGCCACCGCGACCACGCTGAACGGCGTGGCGACGGGCGTGCTGGCTGAGAGTCACGAAGGCCGTCCGACGAAGCTCGAAGGCAATCCGGAGCACCCGGCGTCGCTGGGCGCGCTGGATGCGATGGGGCAGGCGGCCGTGCTGCAGCTTTACGATCCCGACCGCTCGCAGGCGGTGACGTTCAACGGCGAAATTCGACCGTGGGGTGCGTTTGCCGGGGTGGTTCGCGACCAGCTCGCGCAGCAGCGCGCGAAGAATGGCGCGGGCATCCGCATCCTCACCGAGACGGTCACCTCGCCCACGCTGGCCGCACAGATTCGGGCCTTGCAGAAGCTCTATCCGGGGGCGAAGTGGCACCAGTGGGACCCAGCCGGACCGCACAGTGCCCGGGCGGGCGCCGTACAGGCGTTCGGCCAACCTGTGAACACCTATTACGACCTTTCCAAGGCTGACGTGGTCGTTTCGCTCGACGCGGATTTTCTGTCGTCGGGGCCGGGCAGCCTGCGCTACGCGCGCCAGTTTGCGCGTCGGCGGCGAGTGGGCGAGGGCACGGAGACGATGAGCCGGATGTACGTCGTCGAGCCCATGCCGACGCCCACGGGCGCGAAGGCCGACCATCGGTTGGCTCTGCGGGCGGGAGATATCGAAGAATTCGCCTGGGGGCTGGCGGTTTCGCTGGGGATCGCGCAAGGTCCGAAAGAAGGCGAGAACCACGATATCTATAAGTGGCTGGGCGGGATCGCGCGCGACCTGCAACTGCACAAGGGCGCGAGCCTGGTGATCGCCGGCGAGTATCAGCCGCCGGTGGTGCACGCCCTGGCGCACGTCATCAATTCGAAGCTGGAGAACGTCGGCAAAACGGTGTTCTATACCGACCCGATTGAAGCCGAACCAGCCGACCAGGTGGCTTCGCTGCACGACCTGGTGAAAGATCTGGATGCCGGGGCAGTCGATCTTCTCCTGATTCTCGGCGGGAATCCGGCCTTCAACGCGCCCGTCGAGCTGGGAATGCGGGACCGGCTGAAGAAGGCCAAGCTGCGCGTGCGGCTCGGGCTGTATCACGACGAGACCACCGAAGTCTGCCACTGGCAGATTCCGGAAACACATTTCCTGGAGACGTGGGGCGATGCGCGCGCCTTCGATGGGACCGTGACGATCCAGCAGCCGCTGATCCAGCCGCTGTACGACGGGCGCTCGGCGATCGAGCTGCTGCAGTTGTTCACCGCGGAACCCGATAAGCGCGCCTACCAGATCGTCAAGGGCTACTGGGCGGATCAGCACAAAGGGGCCGATTTCGAGGCCTGGTGGCGGCGGTCGGTCCACGACGGCGTGATCGCGAACTCTGCCCTGCCGGCGAAGACTCCTGCCGTCCATGGCGATGCCCTGACCGCGCCTGCCGGAGCGCGGCATCTGGGGGGCAAGTTCGAAGTCGTCTTCCGGCCCGACCCGGCCATCTACGACGGACGCTTCGCCAACAACGGCTGGCTGCAGGAACTGCCTAAGCCGATCACGAAGCTCACCTGGGATAACGCCGCGTTTGTCAGCCCCGCGACCGCCGCGCAACATCTGGGCGGCGTGCAAGCCGGCGACATGCTGAAGCTCACCTATCAGGGCCGCACGCTGCAGGCTCCGGCCTTCATCCAGCCGGGACACGCCAACGGGACCATCACGCTGCATCTCGGCTACGGCCGCACGCACGCGGGACGGGCCGGCACCGGGTTCGGCTTCAATCCCTATGGGCTGCGCACGGCCGCGGCGCTGTGGCAGGACGTCGGGATGGAGGCGGTGAAGCTTTCGGGCAAGTACGAATTCGCCAGCGAGCAGGATTTCCACGCACTGGACACTCCCGACCGGCGCCACATCATCCACAAGGGCGATCTCGCCGACTTCAAGAAGAATCCCGAGAGCGTTCACGAGGGCGCCGAGAATCCGGCGCGCGGGCTGACCCTGTATCCCGAGTGGAAGTACGAAGGGTACGCGTGGGGAATGGCGATCGATCTCAACGCGTGTACCGGCTGCGGTGCGTGCGTCACGGCGTGCCAGGCCGAGAACAACATTGCGGTCGTGGGCAAGGACCAGATTCGCCGTGGCCGCACGATGCACTGGCTGCGCGTCGATTCCTATTATCAAGGCCCTCCGAACGATCCGGCCATCTACAATCAGCCGGTTCCGTGCATGCAGTGCGAAAACGCGCCGTGCGAGCTGGTGTGCCCGGTGCAGGCCACCGCGCACAGCTCCGAAGGCCTCAACGACATGGTCTACAACCGCTGCGTGGGCACGCGCTACTGTTCCAATAACTGCCCTTACAAGGTGCGGCGCTTCAATTTCTATCTGTATTCCGATTACGAAACTCCCAGCCTGAAGCTGCTGAACAATCCCGACGTGACGGTGCGCAGTCGCGGCGTGATGGAGAAATGCACTTACTGCGTGCAGCGCATCAATCACGCCAAGATCGACGCGGAAAAGGAGAATCGCAAGGTGAGGGAAGGCGAGATCCAGACCGCGTGCCAGGCCACCTGTCCGACGGAAGCCATCGTGTTCGGCGATATCAACGATCCCAACAGCCGCGTCTCGAA
>DATJYW010000465.1:0-7140 GCA_035499435.1 Candidatus Acidiferrales bacterium | reverse complement strand
TTCACTTTGTTGCCGCCATCAAGGGCGGCGCGCCTACTTTATAGCCAGTTCCACTGGATTTGCAGTTTGTCCTCCGGCGGTGACCACCACCGTCACTCGCCCGCTGCCCGCGAGCGACCGGGGCAGGGGACCGGCGTTGATCTGATCCAGCCCGTCGTAGGTGCCCTGCGCCCCGGTGTACAGCACGGGGATGTTCTGGCCGCCGACGGTTACCGCGGCGCTTTGCGCGCTCTGCAAGCCGGTCGCGAACAGCGAGAGGTACACCGTGCCCGTGCCGAGATCGATCGGCGAAGGGGTTACCGTATTGCCCGCGCCAAGTTGGTAGACGTTTTCGAAAGACTGCGATTGATCGGCCTTCACCCGCACCACCAGTGCCGCCGCCAGCGCCGTGGCGTTCAGCTGGAAGATACCGGGAGCCACCGCGGCGATCCTGGCCGGCACGGTGGTCAATGTGCTGCCGGACGTGATCGCGATGGTGGCATCTCCCGCCGCCGTCCCGGGCGGGATGCGGAAATTCACCTGCGACGGCGACGTGTAGGAAACCGCTGCCTGACGGGCCGTCCCAGCCTGGTCGGTTACCGTGACGTTTGCGCCGGACGAGCCCGCCAGTTGGGAGCCCCAGGCCGAGGCCAGCGATCCGGGAGCCACTGGACCGGGAAGGTTGCTCGCCGCGGAAGTCAACGTGACCGGCGAAGCCGAACCAATCTGCGGCGCATGAAAGGTTACTGTCTGGTAAGAGTTGCCCGACGCATCCCGAGTCGTTGTAAGTGAATCTATATCTGCCGAAAAGTAATACGGATGGATCGTGCTTCGATCCACCGTCTGTCCGAAGGCATAGTGCAGCGTCGCGGGGGAGCCTTGCATCCACTGCGACGTGATGTAGCCCACCAGGACGTGCTCCATATCGTGATATGCGCTCTTCCACTGCCAGGCCTTCGGGTAATCGCGCTGGGGAGTGTTGGTGCCGTAGTTCACGCCGTTCCAGACCTCGCCGTATTGCGTGTCCACGAAATATTTGAACCAGTAATCGTTCGTCTGCGGCAGGTACTTGCCTGCCGTCGCGTCGCCCAGCGCCAGGGTTGCCGAGAGCTGGTCCAGCTCGTCGTACACCCACCAGCTCTTGTCCTTGTCGAGCGCGCCGCCCTGCAGCACCCCTCCGGCCCAGGACCCCGAACCGTCCGGTTCCGGAATGTAGGCGCGGTCGAGCAGTTTGCGCGCATTGGCCTCCGCGAAACCGACCAGCCCCTGGTCGCCCGTCATCAGGCCGGTCCAGCGCAGCATCCACAGAGATTTGCTCGAGTGCCCCACGTCCACGCCCGTGAAAGCGAGGTCGCGCTCCTGCGGAGTGTCCGCTTGTAGAAAGAAGAGATTGTTCGAGGGCGAGTAGAAAGTGCCCAGGATAGAATGCGAATCCTGGACGAGCGTCTGCTTCCATTGTGTCTGGTACGGTTCGGGAAGGAGCGGCGTCAGCAGCACGAGATAGGTGTTCATCTGGTCCAGGTCGGCCACCAGGTGCTTCTCGTTGTACAGGGCCCCTCCGCCCGATTGCAGTTGCCACTGCATCGTTCCCAGGGACTGGTTGTAATAGTTATTGAAGATGTAATCCTTGATAGTAAGTATGTCGTGGAGCACGGCATTGTCGCGCGTCAGGTAATAGTAGAAGGCCATGCCGAGCAGGCCATAGCCCAGCTCCTGCGGATTCCGCAGTTCTCGCTGCGGCCCCCAGCTTCCCGCCGTCAAATCCTTGGTGGTATACATACCGCCGGCGGGGTCGAGGGTGTGCTGGCGGATATAATCGATCCCCGCCTTCATGTAAGTCAGATACTTCGGGTCGCCCGTCAGGTGGTAAGCCACTCCGAAGCCATAACTCTGCCTTGACAGCGGCACCAGGTACAGGGCCGGCGTCATCAGGTAGGGGTTTCCGGCGATGGGCGGACAGGGCTTCTTGAAATCCAGCACCGAGCCGTCGTCGCAGCGTGTGGACGGAAACTCGCCCAGCGGGTTGCCCAGCGCCGCGGGCATGGTCCAGAACGGCAGTAGATCCTGAGTCAGGTGAGAGAGCCAGCGATCTCCGCTGGGCAGCCCGGGACCGGCTGAGGCCGGTCCCGCCAAGGCGAAAAGCAGAAAGGCACGAACGATCGGGCGCATGCCGATACCAGGCCTCCGGCACCAGCATACTCGATTGCGTTCCGCCGCATGTTCCCGTCAGGGCGGTTGGAAGGTCTCGATCCGGGATCGCGAGGCCGCCGCTGGCCGTATGTCCTATTGGTCCACGCGATGAGCGTAGTACAGCACGCCCCCGGGCCACGCCCCGGGATGTGCCTGGAACCCTACCTTCGTCGAGGTCTTCAGGTAATTCTTCTGCCCGGCTTGCGTGATCTCGGGCCCGTTCTCTTCCAGCAGGCGCATCGGCCGGTTCGCCGGCCGCACGATCGCAATATGCCCGGGCCGATGCGCGTCCGGACTCTCGAAAACCACCACCACCAGGTTCCCCCGGTTCGCCAACGCCTGTGCGTCGCGGGCATCCCTTACCGGCTGCCACCCGCCCTGCTTGCCGCCAGGGGAACGAAACCATTCCGCCTGCGCGCTGGCCAGCAGAATCTGCCCGTGCTCCGGCGGCCGCAGCATGTATACTCCGAGCCGCTTCCCCACCGCTGCCGCGAACGCGCTGCAGTGCGTCGACCGGCCCGGACCCGTATAATCCTCTCCCTTGTCCGGCTCGCCGGTCTCCCAGTTGACGTGTTCGTGCGCCAGCCACAGCGATTCGACATTCATCCCCTCCAGCACCGACAGGAGGCGCCTGCCTTGATCGGTAACCGGACCGCAGCACGAAGGCTCCGCCGGCCAAGCCGGTGCGGCCGGCAGCATCAGGATCAGTAGCCGGACGCTCGTAAGAACGACATTGCGCATGGTCAAGAATTATACCGGATGGGCCTGGTTGCACCGCGCCCTTGTGGCGCTCAAGGCGCCATGACTCATTCGTATCGCAGCGCCGTGGCGGGCGGAACGCGCACCGCCCTCGCCGAGGGAATCAGCGACGCCAGCGCCGCTACTGCCGCCAGCACCACCGCGACCATCAAAAACACGCCCGGGTCCGCCGGCCGCACATCGAACAGCAAGGCTCTCATCATGCGCGTCACCGCGAACGCTCCGGCCGCCCCCGCTGCCAGTCCAAACACGGCCATGCGCAGCCCCTGCTTCACCACCATCGCCACCAACTCACGTGAGCTCGCTCCCAGCGCCACGCGAATACCGAATTCGCGCGTGCGCTGCGCGACCGAATACGCCAACACGCCATAGATCCCGATGGCCGCCAGCAGTAGAGCCAGCCCCGCGAAGATCAGGCACAGCGCCATGGCCGCTCGCCGGCTTTTCAACGAAGTCGAGAGCCGCTCCGGCATGGCCTTCGCGTCCACCAGCGGCATCTCCGGATCGAGCCGCTGCAATTCCCGGCGCATGGCGCCCATCAACTGCGCGTCTTCGCCTCCCGTCCGCACCACCAGGTACCCGTTTCGCGGCACAAATTGCTTGTAAGAGAAATAGACCTGCCCGACCGGATTGTCCTCCGCCAGGCTCCCTGTCTTCACGCTGCCCGCTACCCCCACGATCGTGCATTCGGGCGGCACGTCCTTGTCGCCGGGGAGCTGAAGTCCGCGTTGGATTTTGTGTCCCACCGCGTCGCCGTTGGGGAAGTATCTGAGCGCCAGAAACCGGTCGATCACGGCGGCTTTAGGCGCGTCCTGGCCGTCGGAATCGGCGATGCCGCGCCCCTGGAGAATCGGGATGCCCATCGCGTCGAAGTAGCCCGCGCCTACGTGGTTCCACCCCGGCACCGGAGGCGTCTCGCCGGGCCCGAGGGGGCGCCCCACGATCATGATGACGCTCGCGTTATTGTTGCCGCTGAAGGGCAGATACGTGGTCAGCGCGGCGTGCCGCACGCCGGGTATCGCCGCCACGCGCTGCGTCAGGTCCGCCAGGAAATTGCGCGTCCGCGCATCGTCGCCGTACCGCTGGCGCGGCAAGGTCACCGCGGCGGTCATCACGTGATCCGGCTTGAATCCCGGATCGACGCGCAGCAGCCGCGCGAAGCTCATGGTCAGCAGGCCGGCCCCGACGATCAGTACGAACGCAAAGCCGAACTCGCTCACCACCAGCGCCGACCGCACCCACATCGCGCCCCGGCCGGACGTCCCGCCTCGCTCGTTGCCGCGAAAGATTTCGTTCAGGTCGCTGCGCAGGACGTGGAACAGGGGCACACTGCCGAACACCAACCCGGTGAGGATCGCGATGGCGCCGGTGAACGCCAGCGCTCCCGCATCGATCGCGACCGTGCTGCCTCGCGGCAGGTCTTTCGTGCCCAGGTACGAGAGCAGCCGCACGCCGGCGTACCCCACGCCGCTCCCCAGCGCTCCGCCCACCAGCGCGAGCAGCACGCTTTCCGTAATCAACTGCCGCGCGATCCGCCACCTCCCCGCGCCGAGACTGTAGCGGATGGCCAGTTCCTTCAGCCGCACGTTCGAGCGCACCAGCATCAGGTTTGCCAGGTTTACGCACCCGATCAGCAGCACCACGGCGACGGCGATCTGCAAGAGGTACAGCGTGGGCCGGATGTCGCGCACGATCTCGTCTTTCAGCTTGACGATCTTGGTGTAGAACCGCGTGTCCAGGATGAGCTGGCGCGCCTCCGGCATGAGGTCGAGGTTGCGGCGGTTCAAATCATCCAGGCGTTCCCGCGCTTGCGCCAGGGTCACGCCGGGCTGCAGCCGCGCGATCATTCCCCAGTTGTTGCTGTGCCGCGCCTGGTTGGTGGTCTGATCGGGCCGGAACGCGAACGAGGTGTAGATGCGAACCTGGTCGTCGTCGTCCGCAATACGGAACCCGGCCGGCATCACCCCGACGATGCGGTACAGCGATCCGTTGAGCCGGATGTCTTTTCCGGTGACATTCGGGTCGCGGGCGAACAGGTCCTTCCACAGGCCCTCGGTCAGCACGGCGACCTTCTCCTTGCCGAGCGTGCCTTCCTCCTCCGTGAACGTCCGGCCCAGCAGCGGGCGGACGCCCAGAACGGTGAAGAACGAAGGCGTCACGTACTGTCCGCGAATGCGTTGCGGCGAGCCGCCCAGCCCCACCTCGTAACCGATATTGCCGGTCAGTGCAACCTCGCTGAAAACGTTCGTCAGCTTGCGGCGGTCGAGGTAGTCGGGTACCCCGTTGGAGCCGTACTCGGTGACTCGAACCCCGGGATAGAGGTTGTACATCGTCACCAGCCGGTCCGGATCGGGGAATGGCAGCCCGCGCAGCACGACGTGCTCGAGAACGGTGAAGATGGCGGTATTCGCTCCGATGCACAGAGCGAGCGTCACGAGCGCGGTAGCCGTAAACCCGCGTTGCTTGACCAGGGTTTTCAGAGCGTAGACAAGGTCCTGGCGCATCAATGGAGAATACGAATCGGAACCCTCCGCGGTTCCGGCCATTTGGGGGGCTCGCCCAATCACAGTATGTCCGGGCGCTAGAATCGGACTGGATAGGAGGGCCGCCATGAACGGACTTTCGCTGCTCCTCTGCTGCTGTGCCGCCGCCTCGGCCGCGCCGCTGCACTTTCAGCAATCGGGATTCGCCGCCGACGCCGGCGGCAGGCCGGAAGGCTGGACCACCTGGAGTGCGCGGGCAGAGACAGCCCCGCGCACCTTCGTCGATCCTCAGCGCTACCGGACCCGGCTGGGCTCGCTGGCGATCTCCGGAGCGAGCAACGCCGCCGAACACGGCGGCTGGGAGCGCCGCGTATCGGGCGTCGAGCCCCGGCAGTGGTACCGCTTCACCGCCTACTGCCGGGCGGAGGCGGTGTCGTGCGAATCGTGGCAGGTGGTCGCGCGGCTCGACTGGCGAACGGCTGCCGGCGCACGAGCCGGACAGCCGGATTACGTGTACCGTGCGGCGCGCGAAGGCGCCTGGACCAGGGTTTCGGTCGAAGCACCCGCGCCGGAGAACGCGGCGGACGTCGTGGTGCAGTTCTACCTTTCCAATGCCCCGCAGGCAACGGTTTGGTGGGACGATCTTTCCTTGGAACCGATCGCCCCGCCGGGAACCCGCCGCGTCACCGTCGTTTCGGTGAATCTGCGGCCCGCCAACACCGGATCGGCTGCCGCGAGCGTGGGACAGTTCCTCGCCGCCGCCGCGAACCTCGCGCCGGAAAAGAGCGACGTCATTCTGCTGCCGGAAGGCATCACGGTGGTCGGCACGGGGAGGACGTACGCGGAGGTGGCCGAACCGGTCCCAGGCGAAACCACGGCCCGCCTGGGCGAGCTGGCGCGCAAGCGCCACGTGTACGTGGCCGCCGGAATCTACGAACGCGAGGGAGCCGCCGTGTACAACACCGCGGTGCTGATCGATCGCGCGGGAAACCTCGTCGGCAAATATCGCAAGGTCTACCTGCCGCGTGAGGAAGTGGAGGCGGGCCTCACGCCCGGCTTCGATTACCCGGTCTTCCGCACGGATTTCGGCACGGTCGGGCTGATGATCTGCTACGACGTCTTTTTCGCCGATCCGGCCCGCGCCCTTGCCAGCCGCGGCGCGGAGATCGTGTTGATGCCCATCTGGGGCGGAGACGAAACGCTGGCCAGAGCGCGGGCCATCGAAAACAAAGTGTTCTTGGTCGCGTCCGGGTACGATCATCCTACCTACATCATGGATCCCGATGGCGAGCGGCTCTCGGTCGCCGCGCAGCGCGGCACCGCCGCCGTGGCCACCATCGACTTGAACCGCCGCTACCTCGATCCGTGGCTGGGCGACATGCACGGCCGGCGCCTGAAAGAACTGCGGCTGGACGTGCAGCCGCCCGTTCCCGGACTGGAGCGCTGAGCGGATCGGAGTCGGGGCATACGAAGAAGCTTCACCTGGGAAACGCGGAGTCCGGGCATGCGCGTGCAGGCTCGACACTGGGTTGAGGAGACTGGGAACACCAGCCGGGCTATCCTTTCGATTCGATTCTCGGGCCTGCTCGGGCCTCTGTTTGCGCGCCTGACTCGAAACCTGAATGACCGCTATCTGGCTCTGGAGGCAAAGGCCTCCGGGAACGCAGCGAGAGGATTCAAAACTAAGTTCCGTTCGTCGCTTACCCTGTCTTCGGTGCCGTCGGGCTGA
>DATJYW010000464.1:0-12598 GCA_035499435.1 Candidatus Acidiferrales bacterium | reverse complement strand
TGGAAGCGTCTGTTAGACTGAGGGTTACCACCCCAAGTCCATGCGCGCCAGAATTCTGTTTTTCGGGATGCTCCGGGAGATCGCCGGGATGAGCTCGGAGGAGGCCGAGTTCCCGGAGGGGTCGGACCTGGCCGGCGTGTTTCGATCCTATGCGGCGCGGTTTCCGCGATTTCAAGAGATCGCCCGCAGCATCGTGATAGCGCGCAACCACGAGTTCGCCAACCCGGCCACGAGAATCGCGGAAGGCGACGAGATCGCGTTCCTGCCTCCGGTGAGCGGAGGCGCGGATGTCGATCCGGTGGTGGTCTCCGACGGACCGGCCTATTGCGCCCTGACCCGGCACGCTATCGATACACGGGCGCTGATCGCAAAGCTCCTGACCGGCGCGGAAGGGGCCGTCATCACGTTCGAGGGCACGGTCCGCAACAACACCAGGGGCCGTGCGACCCTCTACCTGGATTATGAGTGTTACGAATCCATGGCGATCAAAATGATGGTCCGGATCGCGCGGGAGATCGCGGCCACGCACCACGTGGAGCGGGTCGCCATGGTGCACCGGTTGGGGCGAATGCTGATCGGTGAAACCAGTGTGACGGTGGTCGTCACGGCGCCGCACCGGGGCGCGGCGTTCGAGGCGGCGCGCGAGGGTATCGACCGGCTGAAGCAGATCGTGCCCATCTGGAAAAAGGAACATTTTGTCGACGGGGAAGTCTGGGTGGAAGGAGAGTGGGGCGAGAATGTTCCGGCCGCGGGTTAGGTGCACGCTCGCGCTGGCGACGGTTCTGTGCGCGGCCGGGCGAGCCGGCGCGCAGGGCACCACGATTCGCGTCAACGTCAACCTGGTGCGGGCGGTGGCCACGGTGAAGACGCAGAGCGGCCAGGTGATCGGCAGCCTGCGCAAGGAAGATTTCGAAATCTACGACAACGGCGTGAAGCAGGAGGTTGCGGTCTTCGAGCATCAGGCCGAGCAGAGACTGTCGGTCGCCTTGCTGGTGGACGTCAGCGGATCCACCGCCAAGGAACTCGCCTACGAATCCGACTCGGCGCAGCGTTTCATTCGCGCGCTGCTGGGAGAGGGTCATCCCGAGGACGCCATCAAGCTCTACACCTTCAACTGGCAGGTGACCGACGAGACCGGACGGTATACACGCGACCAAAAGCTTCTGACCGAGCGGCTCAAGGCCATGCACGGCGATGCCGGGACGGCCATGTACGACGCGATCTTCTTCGCGGCCCGCGACCTGGAGCCGCGCGAAGGCCGCAAGGTGATCGTGGTGGTTACCGACGGCGGCGATACCGTCAGCAAGCTCAACCTGCAGGCGGCGCTTCAGGAGGCACAACTCGCCGATGCGGTGATCTACGCGATCGTGGTGGTGCCGATCACCAACGAAGCGGGCAGGAACATCGGCGGCGAGCACGCGCTGCAATTCATGGCCGAGGGCACGGGCGGGCGCACGTTCATGCCGTCGGTGGGCACGGCGCTGGACAAGGCGTTCACCGACATTCTGACCGAATTGCGGACGCAGTACCTGCTGGCGTTTTATCCGCGCGACGTCCCTCCCAACAAGAATCGCTTCCATAGGCTCGAGGTGCGCGTGAAGAACCCGGATTTGCGGGTGTCGGCGCGGAATGGCTATTATGGAGAATTCGAGGGTGAAGGCAGCTCTCCGGACGAGCGCGTTTCCATCTCCCCCGAACGCCAGCCGCAGCCAACGAAGAAAAAGAAGTAGGAGGTCGAGTACGGGACAACAAGGAAAATCCGCGCGCGCGCCGGAGCAGACGTTTGAAGAGGTGAAGTATCTCAAACAACTGATTGAGCACGCTACCCCGGTGCGCGTGAAATTGCTGGACGGGGAAGAGGTGGAGGGCACTATCGAGTACTACGACAAGAGCTTCATCCGCATCACCCGTGACGGCAAACCCAACCTTTTCATCTTCAAGCACGACATCAAATACCTGGTGGAAGAGCCGTAGTGGCCTACCTGGAGACCGCCGTGGAGGTTGCGCGGGAGGCGGGCGCGCTGTTGGCCAATTTCTTCGAGCGGCGGATTCCCTTCGAGCTGAAAGGTGATTTCGACCTGGTCACCGAGGCGGACCGCGCCAGCGAGAGACTGGTGGTGGAGCGGCTCCGGACTTATTTCCCCGCGCACGGAATTGTTGCCGAAGAGGGCGGCGGCCACGAGAGCGCATCGGAATTCCGCTGGTACGTCGATCCGCTGGACGGCACCACCAACTACGCGCACGGATTTCCCATGTTCAACGTCACGCTCGGGCTGGAGCGGGCCGGCGAGATGATCGCCGGGGTGGTGTACGATCCCATCCGCGGCGAGATGTTCACGGCGGAGCGCGGCTCGGGAGCGTGGCTGAACCACCGGCGCATCCACGCATCGAAGACGCAGCGGCTGGCCGACAGCCTGGCTTCTACCGGTTTCCCCAGCAAGAAGCGGCACCAGAACGTCAACATCCACTTCTATCACCAGATGGCGATGGCATCCCACGGCGTGCGCCGCACCGGCTCGGCGGCCCTCGACTTGGCCTATGTGGCCTGCGGACGGCTGGATGCTTTCTGGGAGTTCGGGCTGAATCCGTGGGACATGGCGGCGGGGATTCTACTGGTGGGTGAAGCCGGCGGCCGCGTGAGCGATATGGCCGGCGAACCTCACACCATTCCGGGATCGCGGCATATTCTGGCGGATAACGGGCTGATTCACGAGGAAGTCCTGGAGCTCTTCGGTGAGATCTTTCGCGGGAGCTTCCGGAATCCGATTCCGGTGATCGCGTAGGCGGACTCCCCTCCCGCCGGCGCGGGACGGGACGCGGCGGGTCGGAAACCCCGGGCCGCGGGCCTTCAGGCTGCCCCACGGGATATCATGACCTGAGAGTCTTATGCCGGGTCCGCACCTGTGGTCAACGACGCCCCGTAGGTATGCCGCCGCCTTGGCTTGCGTCGCAGTGGCGATGGCCGCGCGCAAGGTATTGGACCCCATCATGGGGGCCGAGTTCCCCTATCTGCTGCAATTCGTCGCGGTGCTGGGCTGCGCCCACTACCTGGGGTTTGGTCCCGCAGTCGCAGGAATGGCTCTGGCCTCCCTGCCACCGGTTTACAACGGCATCAAGCTGGGCAAACCCGTGCAATACTGGGCCACGCTCCCGGTGGTGTGCGGCGTGTCGGTGCTGCTGGTATGGCTGCTGGCGCGTCAGCGGCACCTCGGCGGCCAAATGGCGTCGCACCGGGAGGGCGAGGAGCGCTACTCGGCACAATTGCGCGCCATCGTAGAATCCTCCGCGGATGCGATCATTTCCAAAAATCTGGAAGGTGTGATCGAGAGCTGGAACTCCGGGGCGGAGCAGCTTTTCGGGTACACCGCTGAGGAAGCGATCGGCAAGAGCATGACCCTGGTGGTGCCGCCGGACCGCACCCACGAAGAATCTGACATCATCGAACGCATCCGCCATGGCGGGCGCGTGACCCACTTCGAGACCGTCCGCGTGCGCAAGGACGGGCGGCAAATCGACGTCTCGCTGACCATTTCGCCCATCCGCGACGCCCAGGGCAACGTAGTCGGCGTCTCGCACGTGGCGCGCGACATCAGCGAGCAAAGGAAACTGGAAGCACAGATGCGCCAGGCCCAGAAACTGGAGAGCCTGGGAGTGCTGGCCGGCGGGCTGGCGCACGATTTCAACAACCTGCTCACCGGCATATTGGGCAACGCCAGCCTTGTGCTGGAGGACGTCCCGGAGAACCATCCCGCGCGCGGCCGCGTGCAGGAGATCATCGACGCGGGCGAGCGTGCCGCGGTGCTGGTGCGGCAGATGCTAGCCTACGCGGGTAAGGGACGCTTCGTGTCGCAGCGCCTGGATCTTTCGCGGCAGATCTCGGAGATCCTGCCGCTGATTCGCGCGTCGCTGCCGCCAGGCGTTCGGCTGGACCTGCACCTGGATCCGAGTCTGCCGATGGTGGATGCAGACCCTGCACAGACACAGCAGGTGATCCTGAACCTGGCGGTCAACGCGGCGGAGGCGGTGGGCCAGGCTGGTGGAAGCGTCGCGATTACCACCGGGCGGCGGGAGGCGGACTCCGAAATGCAGGTCATCGTCCAGGTCAGGGACACGGGCTGCGGGATGGACGAAGCCACCAGGGCGCGCATCTTCGATCCGTTCTTCAGCACTAAGTTCACCGGGCGGGGGCTTGGGCTGGCGGCGGTGCTGGGGATCATCCGCGCGCACCGCGGTTCGATCGATGTCGAGAGCGCCCCCGGGCGCGGCAGTACGTTCACTGTGGTGTTGCCGGCCTGCGAGGGTCTGGAACTCGCGGAAGGCGTCGAGCAGCAGGCGTTAGTGCGCGGATACGGCACCATCCTGGTGGTGGACGACGAGGAGCTGGTGCGCAACATGGCGCGATTCACGCTCGAGCGCGCGGGGTATGCCGTGGAAACCGCGCCGGACGGTACGAGCGCCCTCGAGATCTTCACCGCGAGAGGCCACGAATTCCATGCGGTCCTGCTGGACCTCACAATGCCGGTGCTGAACGGCGATGAGACCTTGCAGGCGTTGAAGCGGATCCGCGATGACATCCCGGTGCTGCTGACCAGCGGTTTCAGCGAGAACGAGGCTCTGAAGCATTACGCGGACCGCGGCATCGCGGGATTTCTGCAGAAGCCATATACGGCGACGACGCTGACGCGCAAGTTGAAGCAGGCGCTGCGCAAAGGGTCTGGCAGGGCGTAGGGAGCTCCCCCGCGGCGCGGGCACACTGTATCTCGGAATTCACGGATTGACCACTCCAAATCATTCGAATTAAAATGATTGGCAGTTAAGTGAACAGCCCTGTCCCGAGGAAGCGGTGATCTGTATGAACGCGACACGCCGGTCGATCTCCTGCCTCTCCTTGTCGATCCTTCTGGGTATCGGTATTTTTGCCGCACCGCAACAGGATGACAACACCAAGAAAAAGGACGACAAGAAGAAAACCGCCTCCGCCCAGCGCGAAACCGTGGCCAAGCCCATGACGGAGAAAGAGCGCAAGCGGAAGGAAGAGAAGCTGCGCAAAGAGCTCGAAACGCCTTACCGCAAGTGGCTCAACGAAGACGTCGCCTACATCATCACCGACGAAGAGCGTGCGGCGTTCAAGCGCCTCCAGACCGACGACGAGCGCGAGAACTTCATCGAGAACTTTTGGCTGCGCCGCGACCCGACACCCGACACGGTGGAAAACGAATTCAAGGAAGAGCACTACCGGCGCATCGCGTACGCCAACGAGAATTTCGCGTCCGGCATCCCGGGATGGAAGACCGACCGCGGCCGCATCTACATCACCTACGGACCGCCCGACGAGAAGGAATCGCATCCCTCGGGCGGCAGCTACGAGCGGCCTCCGGAGGAGGGCGGCGGCACCACCTCGACGTTCCCCTTCGAGCAGTGGCGCTACCGGTATATCGAGGGAATCGGCACCAACATCATTATCGAGTTCGTGGACCCGACGATGTCCGGCGAGTACCACATGACCATGGACCCGTCGGAGAAGGACGCGCTGCTGTACGTGCCGGGCGCGGGCCTCACCATGATGGAGCAACTGGGCCTTTCCAGCAAGACGGATCGTTTCAACCGCACCGACGGCACGCACCTGGGCGTTCCGTTCGGCGCCGAATCCGAGAGCATGAACGAGTTCAACCGCCTGGAGCAGTTCGCCAAGCTGCAGCGCCCGCCGGCGGTGAAGTTCAAGGACCTGGAAGCCGCGGTGAGTTCGCGAATCAGCTACAGCATCCTGCCCATGAAGGTGCGCGCGGACTTCTTCCCGCTCACCGACGCCAGCGTGCTCACTTTCGTTACCCTTCAGTTCGAGAACAAGGACCTGCAGTTCCAGAACAAGGAAGGCGTGCAGAAGGCGGTGGTGAACATCTTTGGCAAGGTGAGCACCATGACGCGGCGCATCGTGACCACGTTCGAGGATACGGTCACGGTGGATTCGCCGCAGGAGTACCTGCAGCAGATTTCGCAGCGCAAGTCGATTTACAACAAGAGCGTGCCGCTGGCGCCGGGCACGTACCGGCTGAACGTGGTGGCCAAGGACGTAGTCGGCGGAAACCTGGCGACGTACGAAGTAGCACTCAACGTGCCGCGCATGGACGCGGAGAAACTGACAGCCAGCAACATCGTGCTGGCGGATATGATCGAGCATGTGCCCACGAAGAGTATCGGGATGGGCCAGTTCGTGATCGGGACCTCGAAGGTGCGGCCGCGCGTGGATGACGTCTTCAAGCGCGAGGAGAAGATGGGGATCTACTTCAAGATCTATAACTTCGGCTCCGATGGAGACAGTCACATGCCGACCGGCGAGGTGACCTACGAGGTGGTCAAAAACGGCACCAACGAGAAGATTTTTGAAGTAAGCGAAGATGTGGCGAAGATACCGGGTGCCTCGGTGAACCAGGTGACCATCGAAAAGCTTTTGCCGCTGAACACCCTGGCCCCGGGGCAATATACGTTACGCGTGAAAATTACGGACAAAAATCGAAACCAGGTACTCACCCCATCCGCCCAATTTACGGTAACCTAGTGGACAGCGGGCGTTTCGCCCGCCCGGAATGAGCGTCGGCTGATGCTGCGCGTATGGACGCAAAAGTCGGTGGTCGGCTTGGTATTGGCGGGGGCGGTGTCCCTTGCGATCCCCGAACCGGCGGGCGCGGCCGACGCGGTCAAGCTTTCCGGCGCCATCACAGGCCGGGTCACGGCCAGCGGAGTCGCGCAGATGGGCGCGACGGTCCTCCTCTCGAACCGGCAGGGGCGCCAGTTCGCCAAAGTCCTCACCGATAGCGACGGTGTTTTCAAGTTCCTCGGCCTGCTGCCGGACTCTTATTCGCTCAAAATCACGTTCGCTTCCTTCGTGCCGGCGCTGCGCAACAACATCCTGGTGCAGCCCGGGATGCGTAGCGTGCTGAACGTAAACCTGAGCACTCTGTTCAGTACCATCCAGTTCGCGTACCCGCCCATCGAGAACGGCGGCATGATGAGCGACGACTGGAAGTGGGTGCTGCGCAGCTCGTCGCCTACGCGGCCGGTGCTGCGCTTCACCGGGGACGCCCTGGCGAAGGACAATTCGGGCGGCGAGAAGCGCACGGCAGTCTTCTCAGGCACGCGCGGCGTGCTGCGCGTCTCAGCCGGTGACGGTGGTGTGGTTTCGGGGGCCGGCAATGAGGCCGATCTGGGGACGGCGTTCGCGCTGGCGACCTCGGTGTACGGCAACAACATGCTCAAGGTCAGCGGGAACCTGGGCTACGGATCGCAGACCGGCGTGCCCTCGGCAGCCGTCCGCACCAGCTACAGCCGGAGTATCGGGGTGGGTACTCCCGAAGTTTCGGTGACCATGCGCCAGCTCTTCCTGCCCGGGAGATTCGGATCGGCCGCCGGCGGGAACGACGCGGCGTTGCCGATGTTGCGGTCGACGTCGGCAAGCTACGACGATCACGCGCAACTTTCCGACGATTTGACCCTACAGTACGGCTTCACTCTGAACGCGATTACCTTCCTCGACCACTTGACCTACGGCAGCCCTTATGCGCGGCTTGCGTATTCGCTGGGAGACTTGGGCCAGATCGAGATCGCATATACTTCGGGCGATGCCCGGCCCGATCTCGCAGGCACCGGGCAGCGAGCAGCCGACCTGCAGGAGTCGCTGAGCACCCTGGGCTTCTTCCCCCGCATCAGCCTGCGCGATGGCCGGCCGCACATCCAGCAGGGCCAGAACTACGAGATAACCTACTCCCGCAAATTGGGCTCCCGCACGTACTCGCTCTCCGCCTACCACGAGAGCGTCACCAACGCCGCGCTGTCGATCGTGGCGCCCGCCGGAATGTACGCCGGCGGAGATATCCTGCCTGATCTTTTCACGGGCTCCTCAGTGTTCAACGCCGGCGATTATCACAGCAACGGCTACACGGCGGCAGTGACCCAAAACGTCGGCGAACACGTAGCAGCCACGGTCATGTACGGTTCGATGGGCGCACTCACGGCGTCGAGCGGCGAGGTGGTCACCAACAACCCGGATGAATTGCGCGCCATCATTCGCTCCAGCCGTCAGCGGGCGGCTACCGCGCGCCTGACCGCGACCGCGCCGCATACCGGCACACACATGATCGCCAGCTACCAGTGGACCGACAATCCGCGGGCGGTGATGCCGGGACACCTCTACAGCACGCAGGACATCACCCAGGTGCCGGGCTTGAATGTGTACGTGCGCCAGCCGATTCCGGTTCTCGGCCAATTGCCGTGGCGCATGGAAGCAACCGCCGACATGCGCAACCTGCTGGCTCAGGGTTACCTCTCCCTGGGCGCTCCGGGCGGGCAGCAGCTCATTCTGGTCGAGACTCCCCGCAGCTTCCGTGGCGGGCTGGCTTTTATTTTCTAGCACCGGAACCCGGCCGACTTGCGAATCGATTCCCACCAGCACTTCACGCGTGAGTTTCTGCCCTGCCTGGTCGGCCCCATACTGAAACGCAACCGCTTCGATGGGTCAGTGGTCGTCACCAAGCTTGCCACCGCGGAGGACACGCGCTGGCTGCTCGATCAGGCCGCGGAGCACGAGTTCATCCGCGGCGTTGCCGGGTGGGCCGACCTCGCGGGTCCGGGCCTGGGCCGCTTCCTCGACGAGTACCAACAGCATCCGAAGTTCCGCGGCGTCTGTTATTCTTGCGTTGGTGAATTGCCCGAAGGACTGGCGGAGATCGAGCGGCGCAGCCTCACGCTGGACCTGGCTCCGGATCTGGAATGCGCCGCGCGGATCGCGGAACGCTACGGCGGCTTGCGGATGGTGATCGACCACCTGGGCTGCCGGTCGCTGGCGCCGATGCCGTTCGACCAATGGGCGCGAGCGCTGGAGACTGCGGCCCAGTCGCCCAATGTACACGGCAAGCTCAGCGGCCTCATCACCGGCTGTCCCATGCAGTGGAAAGCGGCGGACTTTCAGCCGTATGCGCGACACGCGCTGCGCGTATTCGGGCCCGAGCGCCTGATGTACGGCAGCGACTGGCCCAGCTACCTGCCGGTGGGCACGTGGAAGGAGGCGCTCGCGGCCTTCACACAGGCCATCGGGCCGCAGACCTTGGAGACGCGCGAACAGCTCTTGGGCGGGACGGCGGCGCGGTTCTACCGGCTCGAGCCCGGGGTCGCCGGCTGATGCGCGGGCGCGCCAAGACCCTGGGATGCGGGGCGCTGCTCTTCGCGCTCAACGCCTGGATCACGCTGCGCCTGTTCCAGACGGACTACACGCGGCACATGGGCTCCATCGAAGCCGCCTACATCGGACTGGCGCGCTACGTCTCCCGCCACTGGAACGACATGGGGTGGTTCCCGCTTTGGTACGGCGGGATACCCTACCCCGACACGTACCCGCCGCTACTGCACTGGCTTTGCGGCCTGGCGATCACGCTGACCGGCATCTCACCCGGGTTGGCGCACCATTTCGTGAGCGCGGCCCTGTACTCGCTCGGGCCCGCGACGCTGTTCTGGATGGCCTGGCGACTGTGCGGAAGCCGCGCGTGCTCCTTCGCAGCGGGTCTCGGATATTCGCTGCTCTCTCCGACATGTTTTCTGGCGAAAGAGGTGCGGGTCGATGCCGGCGGGTATTTCGCGGCGCGGCGATTGGACACGCTCGTGGTGTACGGCGAAGGACCGCACATCGCGTCCATGTGCCTTCTGCCGCTGGCCATCGGAATCTTGCACGTAGCGATGGAAAAGCGCAGGCCGTGGTATTGGGCGGGCGCCGCCCTGGCCATCGCCGCCGTGCCGATGTGCAACTGGCTGGGCGGTATGGCGCTGGCCATGGGGATCGCGGCATACCTGCTGGCCGGACTTCCCGGCAAGGTGCGGCCACTCCAGGTGTGGATTCGCACCGGCGCGCTCGGCGTGTGGGCGTACGCGATGGTGGCGCCGTGGCTGTCGCCCTCCACCATCGCGGTGATCCGTGCCAACGCGCCGCGCGTGGCACACGGATTCACGTCGGACGCCGCGCAGAAGGCGTTCGTCGGAGCTGTTGCGGCAGCGTTTCTGGCATTGGCGTGGCTGGTCTCCCGGCGAGCGCCTCGCCACGTGCGCTTCGGCGGGCTGTTTCTGTTCATCACAGCAGCGTCTGCCCTGGGACGCTACTGGTTCGGGCTTTCGCTGGTGCCGCAGCCCGAGCGCTACCACCTCGAAATGGACATGGCGTTCTGGTTGGCGGCCGCCTTCGCGGCGTGGCCGTTCGTGGAGAGGCTGTCACGCCGGGCGGCCATGGCGGCAGCCGTGCTCGCGCTGGTGGCCTGCGGGCCAATTGTCGTTCATCAGCGCCGCTGGGCGCGCGAGGAGGAACGCCCAATCGATATCCGCACCACCATCGAGTACAAAATCGCTACGTGGCTGGATGCGCACCTAGCCGGATCGCGCGTCTTCGCCCCGGGCACGATCGGCTTCTGGCTGAACGCGTTCAGCGACGCGCCGCAGCTTACCGGCGGTTTCGACAACGGCATCGTCAACCCCATGCTGCCGCACGTCATCTACCAGATTTATGCAGGAGAGAAACAGCGGCTCGCGCTCGACTGGCTGCGCGCTTACGGCTGCGACGCCATGATCGGCGGCGGAGAAAAGAGCGCGGAGTTCTATCATCCGATCAAGCATCCGGAGAAGCTCGACGGGTTGACCGAGCTCTGGCGCGATGGCGGCGACGCCATCTACGATGTGCCGCGCGGCACGCGGTCCCTGGCGCACGTGATGCGCGCGGAAGGCCTGGTGCAAGTCGAACCGGCGGCCTACGAGTCGAAGGCGATCGTGGGATACCTGGCAGCGCTCGAAAACCCGGCATATCCTCCGGCGGATTTCCACTGGCGAGCCCCAAGCTCCGCGGCCATCTCCGCCAGCCTCACGCCCGATCAGATCCTGAGCGTACAAATCAGTTGGGACAAAGGATGGAAGGCGGCGGCCGGCGGCAATCCCGTTCGGGTGTGGGGCGATAAACTGGGGCAGCTGGTGATCGAACCGCGGTGCAGCGGTCCGTGCACTGTGGAACTCCGCTACGATGGAGGCGCAGAAGGCCGGTGGACGCGCGCGGCGAGCATCCTGGCATTCAGCGGAGGCGCGACTTGGATACTGGCGGGAGTTTTATGGAGAAGACGTTCGGATTCAACCAGGACGAATTGAAGCTGCTGCTGGTGGCCGTCCGGCACATGCGCCGCACGTTTGCGCAGGCGCGGAAAGCAGCGCCGGAGCCGCAGCCTGCCGCCGAAGCTTACGCGAAGCTCTACGAGGACCTGTTCGAAAAACTCCGCGACATGGTGGGGCCGATGCCAGAGCAGGTGGAAGGCCTGCTGGACGAGTGAGGCGTCCGGATCACGCAGGCGACACTGCCCATCCTGCATTCGCCGCGCGACCAGGTGAGCGCGATCGACGCGGACTACTATCACGCGGCATACCGGGTGGCGGCCACGCTGCTGGCGTATTTGGATAGCAATTAGAAGAAAGGCAGGCCGGGAGGCCTACCCTACTAAAACCTTCTCGCCCGACCGGCACGAGCGATACACCGCGTCCACGATCTCCAACGCCTGGTACCCTTCCTCGCCCGACACCAGCGGCTTGCGGCCCTTCGTGATCGCTTCCCCGAAATCGCGGAACTGGCGCTCGAAAGGCTCGAGCGAGATTGCCATCGGATCGCTGGCGCCGCTGGAAACGTCCTTGGCCACGGGCGCGGGCTCGCCGGAATCGTCCCGCACGTCCCAGGTGGTCAGCTTGTCGCCGGAAATGATCGCGGTGCCTTTGGTGCCGTGGAACTCGGTGCGTTCGGTGTAGCCGGGCCAGAAGGCGGTCGAGGCCTGGATCGCACCCGTGGCGCCGCTGGCGAACTTCATCACCGCGTTGACCACGTCCTCGCTTTCGATCTTGTGCAGCGCGCCCAATTGCCAGACGCCGCACACCACCTTCACCGGACCGGCGAGCCAGCGTACGATATCGATGCCGTGAATCGCCTGGTTGATCAGCGCGCCCCCGCCTTCCGTCTGCCAACTGCCCTTGATGGGCCGCGAATAGTATTCCGGCGAGCGGTACCACTTGACGTAGCAATCGGCCTGCAGGAGCTTGCCCAGGCGTCCCGCGGCCAGGGCCTTAGACAGAAACAGGCTGGCATCGTCGAAGCGATGCTGGCTGACCACGTGAAGCAGAATTCCACCTTTTTCCGCGGTCTCGATCATTTTGCGCGCCGTGGCCAGGTCGGTCGAGATCGGCTTCTGCACCTGCACGTGTTTCTTGGTCTGCGCGCAAATCTCGATGGGCTGGAGCCGGAAGTCCGGAAACGTGCAGACATCGACGTAGTCCACGTTGGGGTGGCGGCACACCTCCTCGTAGGTGCGAACGAACTCACACCCGTACTGATCGGCGAATCTGCGGCCACCGGCCTCGAAGATGTCCGTGCACACGGTAATCTGGAACCCGATGTTTTTGTAGGCCTGGGCGTGCTTGTGCGAGATCGCGCCCGTGCCGATCATGCCGACTCTCATAGGTAAACGAATATTGTAGTGCGTTTACGACGCGGCTACGCGGAAGCCGTAGTCGGCGTAGCGGAACTCCGGCGGAATGCTGC
>DATJYW010000463.1:0-11848 GCA_035499435.1 Candidatus Acidiferrales bacterium | reverse complement strand
GCGGAACGTCTGCGTCACGCCGGATCGCAGCCGGCGCCCGGGCATTGGGCCTGGCATTCGGCCTGCCCGCCTGACCTGATTGCTGAGCAGGCTCGCTATCGGAGGTTCATCTGAGGGAGCCCCGGAGAGCGCGCGTCTGGTCCTGGATCTTTCCGCTGGTCCTGGCCGCGGTTCTGCTTTACTTCGCGCTGCACGGCGTCGATTGGCGGCGCGTCTGGAGCCTGATTGTCCACGCGGACGCCCGTCTGCTGTGCACCGCGGCGCTGGCTACCTGCCTCACGTACTTTCTGCGCGCTCTGCGTTGGCGGGTCGTGCTCACCGCCGAGGCCGCTTTCAGCGTGGGCACGGTGTTTTCGGCCAATATGGCGGGATACCTGGGCAACAGCTTCCTGCCGGCCAGGGCGGGAGAGGTCATCCGCAGTTTCATTCTCAGCAGCCGGTCGCCTCTCAGTAAGACCTACGTTCTGACCACGGCTCTCGCCGAGCGCACGATCGACGCGGTGGTGCTTGTGCTTTGGGCATCACTGGTCCTGCTGGGTGTGAATCCCAAGCCCGCCTGGCTGCGCGACATCTCCTGGGGAACCACGGCGATGGCGATGGCGGGTGTACTCGCGATCTCCATCCTGCCGCGCACCGGCAAGCTGTGCGAGAGTATCATCGGGAGCATTCCCCTGCCGTCGGGAATTCGCCAGCGGCTCCTGCATCTGGCCGGGCAGGTGCTGTCCGGCTTGCGCGTTTTTCACGATGCCCGCAGGCTGGCTGGCTTTGCGGTCCTGACGCTGGCCATCTGGATCATCGATGCCGGTGGAGCGATGATCGGAGCGCGAGCCTTCGGCCTGCCGGTCACCTATCCGATGGCGATCCTGTTGATTTGCGGCCTCGGCCTCGGAAGCGCCATCGCGCCGACACCGGGCTACGTGGGCACCTACCAGACCGTGGCCATCGCCGTACTCACCCCCTTCGGCATCTCCAGGGATGGAGCGTTGGCCTATATCCTGGTAGCGCAGGCGCTGGGATATGTCGTCGTGCTGGTGCTCGGCCTGCCCGCGATTCTGCGGGATCGCGTCTGGAATCGGGCGCGGGACTGACGGCGGTTTACACCACCCGCACGTCCCCCTTGCCCCAAACGGTCTGCCTCCCTACGCCGACCCACCGCGCAGCTCTCAGCCAAGGCAAAAACTCGGTGAGGTCGCCCTCGTAATCGGCCTCGCCCGTAAATCCGCCGATCGAATGCACCTGTCCGGTACGGCCGCTGCGGCGCTTGACCTGTTCCCAGGTGAGTTCGCAGCGGCGGATCCGGATCCGGGAGGCGCGCTCCCCCATCGCACGGAAGTCGATATCCAGCGGTCCCGGTCCATACAAGGACCGCAGCGTGCTCAGGCGGTCCCGGAGTCGTCCGAACAATACCCGAAACTCCGGCCGCTCCGCCACCTTGCCGGCGGTCTTCAATTCGGTCGGCGTGCAGAACCGCAGCCTTACAGCAGCAACCGCGGCCGCATCCGGTTCGAGCGACACCACGCTTGGCGATTCCACGGAATCGTCTACCGGCACCGCTTGGTCGTCAAGGTCGAGCTGCTCAGTGATTTCCAATCTGGCGCGGCCATGGCCCGGTCCGAGGCCCTTCTCTGCCAGGCCGGCCAAGGCATTACGGAAATGCACTAGGGCCGGCTGGTGGACGTCGAAAACGTGGGCATCCAGGTGCAGAGAGTCGCCGGCGGCAACCGTGAGCCCGTCCAGGTGAGCCACCCGAAGAACGAACGGGCGCGGCCAATCCGAGAGCCCGCTGGGCGCGGGTCCCAGCTCGGCTCCCGGCTCGAAAAGACGCGAATACACTTCCGCCGGCACGGTATCGCGCAGCACGGCGCCAAACGCGCCCCGTACCACGTTGGCGCTTTTTCCCGTCGGAAAGTGGAGGCGGTCGAGGGCCCGGAAATGGAACCGGAAGCGGTAGAACTCAAAGGTAGTCACGATCTTGGCGGAAGCGGGAGCTGGTCTCCTGTTGTATAATGGTAAGGCATTTGACTCTTGTTTTCCGCTTCATAGACTTGCTGAGGGGGCTGCGTGAGTCGTCCGCACCCCCTCTTCTTGTTTAAGGGGGCTTCAACGGGTCAGGTGCAGAATTTTGCAAGAGCAGAGAAGGAACATCAGCAGATGAAAGAAAAAGGCACAGTGAAGTGGTTCAACGCGGCCAAGGGCTATGGCTTTATCCAGCGGGAGAACGGCGAGGATGTGTTCGTGCATTTCTCGGCAATTCAATCGCAGGGCTACCGTACCCTGGATGAAGGCTCCCAGGTGGAGTTCGAGGTGACGAAAGGGCCCAAAGGGTTGCAGGCAACCAACGTCACGGCTGCCGCCTAGACCCGTCGGCGGCGGGATGCCTTGGGCTCCCGCCGCCCATCCTAAGAGCGGAGGTTTATGAGCAAAGAGGACAGCATTGAAGTAACCGGCACTGTATTAGAGAAATTCCCCAGTGGACTCTTCAGCGTTCAGCTCGAGCACGATCGCGTGGTATTGGCGCACCTCGCGGGCAGGTTGCGCCGCAATCGCATCCGCGTGCTGGCCGGCGACAAGGTTACGCTGGAATTATCACCTTACGATCTGACCAAGGGCCGAATCACCTTCCGGCACCGGTGACCACCGGTTACTAAGCCGCTCCACCCACAATCTGATTCCTCCGAGAGCAGTACTATAACGTGCTTGTCCAGACATGCACGCCTGATCGATGCGTGCTACAAGCTTAGTCATGGGAGGCGGTCACAGGTTTACAATAAAAACTTTACCCCGCTCCTCTCATGCTGTTAAATTGCTGAAATAGAAGCAAAAGGGATCTCCGATGAAAGAAACAAATCCACCTGAGGGCCGGCACAATCCGAAAGTCCGGAAAAACTCAGTCGCTATAATCAAGTCGGAGAGTGGCGTGGACAAGGAAAAACCTGGGAAAAACGCGCAGCGTCCGAAAAAACAAGCATCGGACCCCGTCGCTGACTTGACGGCCGTGCTGTCTCAAAAGGTAGTCGGCCAGCCCGCTGCCACGCGGGTCATCGTTCCTTATATTCAAATGTTTCAAGCCGGATTGGCGCCGGAGGGTCGGCCCGTCGGCGTATTTCTGCTTCTCGGCCCGACGGGAACGGGCAAAACCAAGACCATCGAGGCTCTCGCCGAAGTGCTGCATGGCAGCGAAAAGAACCTGCTGAAAATCGATTGCGGCGAGTTCCAGATGGAGCACGAGGTCGCCAAGCTGATCGGCGCTCCGCCCGGATATCTGGGGCATCGCGAAACCCAGCCCATGCTCACCCAGCAGAAGCTGAACTCCGTCACCAGCGAAAGGTGCAGTCTCTCGCTGGTGCTGTTCGACGAGATCGAAAAGGCGGCGCCCTCGATGACCCGCTTGTTATTGGGTGTGCTGGACAAGGGACTCCTTCGCCTGGGCGACAACACTACGGTCAACTTCGAAAAAAGCCTGGTCTTTCTCACCAGTAACCTGGGAGCGCGCGAAATGATGCGCGAGATCAATCCCGACTTCGGCTTTCAGTCCGTCAAAGCCGCGGAACGCTCGGACCTGACCAGTAAGTTGCAGAACATCGCCGTGGTCGCGGTGCGTAAGCGGTTCTCCCCGGAATTTGTCAATCGCATCGATTGCATCATCACCTACCAGCCGCTCACTCCGGAGTCTCTGGCCGCCATCCTCGATCAGCAAATTACCGATCTGCAGAGTCACGTCAACACGCGTCTCGGCAACCGCTCGTTCACCCTGGATGTTCCCTTCGAAACCCGCCAGTTCCTGCTGCAAAGGGGCACCAGCGCGGAGTACGGCGCGCGCGAGTTGAACCGTACCATCCATCGTTTCCTGACCCAGCCCCTGGCCACCCTGGTGGCTACCAACCAGGTGAACCCCGGGGCGCGCGTCCGGGTCGAAGTGTCGCAGGATCGGGAAAAGCTGGATATTCGTGCCCACGACACGCCAGGCGCACTGGGACCGGCGCACCCCACGGTACTGCTCGTAGACGACAACCGCGACCTGCTCCACTTCCTCGAACGCCTGATGGCCGACGCAGGATGGACGCTACTGACTGCCGAATCGGCCACCGAAGCCAAGAAGCTCATGCACCAGCACAAGCCGAATGCCGCGCTGCTCGATTACATGCTGCCCGACGGCAACGGCGTCGAACTGGGCGTGGAGTTTCTGCAATCGGTGCCGCAGATGCTCGTGATCGTCATGACCGGCACGATTCTTCCGCCGGAAGAAGAGGCGCTCTGCGAAGAGCACGGCTTCCCGGTCTTGCGCAAGCCGTTCCTGGCGAGCGACGTCATGAACCAGATCCGCAGCCGGCTGCTGCCCACCGCCGGCGTCGTGCGCGCCTGACCCGGTGCCGCGCGTCCTGGTAATCCACCGCGAGCCTGTGGAAGCGGCCGCTTGGGCGGCCCGTCTGCATGCCGATGGCTTGGACGCCGAGCCGTACACCAGCCTGGGTACCAAGGGATTCCGTGGTATCCGCGCCGCTCCGCCGGATGCGATCGTGATCGACCTCACGCGGCTGCCGTCTTATGGCAAATACATGGGCGCCGCCCTGCGCGAGCAGAAGGCCCTGCGCGCCATCCCGCTGGTGTTCATCGAAGGCGATCCCGGGAAAGCCGCGCAGGTCCGGGCTATGTTGCCGGATGCCGTGTACACGCGATGGCGGAACGCGGCGGCGGCGATTCACAAAGCCATCCGCCGCGCGCCGGCCGAACCGGTAGCGCCGAAAATGTGGCACCGGCCCCTACTCGACAAGCTGGGGATCGGCGAAGATTCCGGCGTGGCTCTGGTGCATTCGCCCAAGGACTTCCGGTTACCCGAAGGCGGCTGGCGCCCTGCACAGCCCGGCAAGGCCGATGTGATGCTCGCCTTCTTTGGCTCGGCCGCCGCGCTCGGCCGGGAATTGCCTGTCATCGCCTCATCGATGCGCCAGGGACTGCGGCTCTGGATCCTCTGGCCGAAGAAGGCCGGCGCCACTCCCAGCGATCTCACCATGCCCCGCATTCGAGAGATGACGCAGGTCTACGGCCTGACCGACTACAAGGTGTGCGCGGTGGACGAGAAGTGGTCCGGGATGGTGCTCGGCCGCCGGCGCCTTATTCACCGAGAATCTCTTTGAACAAAAAAAAGCCGCGCCCCGAGTCGTACCCGAAGCGCGGCATTCTTTACTTCTTCACTTCTAGCTTCTCCTTAGTAATCCATCTCCGGACCGTGACCTCCCGGCCCGGCCGGCGCCGGCTTCTTCTCCGGAATCTCGGCCACCATGGCTTCCGTCGTCAGCATCAGGCTGGCGATCGAAGCCGCGTTCTGCAGCGCCGAGCGGGTCACCTTGGTCGGATCGATCACGCCGCTGGCCACGAGGTCTTCGTAGCTGTCCGTCTGGGCGTTGTAGCCGTGGTTCGGGTTCGAATGATCGCGAACCTTGTCGACCACGATCGCGCCCTCGGTGCCCGCGTTACCGACGATCTGGCGCAGGGGCTCCTCGCAGGCACGCTTCACGATGTTGATGCCGATCTGCTCATCGCCATCGGACTTGAGGCCGGCCAGAACCTTGGACGCGCGCAGCAGGGCCACGCCGCCGCCCGGAACGATGCCTTCCTCGACCGCCGCACGGGTGGCGTGCAGCGCGTCTTCCACGCGAGCCTTCTTCTCCTTCATCTCGGTCTCGGTGGCCGCGCCGACCTTGATCACCGCCACGCCGCCGGCCAGCTTCGCCAGGCGCTCCTGGAGCTTCTCGCGGTCGTAGTCGCTGGTGGTCTCCTCGATCTGGGCGCGGAGCTGCTTGATACGGCCCTCGATGGCCTTCTGGCTGCCGTTGCCGTCCACGATGGTGGTGTTGTCCTTATCCACCGTGATGCGCTTGGCGCGCCCCAGGTCGTCGAGGCGGACGCCTTCCAGCTTGATACCGGTCTCTTCCATGATGGCCTTGCCGCCGGTGAGAATACCGATGTCCTCGAGCATCGCCTTGCGGCGGTCGCCGAAGCCCGGAGCCTTCACCGCGCAGGCATTCAGGGTGCCGCGCAGCTTGTTGACCACGAGAGTCGCCAGCGCTTCGCCTTCCACTTCCTCGGCGATGATCAGCAGCGGCTTGCCGGAACGGGCGATCTGCTCGAGCAGCGGCAGCAGGTCCTTCATGTTGCTGACCTTCTTCTCGTGGATCAGGATGTACGGATCCTCGAGCACCACTTCCATGCGGTCCGCGTCGGTCACGAAGTAGGGGGAGAGATAGCCGCGATCGAACTGCATGCCCTCGACGGTCTCCAGCTCGGTGGACATCGTCTTGGACTCTTCCACTGTGATCACGCCATCCTTGCCGACCTTCTTCATGGCGTCTGCAATGATGTTGCCGATAGTCTTGTCGCTGTTGGCGGAAATCGTGCCGACCTGCGCGATCATGTCGCCGGACACTGGCTTGGAGAGCTTCTTGACTTCCTCGATCGCGGTCTCGACGGCCTGCTCGATGCCGCGCTTCAGAGCCATCGGGTTGGCGCCGGCGGCAACCGCCTTCACGCCTTCACGGAAGATGCTCTGGGCCAGAATGGTGGCGGTCGTGGTGCCGTCGCCGGCCACGTCGCTGGTCTTGGAGGCGACTTCGCGAACCATCTGGGCGCCCATGTTCTCGAGCGGATCCTTCAGCTCGATTTCCTTGGCCACGGTAACACCGTCTTTGGTGATGTTCGGGCCGCCGAACTTCTTCTCGAGTACCACGTTGCGGCCCTTGGGGCCGAGCGTGACCTTCACTGCGTCGGCAAGCTGGTTGACGCCGCGCAAAATCGCCTGACGGGAACTTTCGGAATAGACAATCTGTTTCGCCATTGTGCTGTTTCTCCTTTAGCTGGCCTTCTTTGCGGCCTTCGGCGCCGCTTCCAGGATGCCGAGAACTTCGTCCTCGCGCATGATGAGATACTCTTCGCCATCGATCTTGATGTCGCTGCCGGAATATTTGCCGAACAGGATCCGATCGCCGGGCTGCACATCGAGCGGGATCACCTTGCCGTCTTCGAGCCGCTTGCCTTTGCCGACCGCGACCACTTCGCCCTCCTGAGGCTTCTCTTTTGCGGTGTCGGGGATATACAGGCCGCCCTGCATCTGCTCCTGCTGCTCAATCCGTTTGACCACGATGCGGTCATAAAGCGGACGAATCTTCATGGATTGACTACCTCCAGTTTTTTTGAAATTGAGAACTCGGTTTTATGGGTGGAACTCAATTTTTCGGGTTGGTGCTGAGTTCCACTGTCAATTATTAGCACAGTTGGCTTGAGAGTGACAAGATTTTCCTATAACCATCACAAAACACATTAATTAAAAACGTTGACAAACTCACACTAAGATTTGCCTGCGGGTTGGGTTGTAGGCTCAAATATGCCTTTTTTCTTATTCTTACGGACTGAGTGCCAGGGGAACCAGCGGCCGTTCATCGCTACGTAAACACCCGGTGGCAAGGTCTGCACAAATGCCAGGGCGGTGCCCAGGTTGAACATCCCATCCGAGCTGCCGAACTTGTACGGAACCATGGCCCCGGTCAGCACGACGGTCTTCCCGCTTCCTTTCAGCCCCTTCCCCAGGACCACCGAAGTCTCGGGCATCGTGTCGGTACCGTGGGTGATGACGATCCGGCGCTCCGCCACCGCCCGGCAGCGTGCCAGGATTGATTCGCGATCGGCGGCGGTCATCTGGAGGCTGTCGATCATCATCAGCGTTTCAAACTCGACCGGCAGAAGGCACCGGCCCAGTGCGAGCATATCCCCGGTGTGCGTGGACTTGAAGAACAACTCGCCGGTAATCTCGTTGTACTCTTTGTCGAAGGTCCCGCCGGTGGCGAGAATGCGGATGCGGTCCATAGCGAGGCTTCAGCTACTATAGCGCCGTGCGTCTTTTTTCCGCCGTCATCCGTATACCGGATGCGTCATGATTTACCAGGCTGCACTCGCCAAGGACGTTGAGTCGGCGCAAAACGAGGAGTCAGCGTTGCTGCGGCGCGCCGATCCGGCGGCTATCGCCGAAGTGGTCGGCCGCTACCGGCACCGGCTGTATCGCTACCTGCTCCGCCTGGTCCGCGAACCCGCCACGGCGGATGACCTGTTCCAGCAGACCTGGCTCAATGTGATCCGGGAGATTCGCCGCTACGATGCACGGCGCAGCTTCGATACGTGGCTTTTCGCGATCGCCCACAACACCGCCATGGACCTGCTGCGCCGCAAGGCTGGGAAGAGCCTGGATGAGGAGAGCTCGTCGTTGCCCGATGACGGCCCGGACGCTCTCCGCCAGGCCATGAACGCGGAACGCGCCTCGATTCTCGCCGCCCAAATGGACGCACTCCCCGCCGCGTACCGCGAAGTGCTCACCCTGCGTTTCGAAGAGGGGATGAAGCTCGAGGAGATCGCCGAAGTCACGCGCGCGCCGCTTTCCACGGTCAAGACCCGCGTGCGGCGCGGCCTGGAGTGCCTGCGCGAACGCATGACCGCGCGTTGGCACAAAGAGGATCTGTTATGACCCATGAGAACATGCAAGCCCTGCTCGCCCTGAGCGCCGCGGGCCTTCTCGACGCGGACGAGGAGCGCGCCGTCAGAGGACATATCCGCGAATGCGGCCAGTGTGCCGCCCGGCTCGCCGAATTGGCCACCTGCGCCCGAACGCTGAGTTCGCTCCCCGCACCGTCTCCCTCCGCCGACCTGGTGGCCCGCACACAAGCGCTGATGGCAACCGAAGCCGCGGCCATCGCCGAGCGGCGCCGCGGCGCCGTCATCGCCGTAGGCGCGGGAATCTTCGCCTGGGTTGCGAATTTGATGACCTGGGCGGTCTATCAACTGATTACCGGCGGCATCTCCGCCGTCGTACGCCCGGAGCTTTCCGGCCTGATTGCCTGGCTGGCGCTCTCTACCCTGACAGCGTGCCTCGTCGCGCCCGCCGCCGCGGCCCTCGCATCCAGGCATCGCCTGGAAAGGAGCATTTTATGACACCCGTTCCGCGCAACCAGCAGGGCCACGGGACAATCCCGTTCGGCGGCTGGATCGCCGCCACTCTCGTATGCGTGGCGGGATTCTTTGTACTGCTGGCCGTGACCTTGAATAACCGGCTCGGTGTCCCTGAGCTGATTCTTTGCCTGGTCGTTCCCCTGCTGGTTGCCGCCTACGTCCTCGTAATCTCCTACATCTACGGCGATGCACGGCGCCGCGGGATGAATGCCGTGCTCTGGGCGCTGCTGGCGTTTTTCGCGCCCAGCGCAATCGGGATCATCCTGTACTTCATCCTCCGCGATCCTCCTCCCGTCTACTGCGCCAAGTGTGGGTCGCCGGTGTACAAGGGCTTCCCGCACTGCCCCAACTGCGGGGTCAATGTCACGCCCGTCTGCCCCAGTTGCCACCGCGCCACTCAGCCGCCCTGGAGCCACTGCCCGTGGTGCGGCGCTAAAGTGGCGTGACTTTGTAGGGTAGGCCTCCCGGCCTGCCCAAGCGCCGCAGGCGCGCTATGACGACCTCGCGATGTCTTCCGCACGCACCACCGTGCAGTACTCCCCATCCAGATTCGCCAGGCTCATGGCGTGGACCTCGTCCGCCGTGCGCCACCGGCCGTGCCAATCGCGGCGTCCGAACGTGAACGTCGCGTCTTCCACCAGGTAAGTTCGAAATCCCAGGTTACCCGCCATGCGTACCGTGGCCTCGACCGAGTTGTTCGTAATTACTCCGGCGATCACCAGCGTCGTGTGTCCCGCGGCGCGCAGCCGGGACTCCAGGTTCGTGCCGATGAACGCGGAATTGGTCTGCTTGGCGATTACCGTCTCGCCCGCCAGCGGCTGTGCCTCCGGCTTGAAATCGTGGCCCAGCTGACCGGGCCGATAGGTGGAAGCCGGTTCCGTCGAATCGTGGCGAACATGATAGACCGGCCTTCTCGCGGCTCTCCACGCCGCCAGCAGCGCGGCAATGTTGCTCTCGGCGTCCGGGTTGTTGCGCTCGCCCCAACTGGGGTGGTCGATGGCCCTCTGCACGTCGATGACGAGCAGCGCGGTCTCCGGCGGCAGCTCCAGCATGGCTACTTCGGCCGGATCTTCAACGCGTATGCGTACTCGTTCGGCTTTCGATCGGGCAGTGTCACTACCAGGCCCTCGGTTCCCCGCGTGAAGCGCAGGGCGCCCCGGCTGCCCAGCAGCTCCACCTGGCCCACTTCGCGCGGATAAGCGGCGCTTCCCGCGGCCAGCGTCTTGACGGTCAGCTTGCCGTCGCCCGGCCAGCCCAGTGCGATGGCGTAGAGCGTCTCGCCTTTGGCCGTGAACCGGATATCCTGCGCGGTATACGGCCGCGCGTTCCTCTCGTTGAAGTTGCCCGTGCCCTTCACATCGGGCGCCCCTTCGCCGTACACCGAGAACGGACGCGTGCCGAAAATCGCCTCCCCGTTGTCCGGCATCCACGAAGCCAGGCCGTCGAGCACCTTCCGCTCGTCGTCGTCGATCTCCCCCGAGCCGCGCAGCGGAATGTTCAGCAGCAGGTTGCCGTTCTTGCTGACGATATCCACCAGCATTTTGATCACCGTGTCCGCGGTCTTGTACGTGTGATTCTCGAAGGTCGAGCGGCGATAGTGCCAGTCGCCGATACACGTGTCGGTCTGCCAGGCCGCGGGCAGAATCCGGTCGGCGCGTCCGCGCTCGATATCGAGCACCATGGTGCCGACGTGGTCCGGCACGAGGCCTTTCGAATTCAGCACCGCCTCCAGGCGGCCGCCGTGATTCTTCATGTTGGCGTTGTAGAAGTGGGCCGCGATATCCAGGCCGGCCTGCCCGAGCGGCAGTTCCGTATTGTCGAAGTACAAGAGGTCCGGCTGATACTTGTCCAAGAGCTCCTGGCAGCGCAGAAACCAGCGGTCCACGAATCCGGGATTATTGGGCGGCGGGGCCTCGGTCCACTTGCGGTCGTTCTGCGCGTGCCAGTCGTTGGCTTCTTTGATCGTGGTGAATCCCTTGGGCATCACCATGTTCGGACCGGTGTAGAGTTCCTGGGGATCCAGGCCCTCCCACCATTTGCCTTTGCCCTGTTCTTTGGTCAGAAAGCCATCGTAGGGAACCCCTGCCAGGGGCCCTTCGGGGTCGTACGCGTAGGCGGTCTGGAACCAGTGCCACGAGTGCGCCGAGTGGTTGGTTACGCCGAACCGCAGGCCATGGCTGCGCGCGATCTTCGCCCAGATGCCGATGATGTCCTTCTTCGGTCCGATGCGCACCGAGTTCCAGGCATGGTGCGTGGAATCGTAACAGTCGAAGTTGTCGTGGTGGTTCGCGAGACCCACGAAGTAGCGCGCGCCCGCCTTGACGTAGAGCTGCATCAGCTCTTCGGGATGCCAGTTCTCGGCCTTCCATAGGTTGTCGATCTCCATGAAGCCGAACTTCGAGGGATGCCCGTAACGCTCTACGTGAAACCGGTACTGAGGATGGCCCTGGATATACATCTGGCGTGCGTACCAATCGCCCTGCTCGGGTACGCACTGCGCGGTCCAATGCGCCCAGATGCCGAACTTGGCGTCGCGGAACCAGTCCGGCGCCTTGTATTGCGCCAGCGATCCCCACGCAGGCTGAAACGTGCCTTGCGCGATCTGGCGCGGCGCGCGTGCCGTCTGTGCGCGCAGCGCCCGGGCGGCGCAAGCCGCGCCAGCCAGTTCCCTAAGGACGGATCGTCGTGTCATGATGCCCCCTTTCCCGATATCCGGCAGGCAGCACTCCATTATCTCCGGCCCCGACGTGGCGCGGGGGTCATTTCCCGGCGGTCCACTGGTTCACGCCCCAGAGCGCGCCCAGGATCAGGGCGGAGCACAGCAGGACCTTGGCCGTCAGAATCACGTTCTGGGCCA
>DATJYW010000462.1:0-18127 GCA_035499435.1 Candidatus Acidiferrales bacterium | reverse complement strand
CGTGTAGCCGGTCTCGTATGCGATGGGCTGCTTGGCAAGCTGCTGCGCGGTCTCGGCTCCGATCTTGAGATCGACCTTGTCGCGGATGTTCTGGATGGTGGAGCCGTACTCGTCCTTGATTTCGCCGATGAAGTCGATCAGCGCACGTTCGGCGCCGCCGCGCTTCGCCAGCGCGATCTCGCTGCCCGGGATTTTCATCACCACCGGCACATAATATTCGGCGCGATTCAACTGGAAGTAGTTCACCTCCATCGCGATGGTCAGGTCGGTAATGGGATCGCCCAGCATCAGGGCCTCCTCCAACTGGCGCTCCTTGTCCACCGACGTGAACTTGGTAAACTCCTTACCGGCGAAGTAGCCCTGGCGGTAATCGAGCTTGGCGTTGGTATATTCCTTGAGCGACACGTTGACCCGGCGGAACTTGCCGTCCAGCGTCTGGTTGGTCGTGTAGTAGCCGATGATGTAGTAGCTGGAATAGGCCTTCTCGGCGTTGGTGATTCCCACCGAGAGGTCGTTGTAGTCGAGCAGGGCCTTGCCGCCGGTATCCGCCGCGAGCGAATAGAGCGTGTCCTGCGACCTCTGGAAGTTGGCCATCATCGCCATCGCGCCGCCGCCGGTATACATGCCGACGCCGCCCGGCGATCCCCGTGTGGCATCGCCCAGGGGGGCCGACGCTACCAGGCCGCGGGCGTCTATCGGCCAGAACGACACGTTGGCGCGGATGGCGGCGTTCTCGGTCGCGCGAAGCTGCGCCTGGTTGTCGAGGCCGTTCAATCGCAGGCCGCTCGCGAAGTAAACCAGGGCTTTCTTCTCGTTGAGCTGGCCCAGCATGGTCACCGCGGTCTGCAGCGCGGCAAGCTGGCGGTCGGTGTTGAAGATATTGAATTCGCCGTCGTCCTGTCCGAAGGCCGCGCCGGTATCGGGTGTGGAATCATCGGAGGAGTTCTCGTCGAGTCCCATGCCTTCGCCGGCGATCAGGTCGCCCAGCGTGGCCATGAGCGCATCGCGATCGTCGGTGAAATCCTGCAAGACTTTCACCGCCCCGCTGGTGTACTCCATGACGGCCACCAGGTCGGCGCGCTTCACCTGCGACTTCAGGAACTTCTGCGCGGCGCTGAGCGCGCGCAACTGGTCCGGTACCGGCATGGCGGTCATGTCGAAGTACAGAACCATCAAGCGGCGGTCGCGGTACTTGATCTCTCCGGGAGCGCTACCTTTGATCGCCGTGGCGGTGGTCCCGGGCGGCGGAAGCGTCGTGGGCTTGGGCGTTACCGGAACGCTCGGAATGGTCGCGGCGGCAACAGCAGGCGCCTCTTCTTCCAGCTTCTGGAATTCGCAGAACTTGATGGTCTGCGGTACGCCGTTTTCGGTCACCTTGAAGTCTTCGGCCTTCAGCCCCTCGATGGTCTTGCCGTTCTTGTCGGTGACTGTGACCGTCTCCACCACGAGTTGCGAGTTGACCGAGAATTTGGCGATGCTGCCTTCCTGCGGAGCGGCGGCGGCCGGTTTCGGAGCGGTCTGCGGCGCCTGCTGCGCGCTCGCAGCCAGCAGGCAGGTCAGCAAAGTAGCAGTGATCTTGCGCATAGCTTAGAACCTCACCCGAAACGTCATCAGCAGGCTGCGCATGGCGTTCGCAGTTGCAGGCAAACCGTATTGCGCGCTGTTGATGTTGGTGACCCAGCTCGGATAGGTCACGTGATTGAGCACGTTGGTGGCGTCGAACCGGAGGTCTGCGTTCAGGCGGTCGCCCAGTCGAAACGTGCGCGCCATCGACGCGTTCATTGCGAATTGAGCGGGTCCGGTGATGATATTACGGCCGGCATTGCCCCAGTATCCGGCAACGGGCGGCACGAACGCGGTCGGGTTGAGAAACAGACCCGGAGGCGCGTTGTACAGCGATAATCCCGTGTAGTCCGGCCGGATGGTTCCGGCGACGCCGCTCCCCGCGGTCAGGGCTGTGTAGACCGGGTTCAGCGGCTTTCCGCTGCCGGCAGTGACGGTACTGGAGAAGGTCCAGTCTTTGATCATCTGGCCTTTCCAGCCTCCCATCAGCGTGCCGCCTTTGAGACCCATCCCGGTGGTGTACTGGCCGTTGATCGCAACCTGGTGGCGCTGGTCGAAGTTGGAAAGCGCCCGTTCCGCGGCCAGGTTGAGCCAGTTCTGCGCGATCAGGGTGGCGCCGGCCATGTTCTGCCCGCCGAGCGCCGCATCGTCGATCGCTTTGGAGTAGGTGTAGTTTACGCTGCCGGTGAATCCGTTGTGCAGGCGGCGGCGAATCATGATCGATCCGGATTGACGCGTCGAGTTTCCGCCCGAAACCAGGTACGCGAATCCCGAAGGACAACTCGGGCAGGGATCGGCCGCGCCCAACGGGTAGGTGTTCGGCAGGAAGGATTGCATGGAGTGCGTGCCCTTGATGCCCAGGTAATTGGCGGTCATCACCAGCGATCCGGGAAGGTCGCGCTGAATTGTGAGCTGCCAGTTCTGCGAGTAGCCGAGCTTCAGGTTCGGGTCCACACCGAACGTATTGGTCAGGGTGTTCGGCGGCGCGTTGAAGCCGTTGGCCAGAGTCAGCGGATTGGCGTAGGAATTGGGGATGCTGAGGCTCTTGGATAGCGGCGGCTGCTGCCCCATGCGTGCCGCGATCGGAAAATATACCTGCGTGTCGTAGTAGATTCCGTAGCCCGCGCGGATCACCATGCTCGACGCCATGAACGGACGCCAGGACAGCCCGATGCGCGGCTGGATGGCGTGCTTGTTGGGCTGGACCAGCGAATCGGGATAGTGCGTGCCGGTGAGCGATCCGGTCGGACTGGTAGCCACCACGGGAGCCACCTGGGAGAATCCGGAGGCCACGTCGAGATTTACCAGGCGCCCGTATTTTTCGATCACCGGCGAATTGTACTCCCAGCGAAAGCCGCTGTTGATGGTCAACGAGGGGCTCATGCGCCAGTCGTCGGTCAAGTAGGCGTCGTAGGATCCGGCGTGGAAGTATTTGTCCGCGTTTCCGTAGGCGATCGCGCTGCCGTCGGGAACACCCAGGAGGAAGCCGGCAAAATCGCTTCCGGCCACTTGTCCCGTGAACTGGAAGGTGCCGCGCGGGTTCTGCTGCGAAAGCAGGTTGAACTGCTGGCGCTTCACATCGCCGCCCGCGGTCACGTTGTGTGAGCCGTGATTCCAGAACACGTTCTCCGAAACGCCCGCGGTCTGGTTCCGCGTGAACGAATACTGGCTGTCGGTAAGCGACGTGATGCCGCTGGCAAACTGCAGAGAGGGCGGTCCCCAGTAGGGCGCCTCCTGGTTGTTGCCGTTGATTCCCGCGTCGCCCGAAACATTCTGCCGGTACGCGAAGAAGGGCGTCAGCCGTGACGACTGGCGGCTGTAGGTCACGCCCGTCGTGATGAACATGCGCTGGCTGATGCGATGCATCCAGTTCAGGTTGGTGGTCATGCCCAGGGTGCGCGTGCCGTCGTCAAAATTGAAAATGCTGGTGCTGTCGCTGCGTGTGCTCTGGAACGCGAACATGCCGGCCACGTTGTCCTTGCGCTTGATGGTCTTGTTCATGCGCGCCTGCATGGAGTCCTGGTGCGTGTCCGATGTCAGCGGCACCTGGTAGTTGTACTGCCGGTTCCCCGCGAAATTGGGCTGCGGGTAGAGGCCAAGCAGCGCCTGCGCTTGCGGACTGATGCGATTGGCGGGAATGACGCCGTTCGGGAACGGATTCCCGGTGATCGGATCGACGATGTTTACTCCCAGCGCGGAAAGATCGCCGTTGCGCTCCGCCGCGGTGGGCATCAGGCCGGGCATCGTATTGACATTCGTCTGCCGCGACCATTGGTAGTTCACGAAAAAGTTCGGCGTGTTGCGAACCCAGACATGAGGAATACGCAGCGGGCCGCCGAACGCCGCCATGCCCTGCAGGCGGTTGTAGCTCGGCTTCGGGGTCGATTGGCCGGTAATCGAATACTGCTGCGCGTCCCACGCCGAGTTGTCCAGCGTCATGCCGATGTTGCCGTTGTAGAGCGAGCGCAGGCCGCGCCGATTGTTGCCGAACGCCGCCGATTGGGCAAAGGGCGTGTTGGCGCCGTTGTTGACGCTGCCGTTGATTAGGAGGCCATCCGAAGGCGCCTGGTTCATCTCGGTTGGACCCGGCTGCTGGGCATCGGCGGCAGGCGGCTTGGCGCCATCGCCGGCGGCAGTGACCTCGGCGCGCTGGAATCCGGAGGAAGTGTTTGCCACCTGGGGCTGCGGCTTGCCATTCTTGCCGTTCTTTTTGCCGTTGCCCGGCAGAATCTGCGGTTTGGCTTCGGGGGCCGGTGCTGCTGCCGCGGTGGGCAGAGGCGTGGCGGCCGCCGGCGCCGCTGTCGTTTGAGGCGCCGCACTGGCCGGAGGCGGCGGAGGAGCCGTGGCCTTGATCTGATCAAATGGCAGCAGCTTCAGATTCCATTCCGCCGCGGGCGCGTTGGGCGCCACCGCGATATCGTTTTCCTGCGGCTCGAAGCACAGCATATCGACGCGGATCTTCCAGACTCCATCGGCGAGGTCGGCAAACTTGTAGACACCGTTCTCGTCGGTGATCACCGAGACCTTCTTATCGCCCTGTGTCGCGGTCACAGAGGCCCCGGGCACCGGCAGCCCGCCGAACTTCACGATTCCGCGGTGCTCCGACGCCTGAAGCGCCACAGCCAACAGCAATACCAACAACTTCCGCACTATCCCCCCTAATTCTCGACAGGCACCTTTTCGGCCTGATCGATCACCACAAGCTCCACCGGCGCCTTTTTGGCCTCGAGCCTGAGCCCGAGCTTCTGTATCGAAGTGAATAACGATCCGCCGGGGTTGCTCTCCGGCGCGGGAGCGTGTTCTCCGCCGGCGGCGCCGGGTCCGACGCGTTGGATCTGCACCATGGGGCCGTTCAGATCCTGCATCGCGATGTCCAGGCTGAAATCGAACGAATCCTTCAAGTCGGTCTTATCGATCACCGGCCGGCCCACCATGTTCGACAGCATGTCGGAGAACGACGTCATCGTCATGCTGCTGGCGGTCATTTTCATGAATCCTTCGTTGCCGCCTTCCATGCTCATCCGCGGCCGGCCCTCTTCTTTTGATTTTTCGATCTTTGGGCCGCCCTTGGCCTGCACCATCTCGTAGACCGGTAACTCCTTGGTCTCGCGATGAGTTTTCAGCCTGAACCGTTCCTCTAGCAGAGTACGCAGCATAGCCGGCACCTGTTCCGGCTTGACACCGTTGGGAATCTTGGCATTGACGTCATAGCGTTCTGTATTGATCCACGACGGTCCGGATACCTGGTAGCTTCGGACCTCGTAGGCGCGCCGGACCAGGTCCTTCAGATTCACGGCGCTGTAAGTGATCCGGCCGGGGTCGCCGCCCATTCCCACTCGCATCTGATTCATCGGCTGGGGCGGAGACTGCTTGATGGTCGCGACTTCGAAGGCAGCGGGCCCCGCGGTCTGAGCCAGCAGCGCACACGCGGAGAACCACAGCGCATGTTTCAATTTCATGTCAGTTCTCCGTGGCCGCCTTTTCGGCATTCTCGACCACGATGAAATCCACCGGCGCCTTGCGCGCGTCCAGTTTCAACCCAAGCTGCTGCACCGCCGAGAACATCGAGGCCCGGGGATTGCCGTCCGGTGCCGGCCCGCCGTCACCGCCACCGGCATGGGGCCCCGGTCCCATACCCCCCGCCATCCTCTTCATCCCGACCAGATCTTCCATCGCGACTTCGAGCGTCAGATCGTATCTGCCCTCGAGTCCGGTCATGTCAATCACCGGCCGGTCCATGAGACGCGAAAGCATGTCGGCGAGAGCGGCCAAAGTCACCCCGTTCGCCTGGATTTTTCCGCTGCCATCGACCATCATGGCGCCTCTCGGCGCGTTCACCTTGGCGCCGTCCGGCCCGGCCATCGCAGGGCCGGCCGCCGTATCCTCCGTGGCCTTCAACTTCGGCCCATTCTTCCCAACGATCAGTGCGTAGATCGCCTGCTCCTTATTCTCTTTCCGCACGCTCATCCTGAACCGCTCGACCAGCAGGGCCTGTAGCATATCCGGCACTTTGCTGGCCGGCACCCCTTCCGGGATCTTGGCCGTGATGTCGTAACGTTCGCTATCCATCCAGGACGGCCCGCTGACCTGGTAAGCCTTTACGCTATACGCTCTCGCGATCACGTCCTTCAGCGTCACATTGCTGTAGGCGATCCTGCCGGCATCGCCGCCGAACCCGATGCGCATCTTGCCTTGTTCCATAGGCGCGGCGGGCTTGATGGTTGCCACTTCGAAGGCGGGCGCCTGGGGCCATGCGGCAGCGGCCGAAAACACGAATGCGACGGTTCTGTAAGTTGCTCTAATCATTATCCTTGATCTCCCGCGGGGGTGCCAAACGACCCCTCACGGGTATAACGACTCCGGATCACAGAATATGACGAAACCCGGCGCGAAAAGGTGGGGTTGACGAGTACCTGAATTCGCCAGCGGGACCATTGCGACACCGGTTTCCGGGAACCTCCAGCTCCCCTCCTTTGCCAGATATGACGTGACCGAAGGCGCGTCATTAGCTTCGGCGGGTCAGCAGGATAGACGGTGTGAAGGCCGCGAATGTTCCCGGCGGCGGATCGTGGGCTGCCTCCACTATGTCGGAATTACCGAGCGTCAGAATCGGGCGTCGAAACTTACAGCCTGAGGGGCCGTCCCGTCAACCAAGGTTATCAAGAACGACGGCCTGTTTCCGCGTGGCGGTGCGTTCCCGTACACCGCGCCCGAACGTGCTGGATCGAACACAGGAGATGAGCGTGCCACAATCGAAGGTGATGAGGCTCTGGGTAGCCCCGCTACTGTTCACGGCGGCATTGACAGCCCGGGATGAGGATCGGCTGGCGCTCTCGCTCAAGGCGCAGTCCGATTTTGACCGGGTTGCGCTGTCTGCGATGCCGTCGCTGCCCGAGACTGCCGCCTGTGCGCAGTCCGTCTCTGCCGTTCTCTCGGTCGGCTTGGCAGAAGACCTCAGCCTCCTGCACTATCGCAAGGGTTACTGCTTGCTTGTGGGGGCTACGATCACCGGGGACAGCCGCGATTTTGCCGCTGCTGCTACCGAAATCGACAAAGCGATCGAAGCGTGGCCGCTGCGGCATCGCAGGCTGGTGAAGGACGCACCGCCGGAGCCGGTCGCGACCGGGCTTCGCGTGTTGGCCGCGCTGGCGCACCTCAAAGCCGAGGGCGAAATCGCGGGCCGGCCGCCGCTGGAGGCCGCCCTCGCCGGTCCGCCGTGCTCGACGGAGCTGATCTCGCGCGAAACCTGCGGGTTCTGGATCCAGACCGCGCGTCAATGGCTGGGTCGCATGGCGCTGATGGCGGGGAACTACGCCGAAGCCGAGTCAGACTTCATAAGCATGCCGGAGACCGGCTGGCTGGAATGGGCACGGGGACAGATGGCATTCGAGGCCCACAATTATCCGCAGGCCGTGGCGCACTTCACTTCGGCAATTCAGACCTGGAAAGCGATTTGGAGCGATCCCGGCCCGGCCTTTGCCCGCCGGCTTGGCCCGCGGCCGGTAATGGCCCAGGCGCTGGCCGATCTCGGCGGTGCGCAGCTATTGGCCGGAAACCAGCAGGCGGCGATCGCCGCACTGGATTCGTCCCTGAAGCTCGACCCATCCGCCGCGCGGGCGTTTTATCTGCGTGCGCGAGCGCGCGAGTTATCGGGCCGCACCTCCGATGCTTTCTCCGACTACAACCTGGCCACGCGCGCGGCATTTGCCGCCGCCGAGAACCTAGCTTCCGGAGAAGCGCATCTGTATCGCGGAATTCTGTTGTTCCGCCGCAAAGATTATTCCCGGGCCGAAGACGAGTTCTACAGCGCGCTGAACTTCTCGATCGCGGGCACTCTCAGACCCGACGCGGAGGCATGGCTCCATCTCGCGGCCGTGGCTTCGGGTTCATGCGCGACCGCCCGGCAGAATCTGGAGCGGACGCTTCCCTCGGTTTCGCCATTCTTCCCCAAAGACGAGGCGCGGGCAATTGCGGGATCGTGCCGGTCCGCCGAGAACTGAGCCGGGGAGGCTCGCCGCACCGCTCGGTGTGTTACAGTTCTCAGTAACATGGCATCCAGAAGCGTCAACAAAGTGATTCTGCTCGGCCACCTCGGAAAGGACGCCGAGACCAAGTTCACACCCTCGGGCACCGCGGTTTCGAACTTCACCCTGGCCACGAACCGGCGCTGGAAGGACCAGCAGACCGGGGAGTGGAAGGAAGAAACGGACTGGCACCGGTGCGTTCTCTGGCGGAGTGAGAACGTGTCCAACTATCTGCTGAAAGGCAAGCAAGTTTACATCGAGGGCCGGTTGCAAACGAGGAGCTGGGACGACAAGGACGGGCAAAAGCGCTACACCACGGAAGTGGTCTGCGACGACGTGATCCTGCTCGGCGGCCGGGGCGGAGAAGGCGGCGGTGAGAGCGGCGAATTCAGTTCGGCGTCCCGAGGTCCGGTTTCCATGCCGCGAAGCGCCCAACCGCGGCCTCAGGCTCCAGCCCCTACCGAAGACTTCAATCAGGGGATTACCGACGACGACGTTCCCTTTTAGAGGACCGCTACGTGTCCATCCGTCCCCGCTGAGCCCGGCGCGAGGTCCTCTCTTGCTCGATGTCCGGGCCGCTCGCCCTGCGAAGATCGCTCAATAGCTTTGGTGGACGACCGCGTCTCACAGCCTTTGCATGCAGGCGCTCCAGGCTGAGGATGGCAGCATCCAGATGAGCCAATTCGCGCCGCAGTTCCTCCAATACCCTCGTCAGATCCATAGCCCCCTGCTCATCCCCAATTGAGAATAGTGCTTTTCACAACGGCATCCAATCAGTGTACTCTTAAGGGAAGTACCCGATGGCACAGGCGGAGCTACACGGCCGGCCGGCTCAGCAATGGGTCCTCAGAGAACTCGGCCTGATCCGTGTAGGCCTGGAGCGAATCAAGTGACTCCAGAACGCGCTCCAACAGGCTGTCGGTCTGCGAGACGGTACTCTTTAGAACTTCGATCGAATTGGCTTGGGTGGCCAGCCGTTCGTCGAGTGAAGCCATGGTCCTGGACAGCAGCTGCTCCATAGCGGCCACAATCTGCGTGGTCGAAGGCACATCCACTAGCCGGGTGGCGTGTTCTTCCAGCCTGTTTTCGATTTGGCCGAAGCGGGTCTCGTCCGCCGCCTGTTTAGCTTCCAAACGTTGGCTCAGGCCGGCAAGCGACTTCTTGAGCTCCTCGATGGTGGCCTGGTCCATTCCGGTGCGCTGGCGCCGGGGCAGGGTCAGGGCACCTACTGCCATACCCGCAAGAAAGATAGCCGCCCTCGGGATATTGCTGATGACGCGCGACATAAGTGATCTCCTTATAATATACGCCCGGCTGGAGAAGCAAGTACACCATTTAGTAACGCTTGTACTAGGTACGTACCGCGATTGCGGCATAACAGGGTTGCTGGCATCCTTGGTAGGAAAACATCCCTGACATGGGGAGACTTCTGGTTGGACAATGGTGAAGATTCCGAGTCTACGGGCTGGCTGAAGCTCAATTGCCCTTTGCTGATGCAATGCGACCATTCCGGGCGTGTGCTTCGGATGAGTAGCCGGGGCCGGGCGGTTTTGGGCGTATCGGGGCAACTCGTTGACAACATCCTGAGTGGAGATCTGCCGGTCGTGGTGTGGCGGGTCTGGCAGGCGGCCGACAGTACGCTGATGGGCGCGCTTCCGGGCGGGCAGATTCGGGATTTCTCCTCGGGGCTGCTGCGCCTGGAAGGAATGTTTGTCGCGCATTTCTTTCGCCTTCTGGCTGCCGAACGCAGGCTTTCGGCCATGGCGCGCAGACGGCGCCGGGGAAGCGGCCGCAAAGCCATTCGGCAAATGGAGTTGGAACGGCGCAGGTTAGGCCGGGAACTGCACACGGGTGCCGGACAAATGCTCGCCGCCATCCGGCTGCAACTGGATCTCATCGAGTCGCAGATGCCGGCGGCGCCTCCCGGCGTTCGCGAGGCTCTGGATCGCATCGCCACCTTGACGCAGGATACCCTGGAACAGGTGCGGTCTCTGTCCAGGCGCCTGCATCCTCCCGAGTGGCAGAGGCTTGCGCTGGGCGATGCCATCCGCCAGTTGTGGCAGATCAGCGGCATCCCACAGCGCTACGAGGCGGCTCTCGAAATCGACCTGCCGATAGAGCCGGATTTGGAACCCAAGATCCTGATCTACCGGACCATTCAGGAGGCTCTTTCCAACCTTGCGCGGCATTCCCGCGCGACCCGGGTGAGCGTCTCCCTCAGATCATCGGACGGCAATCTGACCCTCACGGTCCTCGATAACGGGATCGGATTCGACGTGGATCTCCTGCTACGCCAACCGGCGAGTCTCGCCTCCGGGATCGGGCTCCGGTCGATCCGCGAACAGGCTGAGGCGTTGGGCGCCAAAATGAGTATTCAAAGCGGCCCTTCCGGGACTACACTGATAGTTTCCGTACCAGCCTCGCCCGCAGAGTCGTGAGCCCGAGGTGGCCAGGAGTGTGATGGTAGAAAATCAGCAGCTTACGGTGATTCTGGCGGATGATCACAACATCGTCAGGGAAGGCATTGCGGCATTGTGCGCGGCTAATGGAATGCGCGTACTGGGGCAGGCCTCCGACGGAGCAGGCGCAGTCGAGATGATCCAGTCGCTCGAGCCGGACTTCGCCATTCTCGACCTTCACATGCCTGGGATCACGGGAGTAGAGGTCATCCGGCGCCTGCGCGCGGAGAATGTAAATACCAAGCTGATCATTCTTTCCATTAGCCGCGAAGAGTCGGCGGTATTGGAGGCATTGCGCGCCGGCGCTGACGCCTACCTGCTCAAAGACGGGCCCTCGCGGCACCTGCTGGATGCCATCAGCTTTGTCCGCGACGGCGGGGTCTATGTTTCGCCGCTGTTACGCGGTGCGGGGCTCTTCACCAAATCCGGAAAAGGCGGCCAACCGGAAGATCCCCTGGCGACACTCAGTCCCAGGGAAATGGAAGTGTTTTCTTACCTGGTTAACGGACTTCGAGCCAAGGACATCGCGGATTTGCTGGAAATCAGCCCCAAGACCGTGGACACATACCGGGCCAGCCTCATGCGGAAGCTGAACGTACACGATCTGGTGGGATTGGTGAAGTTCGCTATCGAACGGAACCTAACGAGCACTTCCGTGCAACGCTGATATCGATGCAGGGCGCCAGCAGGCGGCGGCGCTCCTCCTGATACCGCTGCAAAGTATCGATCAATTCATTGAGTGTTTCGCGGCGCTCGTATAGGCGTTCGAGTGCGCGCCTGCGGATCGCATCCGAGGCGCTGGTGCGGCTGCGCTGGTGGTAAGGCGAGATCGAGATGGCGAGGGCGCCGAGCATCAGTATTATCCTATCTACTAGGGGATTTATCCTACCGAGAAGTTAGGATACATACTAATAAGTCCGAAATCAAGCCTGAAGTTCACAAATTGCATAAAAAAGGCTGAGAGGTCTCTTTCTGTCTTGAATAATATCGTGATACGATATTTCTAGCAGGGCCGTCTCGACTCCCCATGAATCTTCGGACTACCGATTACGACACACTGGCGCGGTTCCGATTCCTGATCCGACGATTCCTACAATTCAGTGAATCGGTGGCGCACGAGGCAGGGTTGGAGCCGCAGCAGCATCAGATGATGCTGATCATCCGCGCCTCGCAAGAACCGGGCGGCCCGACTGTAGGAGTGGTTGCGGAGCACCTGCTGATCCGGCATCACAGTGCTGTCGGCCTGGTGGACCGATTGGAGCAGCGCGGCTTGGTTGAGAGGACACGGCAGAGCACGGACCGGCGGGAGGTCCATCTGCGCCTCACCGCGCGTGGGGAGCAACTGCTGACCGATCTTTCGCAGGCGCACTATGCGGAGCTGCGAAAGCTCGCGCCCCAACTGCTGGGGGCGCTATCGGGATTACTGGAGGAATGGGCAGCGAGGTGATGAAATCATTTGCAGATTCGTTTGAAGCACGTGCGGCTGCCGGGCAGACTCCGGGGCCGTTCAAATTGGCCGATTTTACGACAAGTCCGCGCGTGCTGTGGATCTCCGCGCTGGCGGTGGTGATCGGGCTGGTGTCCTCCCTGGTCGCCCTTGGTTTGCTGCGACTAATCGGTGTTTTCACCAACCTTTTCTTTTTCGGCCGTTGGGGAACAGCTCTGGTTTCGCCGGCGGGAAATCATTTGGGAGCCTGGGTCATTCTGGTGCCGGTTGCGGGCGCGCTGATCATCGGGATCATGGCGCGCTATGGGTCCGAGCGGATCCGCGGCCATGGAATTCCGGAGGCGCTGGAGGCGATCCTCATCAATGGCAGCAAAGTCGAGCCCAAGGTAGCGTTTCTGAAGCCCCTGGCCAGCGCAATTTCGATCGGGTCAGGAGGACCGTTCGGCGCCGAAGGCCCCATCATTCTCACGGGAGGGGCGTTCGGTTCGATGATCGCGCAGTTTTTCCGGCTCTCCAGCACGGAGCGTAAGACCCTGCTAGTGGCGGGTGCGGCCGGAGGTATGTCGGCCACGTTTGCATCGCCGGTTTCCGCTGTCCTGCTGGCCGTCGAACTCCTCCTTTTCGAGTGGAAGCCGCGAAGCCTGGTTCCGGTGGCGCTGGCCAGCGTGACGGCGGGCGCGGCGCGCCGCTATATCCTCGGGATGGGACCGCTCTTTCCCGTGCCTGCCCATCCCGCCTTTATCGGTCCGCAAGGCCTGTTTGGATGCGTCGTCTGCGGCCTGCTGGCGGGGCTGCTTTCGGCGCTCTTGACGGCGGCCGTTTACGCCGCCGAGGATGGATTCGCTCACGTTCCCATCCACTGGATGTGGTGGCCGGCTCTGGGCGGGCTGGCGGTGGGTCTGGGGGGGCTGGTGTTTCCGCAAGCGCTGGGCGTGGGCTACGAAACCATCGCCGCCCTGCTGCAAGGCGATGTGCCGCGCAACGTGATTCTGGGTATTCTGATGGTCAAATCCGTCATCTGGGCGGTGTCGCTGGGCTCGGGCACCTCGGGTGGAGTGCTGGCGCCGCTGCTGCTGATGGGCGGAGCTCTGGGTGGAGTGGAAGCCGGGTTCTTACCTTACGAAGGAGCCGGCTTCTGGCCGCTGGTCAGCATGGGCGCCATACTCGGCGGCACGATGCGCTCCCCGTTCACGGGGGTGATTTTCGCCTTCGAGTTGACCCACGATGTCAACGTGCTGTTGCCGCTGCTTCTCGCGGTGACGATCGCGCACGGCTTCACGGTGCTGACGCTGCGCCGCTCGATTCTCACGGAAAAGGTAAGCCGGCGGGGATACCATCTGAGCCGTGAGTACGCGGTGGATCCATTGGAAATCCTCTTCGTTCGCGAGGTGATGCGCACAAATATCGTCGCGTTCGATGCGGCTCGCACCGCTGGGGAAGCGGTAGGCCCGCTGCATGGAGAGCAGGCAGGCCGCGGCCAGCTGCTGTATCCCGTCATTTCGGACGACCGGAACCTGGTGGGTGTAATCACGCGCGATCAACTCCAGCACGCGATTTCCGACCCGGAGCAGCGCAACCGCCCGCTCGGCGAACTTGCCCACCAGAGCCCGGTAGTGGCGGCGGCCGGCGAACCGCTGCGGGTCGTGGTGCATCGGATGGCCGAAACGGGTCTGACGCGTTTGCCGGTGATCGACCCGGAAGCAGGCGGGAAACTCGCCGGGATGGTGTCGCTTTCGGACCTGCTGCGTGCACGAACGCGCTCGCTGGAGGAGGAACGCAACCGGGAGAGGGTGCTGCGATTGCGATTGCCTTTCGGCACGCCCCGTAGCAAGGTGCACAATACTTAAACAAACCGCCAAGAAACGCGCGCAACACTAGCGGGATTTCACCCACTACCTTCTGGGTTTGACCCAACCGGCCTCGAGCGTCCAGCTGCAGAATCGCTGCCGGATTTTTCAACGCGCACATAATAAAGGATTTCCCCGTCTGTAACACCGGCGGAGAGGTTTGGCTCCGAGCATGCACTGACCGTGCTGCTAGTCACCGCTCACCGGAACCCTGCGGTTTCTTTCGTGTGCCGGCCAAAGCGGGGCCAGTAGTTTTCTTATTCTGGAGCTTACATGCGGATTCCAGCTTTGCGCTTCACGATCGGCCGTCTGGTGCTGGCGCTTTTGATAGTTGCCGGCCTGGTCCTGGCGGGCGTGCCCACTAAGAACGGCTTCACGATTCACGACAAAGCGTATTACGCCTCGGATGCAACCGTAAACTTCGTGCGTCCCGGCCTGACGATCACGATCGTTTCGGCAAGTATCGCCCAGGACGGCACGATCAGCGTAGATTACAAGGTAACGGACCCCAAGGGTGTCGCTCTGGATCCGGCGGGAGTCACCACGCCTGGCGCGGTTTCACTCAGTTATCTTTGTGCGTATATTCCGCGGGGGCAGACGCAATTCTACGCGTACACGACGCGGGTGCAAACCAGTCCGATTACCAACCAATCGGCGACCCAGGCGAGTACCGACTCCGGTGGCACGACGAAACAGGTTGCCGACGGCGAGTTCGTGTACACGTTCAAGACGAAGGCCACCGGGCAGAACGGAGCAGCCTGGGATCCGACCGTTACCCACCGCATGGGTGTTTATGGTTCGCGCAACCTGACGGAATTCGATCTCGGCACGAACTATGCCTCTACGACCTTCGATTTCGTGCCGAATGGCACAAAGCCCAATGTCACGCGGGACGTAATCCGGACTGCAAGCTGCAACCAGTGCCACGACGCGCTCTCCTTTCACGGCGGGTCGCGTCAGGGCATGGAACTCTGCATCATGTGCCACCAGCCGCAGACGGTCGATCCCGACACCGGCAATACCGTGGACATGAAGGTCTTCATCCACAAGCTCCACATGGGCAGCCAGTTGCCCAGCGTGCAGGCAGGCAAAGCATACCAGGTGATCGGTTTTAACCAGGCCGTTTCGGACTGGTCAAGTGTGGTTCTGCCGAGCGATCCGCGCCGGTGCGCCGAGTGCCACCAGGATCAGAAAGTGACTGGAGCAACGCAGTCCAATGCGTGGCTGACGAACCCCACCCGAGCCGCGTGCGGTTCGTGCCACGACGACGTCAACTTCGCCACCGGGCAGAATCACGTGGATCTGCCGCAGGTGAGCGACAGCCAGTGTTCTACCTGCCACATCCCGCAAGGCGAGCTGGAATTCGATGCTTCTATCATGGGCGCGCACACGGTGCCCACCCAATCCTCCACGCGTCCTGGTCTCGTATTCACGCTGACCAGGGTGGATAACGGCGTCGCCGGCAAGGCTCCAACTGTAACCTTCACTTCGAAGGATTTTTCGGGCAACCCGGTGCCGATGAGTTCACTAACGACCAGCCCGGACCGGATCGCGCTGGTGATGGCCGGGCCGACTTCGGATTACGGATATACCAGCTTCGGCAGCGATGTCACGACGCCCGGTTACGTAAGCGAGAACCCGGCGCCGACCGCGAAATGCGACTCCGGCGGTACTTGCACGTATACGTTCACGCATTCCATCCCGGCCAAAGCGACGGGAACGTTCGCGATCGGCATCGAGGGCCGGCGCGGACTGACCCTTCTGCCGGGAACGACTCAGCAGATGTCGACCGAGTATGGCGCAATCAACAAGGTCATCTACTTCTCCGTGGACGGTTCTCCGGTGACCCCGCGCCGCCAGGTGGTGGACATTAACAAGTGCAACACATGCCACAACTACCTCTCCCTGCACGGCGAGAATCGTAACCAGATCGAAATGTGCGTGCTGTGCCACAACCCGAGCGAGAACGACATTTCGCAGCGGCCCAACTCGACGGTGCCTGCGGACAAAACCCTGCCGCCGCAGTCGGTCAATTTCGCGCTGATGATCCACAAGATTCACACCGGTGACGAGATGCGGACCCAATTCAACCGGAACTACGTCATCGTCGGATTCGGCGGCAGCCACAATGACTTTGGCACGGCGTTCGCGTCGGTTCCGTCGAAGATCACTAACACTGGCGTGCGCTACCCGGCGATGACGCCGACGGGCGGCGTCCCCGACACGGCGAAGTGCTATATGTGCCACGTCAACACGTCGGAAGCCAACTTCCCGATCGGCAAGAACGCGGTGCTGGATACCCAGGGACCGGTCAGCCCGGTCGCCGCGACGACTTCGGCCTGCACGGCGTGCCACCAGAACATCTCGGCTCTGTCACACTCTCTGGCTCAGACTGATCCCAAGTTTGGGGAGAGCTGTGATGTATGCCATGGCACCGGTGCAGCGTTCGATGTGGACCAGGTTCACGCGGGTCAGTGACGCATCGCTATAAGATAAAAAGGACATGAAGGTCATGGTCGGCCGATCGACCCAAACAACACGCTCTGTGTCTTCCAAGGCGCGTTCCTCGGGAACGCGCCTTGTGGTTTTTGCAGGCGCATTTTTGTTTACCTTTTCCGGGGCGTGGGCCCAGGAAAAACTGGCGGCGCCGGCAGCACCGCAGGAGAATAAGCCCGCCGAGTACGTCGGCTCCGAAACCTGCCAGATGTGCCATGAGGACATCTTCAAGGCCTTTCAGAAGAATCCGCACGAAATTGTCGAGACCGACAAGAAGCGGGGCTGGGCGACCAAGGCATGCGAATCCTGTCACGGTCCCGGCAGCAAACACGCGGAGTCCGCATCGGCGAACGACATCCGCCAACCGGCCAAGCTGAGAGCGGCCCAGGCGGACAAGATCTGCCTCACCTGCCACCAGAATCAAAGCACTCATACCGGCCGGCTGAACAGCAGTCATGCCAAGAACCAGGTGAGTTGCACGGCGTGCCACGCGATTCACAAGAACGGACCCAACGGACTCGTGCCGCATAGGCTGCCCGAGATCAACCGGCAGTGCGCGGGCTGCCATCCCGACGTTTGGGCGAGTTTTCAGAAACCGTACAAACACCGTTTGCCGGAAGGCGCCATGAGCTGCGTGGACTGCCACAATCCGCACGGTTCGGCGGTGCCGAAGTCGATTCAATTGACTCGCGCCAACGAACCGGGCTGCATGAAGTGCCACGGCGACAAGGTCGGGCCGTTTCCGTTCGAGCACGCGCCGGTGCGGCTCGAAGGTTGCGGAGCCTGCCACCAGCCGCACGGATCCGCGAATCCGAAAATGTTGACGCGGCCCGAGGTGCGCCTCCTCTGCATGGAGTGCCACTCGAACATTCCGGTGCCCAACCCGGCGCCCAACTCGACGCTGGGGACGGTAGGCCCGGCGATCCACGATCTGCGCTCGCCGCGATTCCAGAACTGCACTCTCTGTCACCAGAAGGTGCATGGGTCCTACGTGGACCGGGCGTTCTTCAAATGAGAGTCCTACTGGTTTTTCTCATGACGGTGGCTGCCGCGGCGCAGCAGAGCGGGAGCCAGGCCGCTCCCGCGGCCCCGGCCGCGCCGGCGAAGACCGATGAGCAAGCGAAACCCGCCGATCAGGCGAAACCGGCCGATCAGACCGCTCCCGCGAAAGCTGACGAAAAAGCTGCCACACCTGTGCCTTCGGGCGAGGAGTGGTTCACGGGTAGTTTCGAGCTGGGCTACCGGTGGCTCACGGATGTGCGCGGCAGTTACCCGACGTATCGGACGATCGTGAATCTGGGGGAGGGGCCAAGGCTCAACAGCCTCGATTTCACCATTACCGACCCGAAGCATCGTCTTTTCGACCGGCTCGATGCACGAGCCAACAGTTGGGGCGATCCCTACAATACGGCGCACCTGGACATGCGCAAGAAGGGTATTTACGATTTCAGCGCCGACTATCGCAACATCGCCTACTTCAATGCGCTGCCCTCCTACGCCAATCCATTCGTCCCGCAGGGGTTCAACGAGCAGGCTTACGATACCCTGAGGCGCAATGGATACGGTGACCTTCAGCTTCTTCCGGGCAAGCACATCATGCCCTACCTGGTCTTCGAGCGGAATTCGGAATCCGGCCATGCGGTGACCACGTGGGTTCAGGATGAAAACAATGAGTTCGCCGTACCCACGCTGCTGCGCAACAGCACCAACAACTATCGCGGCGGCGTGCGCATGGAGTACAACCGCTTCCACGTGACGCTCGAACAGGGAGGTACCACGTTCAAGGAAGAC